>JAISXP010000003.1 GCA_031270465.1 Tannerella sp. | reverse complement strand
GCATCAGGCCGTGCTTGACGGCGTTCTCGCAGTAGGTGTGCAGTATCATATTGGGCAACTGTATGCTTTTGTCCACTCCCTCTTCGACGTCGATTTGGAAGTCGAACTTTTCCATGAAGCGTATTTTCTCCAGGTCGAGGTATATCTTCACGTAGGCAAGTTCGTCGGAGAGGGGGCGCGAAGCCCTGTCCACCTCGCCCAGGGTCTTGAGGGTGAAGCTGGAATATATGCCCAGGATACGCATAGCTTCCTCCTTCGTGCGGTTGGCGATGTAGTATTCGATGGCGGCCAGCACGTTGGCGTTGAAGTGCGGGATGGCTTTGAGGCGGATGCTGCTTATGCGCAGTTCGTTGAGTTCCTTCTCGGTGCGGAGGCGGTCGAGCAGGCGGCGGTTGCGGCGCTGCTGTATCCGCAGGGTCACGGCGGCGGTCAGCAGCATAAGCGCCAATGCGACCACTGTCCAGAACCAGGCCGTCTGCCAAAAGGCGGGACGGATGGAGAAGGCGCAGGAGAGGATGTTTGTTTCGGTTTCGGGCGTTCCGGCGCCGGCCATCACCTGAAATTCGTAATGACCCGGAGACAGGTTGGTGAACGAGACTTCGCGTTCGTCCGAAGGCTGCGACCATTCGTCCTGAAAGCCGGTCAGGCGGTAACGGTAACGAACGCCGTGCGGGTCGGAATAGGAAAGCCCGATGTAGGAAAAGCGGACATTGCGCCGACTGTGCGTCAAGGATGCGCCGTATTCCAGTTCCGACATGTCGACGTTGTTTGCCGAAGACTGCGCCGAAGTGAGATACAGCAGAGGTTTGTGATTCCGTTCCGTCAGTTTCGACGGATTAAACTTTAACACGTTCGGGCCTTGCGTTCCCAGCCATATATTGCCGTCGTAATCTTCGGTCATGGTATTCCAGCTTGGCTCGCCTGATGAATACCCGTTGCTGTAGTCGAAGGATACCACGCGTTTGGATTCCGGGTCGATGATCCGTATTCCCGTATTGTCGGATACGACAATCATATTGTTTTGCGTATAGCAGATGTTTGCGATAATGGTATTCGGGAACTCCATAAACAGTCGTATCGTATCGCCGTCGGTGTAGTAGATATGACTTTCGCAGCTGAACCAGATACGTCCCGATGCGTCTTTCACGGATGCTTCGGCGTTCATGGTGTTTTCGCCGAAGAAATAGACGGTATCCGTCTCGCTGATCCGGCAAATGCCGTCGTGTCCGCCAATCCAGAGGCGGTTTTTGTCGTCCGCCTTTACGGTGTATATCGTGGAACGCCGCATATCGACGTGCGAGATTTCGCGTATCCTGTTTCCCTCGTTGTCGAGTATAAAAAGTTTGCCCCATCCGCCAACCGCAAATTCCTTTTCGTTCAGCCGGCACGAGGCCACGTGATACTGTTCGGGCGCGACGCCCAGCCAGCTGAATTTCCCGTTCTTATATTTCAGGATATCCGAATAGGTAGTGAAATAAAAAGCGTCGCCTATCCGTATTGACCGGTACGAAAATTCCGTTGACGACTGCGGATGCCGGGGATAGTGCAGTTCTTCGCACCGGCCGTTTCCGAAGCGTATAAGTTTGCCGTTACCGGTAGCTATAAAGACTTTGTCTTTTTCTATCGGGACGATTGAGTAAACGATGTCGGCATTTTGGGCGTTTACCCTGTACGTAACAAAGTCTAATTTGAAAAAGTTATAAATGCCCTGTCGCGAGGTGAACCACAGGTTGCCTTCGCGGTCGAACATCAGCGAGCGCGGGATGTTTATGTTGTCTATAATGGTTTCAAAACGGCCGTTGCAGCAGCGCCGGACGCCGCTGTTGTCGCGTATAACAAGGTTGTCGTCGGCGCCGGCGATGACGAACAGGTCTTCATCGCTGTTTATTGCAGGCCGGTCGATGCTTTGTTCAAATTTATATTTCAGTTCGGCGCCGGTTGGGGTTATCTTCCATACGCCATCATAACCTGCGGCCAGCAATTCGTTTTTTGTTTTCACAAACCGGCATACATAAATATCATGGAACACCGCCTTCTGTTCGCCGGCGAGGCTGACTGCATACAATTTCCCACCGGCGGAAGGGATATAGAATAACCGGGACGGTATATCGTAATACAGGCTTTGTCCGTATTCCATTTCGTCAATCAGCGGATGACTGAAAAATTCGGCAACGGTATCGCCCTGCAGTCGGAAAACGGCGTTTTTCCGCGTGTCGCGTTTCATGTAGATGCTGTAACCGCGCGGCAATCCGGGCGAACGGTTGACGTTGTAATCCAGGTTACGATCCCTGAACGTCATGCGCAGCCGGTCGGTTTTCACGTCGAGGATGTAGATGAAGTAATAGCCGTAGATGACTATTTCGCCGTGTTCGTTTTCTTCTATTTTGTTTATGGGCAGCGATTTGTTTGCCAGGTATTTTTTGAACGTATGACCGTCGAAACATACGCATCCATGTTCGGTACCGAACCATATAAATCCGCGCGAATCCTGAAACACACATTCAACAATTTCGGTCGGCAAGCCGTCGGCAATGCCGTAGTGACGGTAATTGTATTCGGAGCGAATCAATTCTTCGGCTGCCGCCGCAGTCCCGCAGGTCAGGGAAAGCAGCAGGCAGCACGCAGCAAAAATATTTTCCTGTTTCATGTCATTATGTTTTTTAGAGTGCAAAAATACGCCCTTGCCCTGAATTTGCTGCAGGAAAAACACGTCTCATCTACGAAATACTTCCCGGTGTCCACAAAGCGGTCTTTTTTATCCACGAAATGACCTCCAGTCTTCTTTATTCTCACCTGTTGGACAGAGTTTCGTATCCGAATGATTTCAGCTTTTGACAACCTCATCTCATTTGATGAATGTTGAAACCTCTTCTTCTGATTTTTATTTTTTTAAATTTCGTAGCAAAATTAATACAAGGATATGAATTATGCAATATTTTTGACGGCAAAAAAGATTCAAAATTCAAAAATCCAAAGATTCATGGGTTTTCCGACAGGTATGTCTCCCGCACATCAATACAGATGATAAATTTATACGTTAAAACACAGTCGGTTACATGTATCTTTGCGCAATCAAATGCCTCACTGTTAATATTCTTATATTATTTACTGTATAGATTAACATTTAATTTCACCCTAAAAACCGCACGATTGTGAAAGAAACGCCGTATCTTTGTAGCCCCAAATTGATGGTTATGACTTTTTCAGCATTAACAGCTATTTCACCCGTCGACGGAAGATATAGGGAAAAGGCCGAAGCGCTGGCTTCATATTTCTCCGAGTATGCGTTAATCAAATACCGTGTGCGAGTCGAGATAGACTATTTTTATACATTGACAGGTTTCGTGCCGCAGTTGAAACCGCTGCATACGGATGCTACAAAGCATGCGCTGCAACAGGTATACCTCAATTTTTCGCCCAACGATGCATTGCGTATCAAGGAAATAGAACGTATGACCAATCACGACGTCAAAGCGGTAGAGTATTTCATCAAAGAAAAATTTGAGGCGCTCTCGCTGCACGGCTACAAAGAATTTATCCATTTCGGACTGACGTCGCAGGACATCAACAACACGGCCGTTCCCCTGTCGCTGAAAGAGGCGCTCGATGATGTCTTCTATCCGGAAATACAATCAATTGCGGAAACAGTCAAAAGTTATGCCGAAGCGTGGAAAGACATTCCCATGCTTGCCAGGACGCATGGCCAGCCGGCTTCACCGACCCGTGTAGGAAAAGAATTTCAAGTATTCGCATACCGTCTCGACGAACAGCTCGCCCTACTGAAAACCATTCCCATCTCCGCCAAATTCGGAGGCGCAACGGGCAACTTCAATGCGCATCACGCGGCATATCCCGATTTCGACTGGAAAACCTTCGCCAACCGTTTCGTGAACGAAACGCTGGGACTCAAGCGCGAAGAATGGACGACGCAAATATCGAACTACGACAATCTGGCGGCAACCTTCGACGGACTGCGACGAATAAACGTGATACTGACCGACCTGTGTCGCGACGTATGGCAATATATTTCAATGGATTACTTCAAACAGAAAATCAAGGAAGGCGAAGTAGGCTCATCGGCGATGCCGCACAAGGTCAATCCGATTGACTTCGAGAATGCGGAAGGCAACTTGGGTGTGGCGAACGCCATCCTGACGCATTTGAGCATGAAACTGCCCGTGTCGCGCCTGCAGCGCGACCTGACCGATTCGACGGTGTTGCGTAATCTCGGCGTGCCGCTGGCTCATATCCTCATTGCACTGAAAAGCATTGCGAAAGGATTAAACAAACTGCTGATAAACAGACAAACAATAACACGTGAACTGGATGCGCACTGGGCTGTGGTCGCAGAAGCCATACAGACCGTTTTGCGAAGAGAAGGCTACCCGCAACCATACGAAGCGCTGAAAACGTGGACACGCACAAACAGCGAAATCACAGCCCTGTCAATCAGAGAATTTATTGATTCCCTGCAATTGAACGACACCGTGAAGGCAGAACTCAGGGCAATAACGCCTCATAATTATACAGGAATATAATCTAATCTTAACTTAATTAATAATTTTAAAACAGTAAACAACAATCGCGAGATTGAAAACAATGTGAAAGCAATGGAATCAGAAAAAAAAGACAAAATGCAACCACGTTCGGACAGATTTTCTCTGAAAAACCAACGGGAACGAATCAGTACGCACGATAAAGAGCCGGACAGAACGCCCATCTATCGTGCCGTAAAAGAAGAAAACGGTTATCAGGTTCATCCACAGGAAGATCCGCACCAATCGGCGCCCTCGCGCCCTGCAGCAGGCAAACGTCCGCGCATCAGCGAATCCCAGAGGGTAAGCTACAATGCGGACAGGTACGAAAGACAAAAAACGACCGAAGGACGTCCCTTCCGCCCGTCCTATCCGGCTTCCTATCCAAATGCCAGCCGGACAGGACAAAGACAGCCTCCTCCATATAGCGGCGGCGGGAACTACCCCAACCGTCCGCAATATGCAGGCAAAACGCCGGGAGAGGCGAGATATCCGGCTTCAAAAAGACCGCTGCGTCCGGTCGCCCCCGCAAAGAAAAAAACAAAATTCATTGCGCCTAAACCGGTGAAATATAAAGAAAACTTGCTGGACCCGAACGAACCGATTCGTCTGAACAAATTTCTGGCAAATGCAGGCGTATGCTCACGGCGCGAAGCCGACGAATTTATTCAGGCTGGTGTCGTCAAGGTCAACGACAAAGTCGTCACCGAACTGGGAACAAAAATTTCACGCATGGATACCGTGCATTTCCACGACCGTCCGGTACACCTCGAAGGAAAAATCTACGTCCTGCTGAACAAACCGAAAAACTTCATCACCACAACCGACGATCCGAATGAACGCCGCACGGTGATGGATTTGGTGAAGCATGCCTGCAAAGAACGTATTTATCCTGTCGGGCGGCTCGACCGCAACACGACCGGCGTAATGCTGCTGACCAACGACGGCGACCTCGCCTCCAAACTGACGCATCCGTCCTTCAAAAAGAAGAAAATCTACCACGTCTGGCTGGACAAGGAAGTGGCAATAACCGACATGGAACGGCTGGCTAACGGCATCGAACTGGAAGACGGCGAAATACACGCCGACGCACTCAGCTATGCCAGCGAAGACGACAAAAGCCAGGTCGGAATTGAAATCCATTCGGGCAGAAACCGCATCGTGCGCCGCATGTTCGAAGCGCTCGGATACAAGGTGACGAAACTGGACCGCGTCTACTTTGCTGGCCTGACCAAGAAAAATCTGGGGCGAGGCAAATGGCGCTATCTCAACGAACAGGAAGTGAACATGCTCAGAATAGGTGCATTTGAATAGGCAAATATCATGGCAAGGGTAAAGATAAAAGATATTCTTAAAATGCAGACGTATGGCGTCTCGCTAAACGTAAAAGGCTGGGTACGGACACGACGGGGAAGCAAGCAAGTCAACTTCATCGCCCTGAACGACGGCTCGACAGTGTACAATCTGCAGATAGTGGTCAACATCGAACAGTTCGGAGAAGAATATCTGAAACCTGTTACGACCGGCTCCTGCATCAGCGTGAACGGCAAACTCGTACAGTCGCAGGGCGCAGGTCAGACCGTCGAACTGCAGGCCGAGGAAATCCAAATATACGGAACAGCCGATCCCGCCTCCTATCCCCTGCAGAAAAAAGGCCATTCGATGGAGTTCCTGCGCGAAATAGCGCACTTGCGCCCGAGGACAAACACTTTCGGTGCCGTCTTCCGCATTCGCCACCACATGGCTATGGCCATCCATACGTTTTTTCACGAACGCGGTTTTTTCTATTTCCACACCCCGATTATCACCGGATCCGACTGCGAAGGCGCCGGGCAAATGTTTCAGGTAACGACAATGAATCTCTACGACCTGAAAAAAGACGAAAACGGCGCGATACTGTACAACAGCGACTTTTTCGGCAAACAAACAAGCCTGACCGTCTCCGGACAGCTGGAAGGCGAACTTGCCGCATTGGCGCTGGGCGATATTTACACCTTCGGTCCTACTTTCAGAGCCGAAAATTCCAACACGCCCCGCCATCTGGCAGAGTTCTGGATGATCGAACCGGAAATGGCTTTCTACGAAATCGACGACAACATGCAACTGGCGGAAGACTTCATCAAATACTGTATCCGGTGGGCTTTGGAACATTGCGCAGACGATATACAGTTTCTGTGCGAACACTTCGACAGGGAACTGACGGAAAGACTGCATTTCGTTCTGAACAAACCCTTTATCCGCTTAGCCTATACTGAAGGCATCCGGATACTGGAAGATGCCACGGCGAAAGGCCGCAAGTTTGAGTATCCCGTCTATTGGGGCGCTGATCTTGCTGCGGAACACGAGCGTTATCTGGTGGAAGAACACTTCAATTGCCCTGTGATTCTGACTGACTATCCGAAAGAAATCAAATCATTCTACATGAAGCAGAACGACGACGGGAAAACTGTCCGGGCTATGGATGTACTGTTTCCGAAGATCGGCGAAATCATCGGCGGTTCGCAACGCGAAGAAGATTATGACAAACTGCTGAAGCGTGCCGGCGAAATGGACATACCCGACAGGGACATCTGGTGGTATCTGGATACCCGCCGTTTCGGGACGGCGCCACATTCGGGTTTCGGGCTGGGTTTCGAACGTCTGCTGCTGTTTGTGACCGGCATGACGAACATCCGTGATGTGATACCTTTCCCCCGCACGCCGCACAATGCGGAATTTTAAACAGACGCCTGAAAGGCAACCAAACACAGATTATTCATCGATAAAAACAAGAAAATATGAAAACAAAAGGATTTTTTTTAGTATTGTTTATCTCTGCGACAGCCGTCCTGAATGCGCAAAACGTACGCCTGGGCGTTAAGGGAGGTCTGAATGTCGCCAGTGTGAAGTTCAGTGAAGACGTTTTCGATAACGACAACATAACCGGCTTCCACATCGGCCCGATAATCGAAATAATGACGCCCCTGCCCGGTATCGGATTGGACGGCGCCGTCCTGTTCACGCAAAAAGGAACGGAACTGCGCGACAAAACAATAAGAAGCAACTTCGTCGAAGTGCCGGTCAATCTGAAATGGAAAGTGGTCTTGCCCCTCGTCAAGCCATATCTTTCAGCCGGCCCTTATGTCGGGTTCCGCGTGGCGGGCGACAAAAGCTGGCATGACAAGTATGATGATATTGTCAATCAAATCGAAAGTAAAAACTTCTGTGCGGGATTGAATTTTGCGGCAGGCGTCGAAATAGTGCGCCTGGTTCAACTCAGCATAAACTACAATCTGGGGTTGACAAACAATTTCAAGACCTTCGACATCGATCATCCCGTCACATCGGGCAGCGGCAGGACGCGCACGTGGATAGTCTCGGCGGCAGTATTCTTTTGACGGCAGAAAATCAGCGCATCGAATCTCCTTTTGAGTATTGAACCTCTGAATTGAAATACGCCGAAGTAATATTACCCCTGCCTCTGGATAACACGTATACGTACTGTATCCCGCCGGAGATGGAGGCATTGGTACGACCCGGTTTCAGGGTCATCGTCCCTTTCGGGAAAAAGCGTTACTACACGGCGATTGTCAGGACGGTGCTCGACGATATTCCCTCGACGTCGTATGCACTGAAAGAAGTTCATGCCACACTGGACAGCGCACCTCTCCTTCTCCCTCCGCAGATAGACTTTTGGGAATGGATGGCATCCTACTATTTGTGCAGGCTGGGCGATGTATACAAGGTCGCCATCCCGTCGGGACTGAAACTGGAAAGCGAAACCGTCGTCTACTGCAACCATATCGACGACGAAACGCCTTTGACTTTCAAAGAGCGCCTGATTGTCGACGCCTTCCCGGATGCCAGCAGCCTGACGGTATCCAGACTGGAAAAAATCACCCGAATCGGCAACCTCATCCCTCTGCTGAACAAATTGATGCAGCAGGGCATTATTACGGTCAGCGAAGAATTGAAAAAAGGATTCGTTTCCAAAAAAGAAACATACGTCCGTCTGCATGACAGTTACCGCAAAGAAGAAGACCTGACGCCCGCACTTGCGCAACTCAAACGGGCCTGGCGACAGGAGCATCTGCTGCTTGCATATATCGAACTGGCCGAACCCTTTTCGGCAGATATTCCGCTTAAGGAAATATCAAAGAAACGCCTGCTGGAAGCGACCGGCGCCGGCGCATCCATACTGGACAGTCTCGTCAAACGCGGGTGGATGGAATATTACGAAAAGGAAATCAGCCGCCTGCAGTCATACGCCACGGCACAGCCGCTGAGCAGACTCACACCTCCGCAGCAGACCGCATTCGACGAAATAAAAAGCGTATTCGAAACAAAACAGGTCTGTCTTCTGCACGGCGTCCCTTCGTGTGGAAAGACGGAGATTTATCTGCATCTGGCATCCGGGATGCTCGAACAGGGCAGGCAGGTACTGTATCTGCTGCCCGAAATAGCCGTCACGACGCATATAACCGACAGGCTGCGGAATGTTCTCGGCGACAGGCTGAGGGTGTATCATTCAGGTTTCCCGGATGCCGAACGCGTGGAAATATGGCGCGAACTCGTCAGCCGCAAAGCCCCCGTTGTGATTCTGGGCGTCCGTTCGTCGCTGTTTCTGCCGTTCACGAACCTGGGACTTGTGATTGTGGACGAAGAGCACGACTCCTCCTACAAACAGCATGACCCCGCACCGCGCTATCACACACGCAACGCGGCAGTGATGCTGGCGCACATCCACGGTGCCAAGACGCTGCTCGGCTCGGCTACCCCTTCCATAGACTCGATTTACAATGCAAAAACAGGCAAATACGGCATGGTGTCGTTGAAAGCGCGCTACGGTGAAGGTGCAGGCCTGCAGATTCATTTAGTCGACACCAAAGAGTTGAAGCGCAAAAAAATAATGAAAGACGGCCTGCTCTCTCCTTTCCTGCATCAAAAGATCGACGAAGCGCTGAAACGGAGCGAACAGGTCATACTCTTCCGTAACAGACGCGGTTTCGCACCGGCAATGGAATGTAAATCATGCGGCCGGACTGTCCGCTGCATCCACTGCGATGTGAGCCTGACTTATCACAGGCAGCACAATCGCCTGATCTGTCATTACTGCGGATACGCCATACCGTTGCCGCACCTCTGTCCTGCGTGCGGACATCACGACATGAAGTGGGCAGGCTTCGGTACCGAAAGAATCGAAGAAGAAATAACAGCCCTCTTCCCGGACGCACGCACGGTACGCCTCGACTTGGATACTGCCCGCACGCACAGAGACTGCGAACGTATTTTGACAGATTTCGGCGAGGGAAAAAGCCATATCCTCATTGGCACACAGATGGTCTCCAAAGGATTGGATTTCGGGCGCGTCACGGTCGTCGGCATACTGAATGTTGACGGACTGATGAACTTTCCCGACTTCAGAGCACACGAAAGAGCCTTTCAGTTGCTGATGCAGGTCGGTGCACGCGCAGGACGGCGCGACAGGCAGGGCATCGTCGTCATCCAAACCTCGCAGCCCGAACATCCTCTCCTCCAAATGCTACAGTCTGCCGACTACGACGGGATGATTGCCTCTCAATTGAACGAACGGTATCTCTTCAAATACCCTCCTTATTCCCGACTGATTACCGTTGTACTGCGATGCCACGACGAAACTGTTTTAGACGAAAACGCAACCGTTTACGCCCGCTTTTTGCAGGATGAACTGGACGGGACGTGCGTCTACGGGCCGTTTTCGCCACCCGTCGGCAGGATTCAAACCTTGCATGTGAGACACATCCTCCTGAAAATAGAACCGTCTCAACGCACGTCGACTGTTCGTAGCGTACTGGAGAGCGTGTATCGAAAAATGTTGTCGCTTCCGGCATTCAAACAGATACCGGTGCACTACGACGTGGACAACTGACTCTTGAATATTTGAATTATCAAATCTTTGTTCACAAAAAAATTATCCGTGCATGTTATAGATGTAGATTTTTTCACGTAAATTTGCGGCGTGCACGTGTAAAAGCGACAAACGTGCACGGCATTAAAAGTACTTGCCGCTTTATTTATTTACACATTGTATTTATGAATATCATGAGGAAAAGTTTTTTACTCTTGTCGGTTTTATTAGTTACTGTTTACGGCCATGCCGGGCAGGGTGTTTCTGCCGAAAACCTGCGTTGCGAATACATGAAAAATCCGCTTGGGATCGACATTCTGCGCCCACGTTTCAGCTGGGAACTTGTTTCGGACGAAACCGGCAAGAAACAGAAGGCGTATCAGATTCTTGTCTCGACTGCCGCATTGGCGCTTGAAGAAGGCCGCGCGGATGCATGGAACAGTAAAAAGACATCCGGAAACGCCACCGGCCAGATTTATTATGCAGGACAGCCCCTGCAGGCAAACACGATGTATTACTGGAAAGTGCGGGTATGGGACGAAAAAGGCAAACCGTCTGAATGGAGTCCACCGGCACGTTTTCTGACCGGCCCCCTGAATGCCGGCGACTGGACAGCACAGTGGATCGGTGAAGAGGAGACGACGGTTGTTCCCGCAGACAGGTATTACACGTATCAGGGCTACCGTTCGGTACAGGCCTCACACCCCGACACTCGCAAGTGGATTGTCATTGACCTGGAGTCGGAACAGACCTTCGACGCCGTGAAAATCTACCCGATAGCCTCACGCGAATGTATTTTCCCGCTTCGCTTTACCGTCGAAACAGCTTCGGCAGATGATTTCTCCGATGTCAGAACGATTATCGACGAGTCGGGGAAGGACAATACCGTCCAGTCCGCCGAATTTTATTACCAGAAACTCTCTTCGCCGACTGTCGGGAGATACATCCGGCTGAATGTGACACGACTCGCTTCGTCGGGCGGGAACAGCGACAATATGTATGAGTTTGGAATATCCGAATTTGAAGTATTGCATGACCGCGAAAACATAGCCCTCCACCGTCACGTTTATGTTTCGGATACAACCACGCTCGACTACGAATACGAGGCGCAGTGGATTACCGACGAGCATATCAAACCGAGCAACATGAAAAACTATGTCGACAACATCCCTCCTTCTCCACTGCTTCGCAAGGAAATACATATCGGGAAGAAAATCGCCGGCGCATTCTACTCCATATCCGCCCAGGGGCTGTACGAAGCCAGTATCAACGGCCGTAAAGTCGGCAGCCAGGTGCTTGCCCCGGAGTTTACGGACTACGACAGCCATCTGCAGTTTCAGACCTTCGATGTGACCGGCATGATTGAACCAGGCATCAATGTTCTGGGCGCGATGCTTGCCGACGGCTGGTATGTCGGCGCGAGATGGGCACACCCCAACCGCGGAGGATACGGACATTTCCGCAAATTCATCGGCCAGTTGCTTATTTTCTACGAAGATGGGACGAAGGAAATCATCGGCACGGACGGTTCCTGGAAGATGCATCCGCAAGGCCCCGTTCGCGAGGCGTCGCTTTTCGGCGGAGAGACGTACGACGCCTCGTACGAGCACAAAGGATGGGACAGAGCCGGATACGACGACAACTCATGGCGCTCCGTTTCAGTCTCGCCCGGCGGGACGCACAACCTCTGCGCGCAGACAAACGAGCCACTCGCCGTCATTCAAAAAATAAAGCCGGTAGCTGTCCACAAAATCGGGCACAATAAATACATCTTTGACCTTGGACAGAACATGGTCGGCTGGGTGCGGCTGAATATTCCGTACAATCCCGGACAGACGCTACGCTTCCGATACGGTGAATGGCTCTACGACGACGGTTCGCTATACACCGACAACCTTCGCGGCGCCAAGCAGATCGACCTGTACAGGCCTGCCGGCGAAGCGACTGTTTCCTGGGAGCCGCGCTTCACATATCACGGCTTCCGCTATGTCGAAGTCGACGGCCTCACGCGAACCCCGCAAGCGGACAACCTGCTTGGCCACGTCATCGCATCATCGTCGCCCGTTGCGAGCACATTTGAATGTTCGGATGCAGACCTGAACAGACTCTGGTCGAATATCCGCTGGACACTTTGGGGCAACCTCACGTCTGTTCCGACCGACTGCCCACAGCGCGACGAACGCGAAGGCTGGATGGCCGACGCACAGGTGTTCTCGCAGACTGCCATCTACAATCTCGACATGGCCGGCTTCTATACGAAGTGGGCGCGCGACATCAGCGACTCGCAACTGCCCGACGGACGCTTCCCCAACATTGCTCCGCACGACGGCACATGGCGAGATCTCTTCAACGCCCCAGGCTGGGCTGATGCCGGCGTGGTAATACCCTGGCGCATGTACACGAACTACAACGACCGCAACATTCTCGAACGGCACTACGAATCGATGAAGCTCTTCGTCGACTTCAACCGCACGCACAACCCCGATCTTATCTGGCGCAACCACCGCGGCCACGACTACAACGACTGGCTGAACGGCAACTGGATTGTCGCCGACGACTATCCGAAAGAAGGCGGAAGCATACCCCACGAAGTCTTTGCAACAGCCTATTTCGCCCACTCGGCCGAGATAGTCGCACGTTCGGCCGCGCTGACAGGCAGGAAGGCCGACAGCAAATACTACAGCGAACTTGCAGCCGGCATACGCAGCGCCTTCATTCGCGAATTTGTCGATACCGACGGCAAAATCAAGGGCGATACGCAGACGGGCTATGCCATAGCTCTGCAGTTCGACCTCCTGCCGATTGAACTGCGTCACAAAGCTGCCGCACACATGGTCGAGGCCGTCAGGAAATACGACTACCGCATATCGACAGGTATACATGGAACATACATGCTCATGGAACAGCTTGCTGCATACGGCTATGCCGACATTGCCTGGAAACTGCTTCTCAGCAGACGTTTCCCCTCGTGGCTCTATTCCGTCGACCAGGGTGCAACAACCATCTGGGAACGATGGGACGGATACGTAGCCGGGCGCGGCTTCCAGGATGCCGGCATGAATTCCTTCAACCACGTGGCAATAGGTGCAGTAGGGGAGTGGATGTACCGCCATATCCTCGGCATACAGTCGGATGATAACGCACCCGGATTCCGTCATTTCCGCATAAAACCCGTGCCCGTGCAGTCGCTCTCCTGGGCGAAGGGAAACTATCACAGCATCAACGGCAACATCGAAGTGTCGTGGACGAACAGCGAACATGTCTTCAAACTCAACATCACCGTTCCCGTCAATACATCCGCCACGGTCGTGATGCCCGACGGCAAAACATATAAGGCAGACTCGGGACATCATGAATTTGAAGCAGTTCGATAATTCAATGATTCGGTAATTCAAAGATTCAAAGATTTTGAGATTTAATAATTCAAAGAGATAAAGATTCCAAAATTTAATTATTCAAAAAATTCAAAAGTTTAAAAGTATGAACAGAAGAAATTTTATTCACAGAAGCGCTGTTGCCGCAGCTACAGCATGTTTTGGTTTGAACAGAGGTATGGCATGGCCGGCGGCAACCATGTCGGGAGCAAATGGCAGGCATAGGATTGGCATCCAACTGTACAGTATTCGCAAGACACTGCCCGACGATCACGAAGGATGTTTGAAGAAACTTTCAGACATGGGTTACACATTTGCCGAAGCGTATGGCTTTGACGGGAATGTATTCCTGAAAAAGCGTCTAAAGGAATGGAGCTTAATGCTGAATGATGTCGGCATGAAACTCTCCGGAACGCATTGCGGTACAGGCCTGCTACCGGCAGACAGACAGTCCGCGGAGTGGGACTACTGGCGGAAAAGCATCGACGAAATGAACGCCGCAGGAGGTAAGCGGCTGATACAGTCATTCCTCCCGTCCGACAAATCGAAGGACGAAGTAAAGCGCGTCGCCGAACAGTTCAACCGCATCGGCGAACTGTGCAGGGCAGGCGGCATCAAGTTCGGATACCACAACCATCACTCGGAATTCAAGCCTGTAGGCAGCGAGATCATCTTAGACCTGCTGCTTCGGAATACCGACGCAGGGCTGGTATTTTTCCAGATAGACCTTGGTCATGCTGTTAATGGAGGCGGCGATATCCTCGCATATATGCGTAACTATCCGGGTCGTTTCCTTTCGTGGCACGCATCGGATTTCAAGAAAGGCGCAGGCTACACGGAAGTCGGCGATGGCGACGTGCCTTACGACGAACTTTTCAGCCAGGCAGCATCATACGGTCTGGAAGATTTGACCGTCGAGCAGGAAACGGAAGGCGACATATATGCATCCTGCAAGCGCGACTTCGATTTCCTGGCCAAATATTCCTGGACGAAACCGGAATAACCGATACTGTACAAACATACACGAAGCAGAAAAGTTATGGACAGTGAAATAACTTATGCAGAAGCATTCGCCGAACTGACTCAGATCATGAACGCATTTGAGCGAGACGAAGTCACGATCGAAGAATTGACCGGGAAAGTCAGTCGCGCTGTGCAGTTGATGAAAATATGCAAAACCAAGCTTGACAGGACAGAAGAAGACGTGCGGCACATCCTGAAGGAATTTTACGATACGTCATCCAACAAAGTCCCATCCGACAACGCCAGCAGCAAATGATCAGTACACACACCCCGTTACGCCCCCCTACAGAGGCAAAGAAGATATTTCTACATGTCTGCTGCGCACCCTGTTCGGGGGCGATTGTCGAATGTCTGCTGACAAACGGACTGCAACCAACCATATTTTACCACAATCCGAACATCTTTCCCCGCGAAGAGTACGAACGCCGCAAGGCCGAAAGCATCCGTCACGCCGCATCACTGCAAATACCTTTCATCGACGGCGATGGCGACCACGATGTCTGGCTGGCGCATATACGCGGGCTTGAAAACGAACCCGAACGCGGCCGTCGCTGCATCGTCTGTTTCAGGACGCGGCTGACCGAGACAGCACGCCAGGCGCATGTCCGCGGGTTTTCCCTGTTTGCGACTACGCTCGCCGCCTCGCGCTGGAAAAGTCTGCAGCAAATCAGCGACGCCGGACAGTACGCCGCCACGCTATACCCCGGACTCGTCTTTTGGGCGAACAACTGGCGCAGCGGCGGACTGAGCGAACGGCGAAGAGAATTAATCAAAGAATATCAATTTTATAACCAGACATACTGCGGATGCGAATTCAGTATCCACCCCACAAAGAATGAATAATTCAACAAATTATTATAGAAACCGTATATTATTCGGCACGGACGAACTCACGCAGTTGAAGAAACGCATCCATCTGTATGGAACGCTGCGACTGATTATTTTCTGCGGCGGCATCGCCGTGACATGGCTTTGCAGAGGCGCCGGATGGCCTGCAATGATAGCTGTCGCTACCTTTTCAGGTGCATATTTTGCCGCACTGGTAGCCATTCACTCCCGTCTTTTTGCACGGAAGCTTTACATAGAAAAAATGATTGAGCTCTGCACCGGTGAGATGCAAGGCATGGACTGCGACTTCGAAGCCTTCGACGGCGCGCCGGAAGAAGCCGACAGTCAGCATGATTTCAGTGCAGATATGGATATCTTCGGAGCACATTCACTGTTTCAAAGCATCAACAGGACATGTACGCACGCCGGCAAACGGCTTCTCATAAAATGGCTCAAACATCCCCTCGACACAAAAGCCGCCATACTAAAACGGCAGGAAGCCATACGCGAGATGTGCAGAATATCACGTTTCAGACTGCATTTCATCATCACCGGAATGGTGGACAAAGACAGTCGAGACGACATACTGAAATGCTCCGCACTCTTCGACGGCACGTCTTCGCGTCTTTCGCAAAGCCTCTTATGGCGCATTATCGTATGGACTGTACCCCTTGCATGGCTGGCCATACTGACTGCGATTATTTGCGGCATTCTTCCCGCCGGCGCAGGCGGTATCATGTTTGCCGTCATCTTTCTTATCGCCTATTTGCCGGGCAAATACATCCACAGGCTGCACCGCAGAGCCGAAAAGATAGAAAATATATTGAAGACATATTCATGCCTGATAAAACAGGTCGAAGACGAGCCGTTCGTTTCCGAAGAACTACTTAATATGCAGCACAACCTTGTCACACATACAGGCGCCGCATCACGGCATATCCGCCGTCTGTCTGCAATCATCGGAGCGCTGGATCAACGATTCAGTTTCGCAGGCATCATACTGAACATCATTTACCTGCGTGACGTTCGCCAGGCCATGCGTCTTGAGGCCTGGACGGAAGCATATGCCAAAGATGCGCTCCGCTGGTTCGATGCACTTGCACATATCGACGCTCTCTGTTCGCTTGGAACCTTTGCCTTCAACCATCCAGAATATACGTATCCCACTATCAACGATGCCGGTTTTCGTATCGAAGGAAAAGCCCTGGGACATCCTCTGATACACCACGATAAATGCATACGCAATGACGTATCGATACCACGCCGTCCCTTCCTGCTTATCATCACCGGCGCAAACATGGCTGGCAAGAGTACATACCTTCGCACCGTTGGAGTCAACTTCCTGCTCGCATGTATGGGGCTTCCCGTCTTTGCCGACACGCTCACCATCAGCCCAGCGCATCTCATGACGAGTCTCCGCACGACCGATTCACTGGCAGCAAACGAATCCTCGTTCTTCGCCGAACTGAAACGTCTAAAAAAGATAATCGACCATCTTCGCATGGGCGACGAACTGTTCATCGTACTCGACGAAATACTTAAAGGCACCAACTCGGAAGACCGTCAGCGAGGCTCGCTAAATCTGATGAATCAGTTGATAGCCCTCAACTCGTGCGGCATTATTGCCACGCACGACCTGATGCTCGGCACGATGGAAAAAACCTTCCCCGAACACATACATAACTGCTGTTTCGAAGCAGATATAGATGATGACAGACTGACATTCGACTACAGTCTCCGTCACGGAATCGCCCAAAACATGAATGCCAGCTTCCTGATGAAAAAGATGGGTATCACACTTTAAGCATAAGAAATTAAAAAAACCAACCTTGTCCTATAGAATACAAAACAAAGAATACTCCATACTTTCCCATTCAATTCACAATAACAAATCATATCCGGTGCAATAACAAGAGGCGAAACAATCCAGCACATATAACACATACAAAAAAACCTGATTACCTTATTTTACCGAAAGCGGAGCAATAAGATAATCAGGTCTAACCGATGTATAATTATATCAACTACTAAGACTATTTCATCATTAAAATAAAGTAGAAATAAAATCTATATTAAAATATAATCAACCCAATTCCATCTCATATTATACAAATCCCAAACCCTATTAAACAGCAACCAACACATGTAAATCCTGGAAATTATGCAATTCTGTAAATCAATCCCGATTTAGATTCTAGTAATAATAAAGGTAACAGTCTTGCTCCCCATATAGTGACCTTTTCCATGAATGGTACACTCGGCATTCCCCACATCGACATTATTCCGATATGAGAGATTATAATCCTTGCCAAGCTGCAGTTTGACGGTACCATCATGAGACGTTACATATAACACTTCGAGCATAGGTGTAACAGGCTGTCCGGTATATGCCTGTTGCGGGATGGGCGCCGGTTCGGCGTCGGCGATATTACGCTTGGCGCGGTGATATTCGGCATTCAGGCGTTCTATTTCAGGATTGAGACTATTGATAAGCAAAGCAAAATCGGGCGAAACATTCAGTACGACTCCGGCATCTACAACCGTGACTATTTGGCGATATACACCTTCGATACCCCTTCTGACGGCAGGAAATCCCTCCGCAGGCTTAAGGAGCGAATGTGTGTCGCGCTGTTGGAGCAGTTCGCGAAACACTGTGAATGCACCTTGCAGCTCAGAGATACAAGCCGGCACACCGGGAAGCATTGCTGCATCTTCTGCATATTCGCCCGTGAACTGCAGCAGAATGGCGCGTACGTCGCCGGTCTGTTCCTCATAAGGTTTGCTGTAAACCTTACCGTAGCTTTTCAGCATGATATCGACATGCTGTGCCGCTTTCACAATTTTCTGATCGGAGCTAAAGGTATGCGCATGTACCTGTGCCTTGAGCGATATTAGCGCACGATCCATACGGCTGTCGGCCTCGGCGATGAACACCGTCAGCTGACTTTTATTTACCCATTCCATCAGAGCCGTTTCCTTCGTCAGCCACTGGACAAACTGCGAGGGCAGCGTGCCAAGAGCCGTTATCACATCTTCGCCCGCCGTCAGTATCTTTTCGCTTGCCTGCGAGCAGAAGTTAAAATGTGCCGCATTCGGCAGATTCTTAAATACAAGAGCTTTAAACTTTACCATTTTCTTAAAATTTAATGTTATACATTTGTCTATTTATATTGTTTTAAAAATTCCTTCACATTGTCTACACCGTCTCAACCATTCTTGAATCCATACTATACCCGGAATGATGAATTATTAAGTGATTTAAAACCCAACGATTCAACAATTCAAAGATTCAAAGATATTCGGCGAAAGCATCCCTTATATCAGTGAACATGCTTTTTCGTTTGACGCATAAAATTCGCGCGAATTTTTCCTCTCAACCTTGTCGACAAAGAAAATTCGCATGAATTTTTCCTCTCAACCGAGTCAGCAAAGAAAATTCGCATGAATTTTTCCTTTCAGCTCTGTCGGTAAAGAAAATTCGCGTGAATTTTTCCTCTCAACCAAGTCGGCAAAGAAAATTCGCATGATTTTTTTCTTTCAACCCTGTCGGCAAGAAAAATTCGTATGAATTTGCTCTCTTAATCAAGTCGGCAGAAAAAAATCAAATGAATTTTATGTTCCAGCCGCATCGCAAAGCAAATCCAACGCTTCGGATTGCAGTCCCGACATCGTCAGGCGGATTCGTGCGGCATGGGCATCTATCTGCGCGCAAATATAGATAATATATTCAACAATGCAATATAAAAATGAATAATTTTTTTCAATACAGAGATTCGGAATATATGGAGGTGCTCTATTTTTTCAACACAAAGACATGGAGGACATAGAGTTTTCTATTTTTTTTCGATACAAAATTATAGATGAGGCGTCGTCATTTTTGTAATACGGATACTGTTTTTTCTCCGTGTTCTCCGTGTCTTTGTGTTTGAATAATAATATTATCGTACGGAACGGTGCCTAAGTTACTTTTTTGCGCGATGACCGGCGGGCTGCATCGCGATGATATCGTTGTAGACAATCCGGAGATTGTTCAGCTGTGCATATTTCTCGTTTTCGAGGTCGGCTATCATGGCTTTTGGAGTCTGCTTTTCGCGGACGACATAGAGCGTCATATCTGCATATTCGGCGATGATGAAGGCGTCGGATATGTGCCCGGCGGGCGGCGAGTCGAGGATGACATAGTCGTATGCCGACCGGGCTTCGCCGACAAAATCCCTGAAGCGGTCACTCATCAGCAGTTCGTTCGGATTGGGCGGTATGGCGCCGGCCTTGAGTATGTGCAGCGTGGGGAAGCTCTTCATGTATTCGACAGCGTTTTCCCATTTCAGGATGTCGCCCGTGAGGAAATCCGTCAGTCCCTTCGCCGATTTCGAGTGCAGGAATTTGTTCAGGTTGTCATGTCGCATGTCGATGTCGGCCAGCAGCACGCGCTTGCCCAGCAGCGTGAAGGCAAGCGCCAGGTTGATGCTGATGAAGGTTTTGCCCTCGCTGTGTGCCGGCGAGGTGATTAAGAGCAGCTTGTGATCTTCATGCCCGAAATGGTAGTCGATGCTGTTGCGCATCATGCGAAACTGCTCGGCGGTGTGCGAGGATGTTTCTTTCCGTACCACGATAGAACTGGTGTCGTGGCCGATTTCGCCGATGATTTTGATGCCTGTCAGCCGCCGAAGCTCGGCGAGGTCGTCCACGACAGTCCGGAAGAAGTCGGTAAGGAAGATGAAGGCGGTGGGGAAAACCATCCCCAGGAATATGAAGATGGCAAGCGTGCGTTTGATGGACGGATAGACTTTGTTGCCGTCGGAGGGCGAGACGACGACTTTGGCCTTTTCCGTAGCCGAGGCCATCGCCACGTTCGTTTCTTCGCGTTTCTGCATGAGGTAGAGGAAGAGGTTTTCGATCACTTTCTGCTGCCGCGCCTTTTCGAGCAATCCTCTTTCCTGCTGCGGTACGGACTGGATGCGCGAGTACACGGAAGTGCCCTGTTTGTTGATGTTGGATAGCGTGATGCGTATCGATTCGCGTTCGGTGCGGATGAGGCTTGTGATGCGTTCGCGGGTGGTGGCGAGGTTTTTCTCGAGGCGGCGGCGCGAGGGATTGTTTTCGCTTGTGCTTTTGATCAGATGGGCATGTGCGGCGACGTTCGCGTTGTATTCCGAGATGGCCTGCGACAGTTCGGGGTCATTCACGCCGAGGCTGGGGATGGGTTCGCCGTAAGGGTTGTCCTTTACGAACCGTTCGACCATTCCGACGATGCGCAGCTGCGTTTCGGCATCTATTCGCTGACGTTCGTATTCGCCGGTCTGCTGCATGTAGAGTTCGGTTTCGGATGCGAGGTCGGTGATTTTGTTTTTCTGTTTGTATTCCACCACGTCGTCTTCCACTATCCCGAGTTCGACGGATATTTCGCCGAGCCGTTCGTTGATGAAGGCCGACATGCCGAGCGCTCTCTGCTTCGTTTCGAGGCTGGCGCTTCCGTTGTATTGCCGGACAAGTTCTTCGAGTACGGCGGCGCCCAGTTCGGGATTGCCGGTGCGCAGGTCGATTTTCAGGACGGACGACACGTCGGAGGTCGGATTGATGCTCAGCGCCCTGGCGAGGGAGGAGGCGACGTGTTTCGCCTTCTGAATGTCGACATGGCAGACTGGCAGGAAGGGTTTGCCGGTAGCGTGCACGGAGAGCGTGCCCGCGTCGTCCGGCAGCGGGATGGTGGCGGGCAGTTCACGCAGTTCTTCCTTCAGGGTGATGATTTTTGTGGTAGAGGTGAACTGTCCGTCGAGTACGTAAGTGGAGTTGTTCCAGCGGACGGTGAGTTCCATTTCTTTAAATTCGCTCTCGTCGCCCGGCGTAAATTCGATGCGGTACGGCGCTTCGGCATAGAGGATGGTTTTCCTGCCGAAGAGGTTTTTGACATAGTAGCCGGTTTCGAGGTTCAGCGCTTCGACGACCTGCATCATCAGGTCGGGCGAATGGAGGATTACGATTTCGTTCTCAAGGTTGTTGACGGTCGCATGTATGCCGAGGGCTTCCATCTGGGCGTCGGTAGCAGCCGACGACGATTTTTCTTCGTTGAGCATCGTGTGCATCGATACCTGATACTGAATGTCTCTCGACAGAAGAAAGAGTATGCCCAGCCCCAGGCAAACGGTGGCGGAGATGACGAACCATATCCAGTGGCGGAAGTATTTCGCGAGGATGTCGGCGATGGACATTCCGTCTTTTTCGTCGCTTTTTTTCTGTTGCGTAATTTCCATGATGCGGTATTGTGTTACTTGTTGTTGTATATTCCGTAGTAGACAAAGAGCGATGCGATGGAAACAAGCAGCGAGACGACGGACAGCGCCGCCGATTCGGCCACGCCGAAATTGTGGCTGTTGGCTCTCGTGCGATTCATCTCGACATAGATTTTATCGTTTTGCTGCAGGTAATAAATGCTCCTGTCAAGGAGGACGTCTCTGTCGAGCAGGTTGACGCGCATGACGCTCAGTTCGCCGTTATCGAGGGTGCGTATCAGCAGGACGCTGTTGCGTTTTCCGTAGACAGTCATGTCGCCGGCGGCCGCCAGCGCGTCGAAGATTGTCATCTGTTCGTTTTCGGCCTTGTAGATGCCGGGTTTCGCCACCTCGCCGAGCACCGTGATGGAAAAGTTGAGAAAACGGATGTCGATGAAGGGTTTCTCGGTCAGATATTCGGGGTATATCTGCGAGAATATCAGCATTTCGGCTTCGTTCTTCGTCAGTCCGCCGAGTTTCAGTTTGCCCAGTACGGGGAAATTAATACATCCTTCGTGGTCGACGAGATAGGTGTTTTCTTCCCGTAGCACGAACGTTTCGGATGTGGCACTGCCGGTCGTCGTGTTCATCTTGTACGGGAACGACAGGTTGAAATCGGCTGCCGCTCCGGGCGTTTCGGACGTGACGCTGATGCGCAGCAGATCTTTCGGCATGATTTTGGCTTCGTATATGCTGGCCGCCCTCTCGAACCATTCCTGCGACAGGTTTTCCGCATTTCTCAGATACGACATTTTCCGGGATGTCGTGCACGACGATAACAGCAGAATTATTGTGCCTGCCGTCAGCATGTTTGCGATCAATCTATACTTTTGCATAAAGATTACAGTTATTTTGTTCGCAAAGATATGAAATCTTTTTAAATACGAAGTAAATAAAAAAACAGTGAACATTCCGGATGCCGGTGAAGGCGTCGGGCACGTCCCGTCACAGAGAGTAATCCGTCTGCCTGATGGCGATGACTTCGATTTCTACCAGTCCGTTTTTGGGGAGCGTCCTGACGGCAACGGCCGAGCGGGCAGGGAAGTCGCCGTCGAACCGGGCGGCGTAGACTTCATTCATTGCCGCGAAGTCGGCCATGTCGGCCAGGAAGACGGTTGTTTTCACGATGTCCTTCACGGTGTATCCTGCTTCGGCGAGGATGGCGCTGATGTTCTCGAACGCCTGGCGGGTCTGCGCCTGTATACCGCCTTCGACGAAACTGTTCGTTGCCGGATCGATGCCCAGCTGTCCCGATGCGAACAGGACGTTCCCGGCCAGTATGGCCTGACTGTATGGCCCGATGGCTGCAGGGGCCTGTGCTGTGCTGATAACTTTTTTCATCATGTATAATTATATGTTTTCTTTCATTCTTTGCCTGATGCCTTCGTAGATGATGATGGACGTGGCGACGGAGACGTTCAGCGAGCCGATTGTGCCGAACTGCGGGATTTTTATCATTTCGTCGCAGAGCCGCAGGCTTTCGGCCGTGACGCCGGCATCTTCCGCACCCGTCACGATGGCGACAGGACGGTTGTACGATACTTCCGTATAGTTTTTTGCGGCTTTTTCGCTGGCGGCATAAACCGTCGCGCCGCTGTCTTTCAGCAGCCGGATGGATTGCGGGATGGATTTTTCCCGGCAGACGGGTATCACGTTGAGCGCGCCGGCCGAGGTCTTCATGGCGTCGGCGTTGACCGAAACACTGCCTTTCGCGGGGATTACAATCGCGTCCGCTCCTGCACATTCGCACGTGCGCGCTATTGCGCCGAAGTTGCGCACGTCGGTTATGCCGTCGAGCAGGACGATGAACGGGTCGCGACCCTGTTCGTATACAAACGGTATCACGTCTTCGAGGCGGTGATACGTCACGGCGGAGACGAAGGCGATGACGCCCTGATGATTCTTCCGCGTGATGTAGTTCAGCCGTTCCGGCGGCACGTGCTGCACGGGAATATGTCTTTCCTTCATGACGGCGTACAGTTCTTTCATCAAGTCGCCCTGCAGGCCTTTTTTGACGAAGAGTTTATCTATTTCTCTGTCGGCGCGGATGGCTTCCATCACGGCGCGGATACCGAATATCATGTCGCTGTTATTCATTGCCGGCTGCGTTTAAAAGTTCTTTGGCATTGGCCACGGATGCGTCCGTGCGCGTTGCTCCGCTCAACATGCGGGCGATTTCGTTCACGCGCTCTTCGCGGTTCAGCCGGCGGATGCGTGTGTGCGTCCGGTCTGCGCTGTCTTCCTTGTACACGAAGTAGTGCGCCTTTCCCTTTGCAGCGATTTGCGGCAGATGGGTGATCGCGACGACCTGCATTTTCTGTCCGAGGTCTTGCATGATGTCGGCCATTTTGTCGGCAATCTCGCCCGACGTGCCGGTGTCTATTTCGTCGAAGATGATGGCGGGCAGTGCGGCGAATCCGGCTATCATGGCTTTCACGCAGAGCATCAGCCGCGATATTTCGCCTCCCGAAGCTGTCTGCGCCACGGGTTTCAGCGGCTCGTTCCGGTTGGCCGAAAAGAGGAAGTGCACCTCGTCCATCCCGTCTGCTGCAGGTTTCGGCTTCTCGTCGAATTCGATGCCGAAGCGTGTGTTGGATATTCCGAGCAGTACCATCCGCCGGACGAGGTCCTGTTCGATGCGGGCGGATGCTTCCCTGCGCCGGCTTCTTATTTCGAGCGCCCGGTTCAGCAGAGTGTCGAAGGATGCCGCCTGCTGTTTCGTCAGCGATGCAATCTCGTCGTCGAACGATTCGATGAGTTGCATCTGCTTCCCGAACGCTTCCCGGCAGGCAATCAGCTCTTCGACCGATGCGACGCGGTGTTTCTGTTGCAGTGCATAGAGCGTGTTCAGGCGCTGGTTGACCCATTCCAGACGTTCGGGGCTGAATTCGATGTCTTCTTTGAGGACGTCCGTCTCTGCGGCAAGGTCGTTCAGGTCGATAAAGGCGGCGCGCAGCCGTTCGGCAAATTCTTTTGACCTGGCAAAATATGTCGAGAGCGATTCCATTGTCGAGAGCGATTCCCTGATCATCTGAACGGCGCACAGCCCGTCGCCGTTCAGCAGGGATGCCGTTTTGTACAGGGCGCGTTTGATTTCTTCCGTGTGCGAGAGCGTTTCCAGTTCCAGTTCCAGTTCGGGCTGTTCGCCTTCCGTCAGGCGGGCGGCGTTCAGTTCTTCGAGTTGAAAGCGGATGTAGTCTTCTTCCGATTTCGTTCGCTGCATTTTTTCCGTCAACTCGTTCAGTTGATTTGTCACAGTCAGGTATCGGTTGTATTCTTCTCTGTACGCTTTCAGCAGAGGCGTCGTGCCGGCCATCACGTCTACTACATTCAGTTGGAAATGCGTGTCTGCAAGCATAAGGTTACGGTGTTGGGAATGAATATCTATCAGCCGGTCGCCGAGCAGTTTGAGTATGTTCAGCGACACGGGCGTATCGTTCACGAAAGCCCGTGATTTGCCCGAGTTGAGGAGTTCGCGTCGCAGAATGCAGTTCTGCCGGTCGTATTCGAGGTCGTTGGCGGCGAAAAACGTGTCAAGTCGGTATGCCGAGATGTCGAAAACGGCTTCCACCATGCATTTATCGGCGCCGGCCTGAATGCTTTTGCTGTCGGCGCGCTGTCCCAGCACCAGCGCCAGGGCGCCCAGGATGATGGATTTGCCGGCGCCTGTTTCGCCCGTCAGGACGGAGAAGCCGTCGTCGAAACAGATATTCAGGCTGTCGATCAGTATGAAATTTTTTATGGACAGGGATTGCAGCATGGGTTATTTTTTTAGCGCTTCCAGCCGGATGCTTTCGGCCGGATACAGGTTCGACATCATTTTATAGCCATCCTGTTTTTCCTGCGTCGTTGCTTTCGAGTAGAGGGCGATGATTTCGTCCAGTTTGGAGTCGGAAAACATCTGCAGCAGGACGGAGTTGGGTCGTGCGGTTTTGAACGTGGTCAGCGCGGGGAGTGCGGCAATGATGTTCGTCCGTCCGCGGTCGGCATTGGCTGCCATCTCGTCCAGTCCCTTGCGGTGGTAGTCATACCAGAACTGGCGGAAAGAGTCGCTGCTGTTTTCTGTCAGCGCCGTGGCCAGCGCATGGCGGTTGCGGTCGCTGTCGAAGGCTTTCCAGCCCGACCATCCCATTTGCGACTGTGCAAGCGTCACGATGTGTTGTGCTTCCTGCAGGAAAGCCGTACCGCCTTTGGGCGCAAAACTGTCGAAGTCAAGCCCCAGAATGATGTAAATATAGAACACGACTGTTGCGGTCAGGTTGTTTTCGAGCGTGTTTTCGGTGTATTCCAGCGGCTCGAACTCCGTATATTCGAAATCGAACTGCGTGTCGCGAAAATTGAATATCGTCGTGGTATACGCCGAGTTGTACACTGGACGGCGTGCCTGTACCTGAATTTCGCCGACAAAACGGCTGTCCGTCATTTCGTTCAGGATGATTGTAAACGTGCAGTCGATGCGTTCGTTCGGCGCGAGTGTGGCGGTCGTCCACTTTTTGTTGTTGATAAACTCGTTCAACGCAGTCTGGAGTGTTGTGAATATCTGCCTGTTCGTTCCCTGAATCTTGTCGCTGTTGATGGTCAGGCGTGTATTCAGTTCCGAAGACTGCGCCTGCGTTGCCGCCACGGCAAACAGCCACAAGCCTGTAATCAATCCCAATCTTTTCATTTTTTATCTGTTAAAGTTATTACTCTGGTCACGATTTCTTCGGCGATGCCGGTCTTGCTTTTCAGGGCGAGCACCGTCGTTTCGCCCTTGCGGTCGATCAGCGTGACCCTGTTCGTATCGAATCGGAATCCTGCGCCTTCGTCTTCGAGCGAATTGAGCGCTATCAGGTCCAGGTTTTTCCGTTCGAGCTTGGTGCGCGCGTGATTGATGCCGTCGTTTGTTTCCAGCGCGAAGCCCACCAGCAACTGTCCGTCGCGTTTTGTGGCGCCCAGTGCGGCGGCGATGTCTCTGTTTCGCGTCAGTGACAGCGAGAGTGATTCCGTTTCGCGTTTCATCTTTTCCGTCCATTGTTTTTCAGGCCGGTAGTCGGCTACTGCGGCGCAAAGGATGGCGATGTCCGCCTCTGGGAAAGATGCCACGGCAGCCGCATACATTTCGTCGGCCGATTCCACATCCGTCCGGCGGATATGCGGGTGCACGGTCTGCAACGCCACGGGGCCTGTCACGAGGTGCACATCGGCGCCTTTCCGCGCACACGCCTCGGCCAGCGCAAAACCCATCTTGCCGGAAGAGTAGTTGCCTATAAAACGTACGGGATCGATTTTTTCATACGTCGGGCCGGCCGTTATCAGCACTTTTTTTTTTCGGAGGATGTTTTGGGATGCAAAAAAGGCTTCCAGCATATCGGCAATTCTGTCCGGTTCTTCCATTCGGCCTTTTCCGTTCAGCAGGCTTGCCAGTTCGCCTGAGGCCGGTTCGATGATGTGATTTCCGTAGCTGCGCAGGCGTTCGAGGTTTTGCTGCGTCGCGGGATGGGCATACATGTCCATGTCCATCGCGGGGGCGACAAAGATGGGCGCCCTGCACGACAGACAGGTCGTTACAAGCATGTTGTCGGCGATGCCGTTAGCCATTTTCCCGATAGTGGACGCGGTCGCGGGAGCAATCAGCATTGCGTCGGCCCATGTGCCCAAGTCGACATGGCTGTGCCACGAGCCGTCGCGTGCGGAAAAAAATTCGCTGACGACAGGCTTGCGACTCAGCGTCGAGAGTGTGAGCGGCGTGATAAACTCCTTTGCGGCAGGAGTCATTACAACCTGCACTTCCGCTCCTTTTTTCACAAGGAGGCGAATTAAATATGCTGCCTTGTATGCGGCTATGCTGCCGGTGACGCCCAATATGATTTTTTTTTCTTTCATCGTTCTCTTCATCATAGCAGCGCGCGAAAAAGCGCATGAAGGCCGGCGCGCTGCGGCTACTTTCTGTTTTTGGTTTCCCGCGTGCGTATCTCGGTCAGTCTCTGCTTCGTGTTCAATGCAAAATCGCCGTTCATAATCCAGCTGTAGTATCCCGGATCCCTTGCCAGCACGTTTTTCACCCGTTCGCCCTTGTATTTGCCGAAATTGAATATTTCTTCGCCATTTTCGTTGTATATCATCCGTCCGGCAAAATCGACGTTGTCCTTGAAACTTGAAAACTCGGAGAGAAACTTTATGTCGTTATGCAGGTCGTCGGGATAGCGTTCCAACTGTGCCTTGAGCACTTCGTATGTGGCTTTCGTATCGCTTTCGGCGCTGTGTGCGTGGTCGAGGTCTCTGTTGCAGTAGAATTTGTATGCAGCCGACAATGTGCGCTGTTCCATTTTGTGAAAAATCGTTTGCACGTCGACGAATCTTCGTGTGTTCAGGTCGATGTTCACTTCGGCGCGCAAAAATTCTTCGGCGAGCAGCGGGATGTCGAACCTGTTGGAATTGAATCCTGCGAGGTCGCAGTCTTCGATATGCGCAGCCAGCGACTTGGCTATCATTTTGAATGTCGGGCAGTTTTTTACATCTTCGTCCGTGATGCCGTGTATCTTCGTGGCTTCGGGCGGGATCGGTATTTCGGGATTGATGCGTCGAGTCTTGCTTTCTTCATCTCCGTCGGGGTAGATTTTCAGGAGCGAAATTTCGACGATGCGATCCTTGTTGATGTTTATTCCCGTGGTTTCGAGATCGAAAAAAATCAGCGGTTTGTCTAATTGCAGCAGCATCTTTTCTTCTCGTTTAATCGTTCAATACCATTGGCATGAGCAGCATCAGGAGTTCTTCGTCATCCGCGTTTTCGGCGGGGACGATGACGCAGGCGCGCGAGGGGTCGGCCAGTTTAAGCACGATTTCATCTGCGCTGATGTTGTCCAGCATTTCTATCAGAAAAGTGGCTTTGAAACCGATGCTGAAGCTTGGGCCGTCGTACCGGCAGACGATTTTTTCTTCGGCCGAAGTGGAGAAGTCAATGTCCTGCGCCGAAACGACGATCAGGTTTTCCATCAGTTGCAGTTTTATCAGGTTGCTTGCCTGGTTGGAGAAGACGACAACTCTCTCCAGTACGCGGCTGAAGGGGAACCGTTCGATGGTCACTTCGTTCGGGTTGTTTTCGGGAATGGCGCTGCTGTAGTTCGGGTACCGGCCTTCGATGAGGCGGCATGTCATCTCGAAGTGTTCGGTCTTCACGCAGGCATTGTTTTCGTCGAACTGCACATTCACAGATTCTGACGATTTCGGGAGCAGCGTTTTCAACAGATAGGCCGGTTTCTTGGGCAGGATGAACGATGCCCTGCCTTCGGTTGTGACGGCACGGTTGCTCAGGCGCACTAATTTGTGGCCGTCGGAGGCTACAAAGGTGATGACATCGGCCTGAATGTCGAAATAGACGCCGTTCATCACCGGGCGCAATTCGTCGTCGGCGGAGGCAAACAGTGTGCGGCTGATGCCGTTCAGCAGTACCTGCGATTCCATTGAGACTGTCATGACATTTTCGTTCAGCGGTTTTTGCTGCGGATAGGTGTCGCCGTTTTGACCGATGAAGTTGTATTTACCGTTTTCGAAGAAGATGAAAACTTCCATGCTGTCGTCATTGATGTCGAACGTGAGCGGCTGTTCGGGCAATTTTTTCAGCGGTTCGAGCAACATCTTTGCCGAGATGGCGAAAAGACCGGAGCCTTGCACGTTCATCACGTCGACGGTGGTTACCAGACGGGTTTCGATATCCGATGCTACGATGGTCAGTCTGTTATCTTCGAGTTTGAAAAGAAAACTGTCGAGAACCGGCAACGTGTTCTTCGTAGCAATCACCTTGCTTATGGATTGCAGGCGGTTTAATAGTGCGGTACTTGATACATCAAATTTCATACGTTTCTTATTTTTTATACATTATTATTATGCTGTCTTGTTTTGCGGAACAAAGGTAGTAATTTTTTTTATTCCGGTTTTTGTATAAGGGGAAAAAGTTTTATTCGAAAATTCAAAGATTTAAAAATCCGGGGATTCAAAGATTCAATCATTCAGTTATTCAGTCATTCGGTCTGTCACCTGCCGTTTTTTCCAGCGTTCGGTTTTGTAGTATATGCCTGTGGCGATGAATCCGAGTGCGATGCTGATATTGATAGCCCACCAGATGCCGTTTCGTCCCCAGACATTGCTCAGGAAAAAGGCGAGCGGGATACGCGCCAGCCAAAACGTGGCGATGCCGGTGATCATGGCGAAGACGGTGTCGCCCGCTCCGCGCAGTGCGCCGGTGAGGATGTTCAACATGCCGTTGACGACGAGGAAGCTGCCTGTTGCCAGCAGGTATTCGTATCCGATGTCGATTACTGCCCGGTCGGTGGTGAACATCCGCATCATGTCTTTCCCGAAAAACAGGATAAGGCCGAAGGTAACGGAGCAGAAGGCGAGGTTCATCCTGATGGCGAAGCGCACGCCGCTGCGTACGCGGTCGAGACGTTGCGCGCCGATGTTCTGCCCGCAAAAGGCAGCCAGCGCCCCTGCGAAAGTGAGGATGGCCTGTGTGACAAGGGTGTCGATTTTGCCTGCTGCGCCGTATGCCGTCAGTGTGTCTGTCCCGAAGCTGTTCACCGTGCCAAGCAGCGCCATCAGTCCTGCCGCCATGGCGCATTGCTGCACGCTGGTCGGAAGGCCGATTTTCAGTCCGCGCACGAACATTTTGCGGTCGAAAATCATGTCTTTCCGGCGCAGTGAAAGCAGCGGGTGCCGGCGGTGAACGTATGCCAGTGCGATTGCCAGTCCGCCGCCCTGCGCAAGAATGGTGGCGAAGGCGGCGCCCTCGACGCCCTGTTTGAGGACGGCGATGAAAAGCAGATCGAGTGCAACGTTGAGCACCGCCGTTGCCAGCACGAACAGCATCGGACGGGTCGAGTCGCCCATGCCGCGCAGGATGGACAGCATACTGTTGAAGATGACGAACAGGAATGTCCCGCCGATGTATGTCCTGAAATAGCTTACGGCGCAGGGCATCACTTCTTCGGGCGTACCGGTCAGGCGGAAAAATGCTTCGGCAAAGATCATGCCTGCGCACGAGAGCGCGATACCTGCCCACCATGCGAAAATGAAAAAGGAGGAGAAGGCACGCTGCACCTGGGTGTACTGCCGGGCGCCGCAGTGGTGTGACACCACTACCGTGATGCCACTTCCGATGCCGATCATCAGCGAGATGATGAAGTAGTAGATGAAAAAGGATGCCGACACGGCCGCAAGCGCTTCCTTGCCCAGAAAATAGCCGACGATGACGCTGTCGGTCAGGTTGTAGAGCTGCTGAAGCAGATTGCCGACGAGCAGGGGCGAAGCGAAGGCAAGTATTGCTTTCCATACTGCGCCCGACGTCAGGTCACCGTCACCCTGTTGTATTTTTGTTTTCAATATATTGTGTCCTCTCTGTTCATTTCCGGTAAAACATAAGCGCGTGCGCGAGGGTCTTGTCCGTCAGCGTGCATGTCTTTTTGCAGCAGGTCTTTGGGTTCGGGAACTGTCATGCACAAAGTCATGTCGCGCACAATGTAAAAAAAAGATGCAGCCGGCCTGTAAGCCGGGTTCTGTTTTTCTCTGCCCTTGTGCGGGGCGGAGAAGCGTCTGCCATTCATCTTGGCCTGCCGTCGCCGGCAGGCTCGTGCGGTCTACCCCCCGGCATCGGGCGAGCTACCCTGTAGCGCCGGTATACATGACCTTGCAACCCATCAGGTGTACGGCTTCCCGCGTCGCCACGGGAACGGTGAGCTTTTACCTCGCCTTTTCACCCTTGCCGCAACACGTGCGGCGGTTATTTTCTGTTACATTGCTCTGCCCTCGCGGACAGCTTCCCGTTAGGAAGCATGGCGCTCTGTGTTGCCCGGACTTTCCTCCCGCCTCGCGAAGAGACGGGCGGCAGACCGGCCTGCTGCATCCGAAGCAAAGATACGTGTTTTTTTCGGAACGGCGCATTTTACAACTCCTTTTCCTGATCGTATGTTAACGATATATAATAGTACAAGCTGATTACCTTTTTTTTCAAAATAAAACCATAGCTTTGTAATCTGAAATAAAAAAAGATTCAGGAATGCGGAATGGACAAAATATAATAGGTTTTACCTCTTCCGGGCATGTCGGGAACCTTCCCGGGAGCTTTAGAAAACCGGCCGGCTATGCCGGTTCGTCCTCCAATGGCTTTGGTGACCTCAAAGAAAATACCGAACTTGCGCCCCAATACATTTCGATCATGTACCGGTTTCTGAAACATATCAAGTCATTCGCCCGGCATCTTTGCCGGTGCAGCCTTCTTGCCCCCAACGGTAAACGTATGTTTGCGTCTGTTAATGGGTGGGGGGGGGGTAAATCTCTTACTTTCAGCTATTTAAACAATCATCTTAACATATACGGTTTACTGAACAGGAAACGCCGTTGTCTGCCGTTGCGCAGGCGGGGGCGTTTTCTGTTTTCACAGGCATGGCCTTTGCCCCGAAGCCACCGCAGCCGGCGACCCCGAACGGCTGCGGATGATGCGCATGGCGTACGTGGGGACTGAACAGGACGCAGTCCGGTATTTCAACAGCCGGATTTTCGTCAGCGGAAAAGAAAAGATCGTCGACACGCTCAGGACAGACGTCGACACCGAATCAGCCGGCGTCGACACTTTCGGGACAGACGTCGACACGGAACGAACCGACGTCGACACTTTCGGGACAGACGTCGACACGCTCCGGATAAAACCGGATACGATAGGATAGGATATATGTAAAATAGAAATAACATGATTATGAATAACGATGATTGGTTACCAAAGAGTCACGAAGGGCGTTATGACCAGGCGATGCAGACGATGACGTATCTGTCGGCGCAGGACAACCTGACGCGCATGGGGCTGACCGGCTTCCAGACATGGATCGTGGGCACGCTGCAACCGGCGTACGGGGCCTTCAATGTGGCGTTCGAAGACTGGAAAAATCCGGCCGAACGGACGTCCGTCAAGACGGCGACGCTCAGGGCGGCGGAAGATACCTTTGTCCCGCTCTACAGACATCTGTATGTGGGGATGCTGAAGGAAAACCCGCTGGCGACGGATGCCGACCTGGTGGCGATGGGACTGCCGGAAAGAAGCAGCGGCGGACGCAAGCCGGCCCCCGTGCCGACGACCTCGCCCGCAGCCACCGTCAAGACGCCCGGACCGGGCATCGTGGAAATTTATTTCCGTGACAACTCGGTCGACAACTCCAGCCGGGCCAAACCCTCCGGGGTGCACGGCGCCGAAATCGGCTGGATCGTGAGCGACACATTGCCCGTCAACTGGTCGCAGCTCGTGAACAGCTCCTTCGACACCGCCTCGCCCTTCCGCCTCACCTTCGAAGGCGAAATGCGCGGACGGCGCCTCTACTTCGCCCTGCGGTGGGAAAACACCCGCGGCGAAAAAGGGCCCTGGAGCGAGATTCAGGACGCGATTATTCCATGACCGTCGGAGCTGCAGGTACAAGGGGAGCGCACCCGCGCTCCCCTTTATTTAAAAAATAAACAATCTCCGCCGGGTGCAATTCAAATTGTCGCAGATTCGATGGATTTCTATCGTCATTGCGAGGTACGAAGCAATCCAGGGTGTGCCCGGTCTGGATTGCTTCACCTTCGGGTTCGCAATGACGGTCCGTAATGACGATGCGACAATTTGAATTGCACCCAATGAAAGAATATCGGGCGTTTTCTGCTGATTTTTATTTAAGTTTGCAGGGTAGTAAAAAAACTGCCGGTAAGACTGAAGAAGATGAATCAACGACTTGTGATGAGAGAGGTAAAAGAGGGCTCCGATCCGGTGCTTGCCTCTGTGGAACGTACCTATACGGCTGCTTTCCCGGTGAAAGAACGGCGCGATTTTGCTCTGGTCAGGGAGTTACTGGCGTGTGAAACACGTTTCAGGCTCTGCGGTTTATTCCACGAAAGACAATACATCGGATTTATTAGTTTCTGGCAATTCGAGGGTTTCACGTATATTGAGCATTTCGCCATCGACGAATCCCGGCGCAACGAAGGCTGGGGAGGGGCAGCCCTGAGAGCGTTTACCGCACAGGTTCACCCCGTAGTGCTCGAAGCAGAACCGCCCGGCGATGAATGGAGCAGGCGAAGGATACGCTTCTACGAACGCCTGGGTTTTGTTGTGTACCCACATCCTTATCTCCAGCCTCCTTACCGCACGGGCGATCCCTGGATTCCTTTATGTCTGATGAAATACGGCAAGCCGCATCCCGAGCTGCTTTTCGGGCAGGTGAAACAAACGATTTACCGATACGTCTATCAGGTTATTCCAGAAACAACTCTATCACCGGAACTTCCACATCGGGACGTTGAACGGGGAGATTGAGTATGACATCGTCGGCGCCTGAATTTTCCGTCGTATGGCTGCCGGGGGTTGTGTTGATGGTGTATCTGATTTCCGAAGCGTCATGTAACAGCTGAGCGTACCTGAACTTGCCCTTGTAAGCAGGCAGGTGGAGCGATTTGAAAGGCCACTCCAATACATGGATATATAAACGTTTCTTCTCCGCATTATACGTCAGGAAGCAGTTCGGAGGGACGGCAAAATCATCCGGCGCCTGTGTACAGCCGTAGATTGAGCGATTGTGGAACTTCATCCAGCGTGCCAGTCCGTCGAGGCGCTCAACAGCGCGGTCGTCGAATACTCCCCGGGCCGTAGGGCCGACATTGAGCAGCAGATTCCCGCCTTTGCTCACCGTTTCGATCAGCATAACCACTAATTGATGAACGCTTTTCCACGAATATTCGTCCCGGTAATATCCCCATGAGCCTGAGAAGGTCTGGCAGGTTTCCCAGGGCACCCGCTTCCCGCGTACTTCAGGCCATTCCTGGGGCATGAACTGTTCGGGCGTCACAAAATCCCAGCCCCAGTCGGTATGGTCAAGGTCGAGGCGGTTATCCACAACAATATGGGGTTGCAGGGAGCGGATCAGTTTCAATAGTTCTTCCGAGTTCCATTCGTTATGCCCTTTCCCGTTCTCGCCGGGATAGGAAAAATCGAGAAACAACTCATCTATACGACCAAAACGGGTCAGCAGTTCAGTCAGTTGTGCTTTCATATAGGTGCGATAACGCTCCATATTGCGGTTGGCGTTCACTGCCTTGGCGGCTTCCGGGTCGTTTTTCCAGGCAGGGTGCACCCTGTCGATGGGGAAATCGGGATGATGCCAGTCTATGAGCGAATAATAAAAGCCTATCCGGATTCCTTCGGCCCGGAAAGCTTCCACTAATGGCGCTATCAGGTCTTTCCCATAAGGTGTATTGGTCACCTTATAGTCGGTCACTCCCGAGTCCCAGAGGCAGAAGCCGTCGTGATGCTTGGTCGTCACCACCACGTATTTCATCCCTGCGGCCCGTGCTTTGGCCGCCCATTCGCGTGGGTTATAGAGGTCAGGGTCGAAATGTTCAAAATACTTCTGATAGGCCTCGTCGGATATGGCTTCGTTGCGCTTCACCCACTCATGGCGTGCCGGCAATGCATAAATGCCCCAGTGGATAAACATTCCGAAGCGATCGTGCGTCCACCACGCCATGCGTTCCTGTTTCTGAGCCGGGCTTTCTGCTGCCCACGAAGGCGTATGCTGCGCCGCGAGAAAGCTCATCCCGCCTACCCAGAACATCAAACCGATAAATAGTAATTTCTTCATCATGATATTATAAATTTAAAATTGTTTTACACGCAAATATACTATATAAAAGCAGAAATAGCGAACGGATATCCGGGACTTATTCGCGATTCGTTGTTTTCTGTTGCTCCTCCACTACAATAAGAAGCCGGCGGCTGCGTTATATATGGTATATTATGTTCAGTACGGAATGAAAATCAGGTCTATCGTTTACATGCTGCCGGTTATTTGCCTCCTGGTTTCCTGCAATACAGCCAGGCTGAGTAATGCCGAAGAGAAACAACAAATCGGCGAATATTATGAAGCCGCATCCATTTACCGGAAGGTTTATACAAAAACCAGCCCCAGGGATCGTTTCCTCCGGGGATACATCGCCTTCCGGATGGCGGAGTGCAACCGGCTTATCAATCATACTCCCCGTGCTGTAAGCGCCTATATGAACGCCATCCGATACCAATATGCCGACAGTTCGGCCAACTTCTGGCTCGGATCAATGCAGCAGAAACAGGGATCCTATGCCGAAGCCATTAAATATTATAAAGCCTACCTGGCGAGCGATCCTTCAAACATCTGGGCACAAAATGGTATCCAAGGTTCGGAACTGGCGATACAATGGCGCAAAAACCCTACCCGCTACCAGGTGACACGGATGGAAAAGTTTAACTCCCGCCGCTCGGAATTTTCCCCCATGCTATACGGTTCGAACTACGACCAGGTTTACTTTGCGTCTTCGCGCATGAAAGACAACAAAATAAGCGCCATCACCGGACTAAGTAATAACAATCTTTTCCTGGCTAAACAAGACGAGAACGGTAACTGGCTGGCCCCCGAAGAAATAGAAGACGAAGTAAATACCGAATTCGACGAAGGTACTCCGAGTTTCACTTCCGATGGGAATACGATGTATTACACCTACTGCTCCGAAGCGCCCGAAGGCCCGCGTACCTCGGAAATTTACGTCTCTACCCGTAGCAATGCCAAATGGGGAAAAGGGACACGCACCTCCCTCGTAAAAGACTCCGTCACCACGCTGGGACATCCTTCGGTATCGCCCGATGGCAGATACCTCTATTTTGTATCCGATATGGGAGGATACGGAGGAAAAGACATCTTCCGGGCCAGACGGATAGGCAACGACTTCGGCCCGATGGAGAACCTCGGCCCGCAAATCAACACCCCCGGCGACGAGCTATTCCCCTACGTCAGAGACTCCGTCACCCTCTATTTCGCCTCCAACGGACATCCCGGAATGGGAGGCCTTGATCTCTTTAAAGCCTCCCTCGACACGACCGGAGCCTGGCAGGTCGAGAACATGAAATATCCTGTCAACTCGATGGGCGACGATTTTGGCATTACCTTCGCCGGAAAGCGCGAAAAGGGATTTTTCACCTCTAACCGCAACGACCTGAGGGGCAATGACCATCTTTACAGCTTTGAATTGCCTCTCATCACGGTCGTTATCGAAGGCATCGTCTCCGATCTCGACGAATATCCCATCGAAGAGGCTACCGTCCGCATTGTCGGGCGCGACGGGCTGAACGAGAAAGTGCAGGTCAGACGCGACGGCACCTACCGCGTCGAACTGGAACGCGACGTAAGCTACGTCATGATGGCCAGCGCACGCGGATTCCTCAACCAGAATTTCGAGCTGCGGACAAGCCCGGAGGAGAAAAGCGAAACCTACCTGGTAGATTTTTTCCTCTCTCCGGTCTATACCCCTGTGGTTATCGAAAATATTTTCTACGCCTACGACAGCGCCGTCCTCCGTCCCGAATCCAGGGAAGCGCTCGACGAACTGATTAAAATGCTCAACGACAATCCCAATGTCACCATCGAACTGGGCGCTCATACCGACCGTATGGGGACAGAGGCTTATAACGAAGCCCTCGCACAGCGTCGTGCACAGGCTGTCGTCGATTACCTCATCGCCGGAGGCATCACTCCCGAACGCCTCGAAGCGAGAGGTTACGGCAAAAGCGTCCCCAAAACAATCAATAAGAAAATGGCTGCCGAATGGGATTTTCTCAAGGAAGGCGACATCCTGACCGAAGAGTTCGTCCGCTCACTTAGCCCTGAACAACAGGAGGCAGCCGACCAGATCAATCGCCGCACCGAATTTAAGGTACTCCGCACAAACTATAACCTCTATTAACGAAAAGAGCAGACGGCCAACAATCACATGTCGGCCGTCCACACATCAATCAGATAACCCAAATTACATAAACTAACGTAAATCAATAAACTTCATATTGCGATCTCTGTGGCAAAGTCTGGAAATGGAATTACAAAATAAGCAAGCCTTCTCCAAACGTAAAATACCACACGCAGGGTATTTTCGCAACACCTCCGTTATTCGCTCCTACCGTCCCCCGGTTAACCACCTAATCGCATGGGCAAAAAAAAAGAAGGTACCCCTTTTCGAGGTACCTTCTTTTACATTTGTTGATTGTTTATAAGACGGCAGCTACCTACTCTCCCACTTTACGCAGTACCATCGGCGTGACCGGGCTTAACTTCTCTGTTCGGAATGGGAAGAGGTGGAACCCCGGCGCTGTAACTACCTTAATGTCTT
>JAISXP010000179.1 GCA_031270465.1 Tannerella sp. | reverse complement strand
TCGTATCATCAATCGCGAAGCCCCGGCAGGCATGGCGGAATCCGCTCTCGATACGATTAGGCTATGCTATAAGCATATTGATAAGAAACCGTGAGGTCTTATGCCTGATAAAAGGCCATGTTTTATGTGCGGCTGTCTTTGAGTCTGCCGACTTTTCGTCCGGGCGGGGGACAGGGAACTGCGCGGCAAAGTATCCTATCCGTTCAGCGAACTCAGCCGGTTGTACATGACGGCCAGATGGGCATAAATTGACGTGTTCTGTACGACCACATTGTCGGGGACGCGAATCCTGAACGGCGTGAAGTTCCACAAAGCGCGGATACCCTTGTCGAGTATGCAGTCCGCCACCTTCTGGGCTTCCTCCACCGGCACGGTGACAATCCCGATGGTGACGGCGTATTCCTTTTGCCGCTCATCCATCTCGTCGATATGAAAAACAGGGATTCCACCGATACTTGTGCCGACGATATCTTCGCGCACATCGAAACCCGCCACGATGTTCAGCCCGTAGCGGTTCAGTCCCGAATCGCGCATGAGGGCTGCCCCCAGCCGGCCGACGCCGAAGAGGAAGGCCTTGTGCTGCGACGTAAATCCGAGAAAGCTTTCCAGAATCCCGATCAGGGCGTCGACATCGTATCCGACGCGCGTCTTGCCGGAGATGTTGACAAATGACAGGTCTTTGGCTACCAGACTGGGGTCGACGTTGATCTCCTTTGCTATCTGCGTAGACGAAACGAACGCTTCTCCGTATCCTTTCAGCATTTTGACGTAGGCAAGATACCAGGGCAGGCGTCTGAGGGTTGGTTCGGGCGCTTTCTCGTTTTGTTTCCGTTCGTCACGTGTCATTTTGTGTCGGCTTTCTCCAAATGGTTCTTCAGCGGATTCGAGTACATTTCCAGCATTTTGGTACGCAGGAAATCTTCGTCCTTGTTCGTAATGTCAATTTTGTCAATCTGTTTCTGCAAATATTCGCAAAACTGTTCCCTGTCGCGCACGCCATAGTTCAAGCCGAAGCGCGATGTCCTGTACAGCATGTCGTAGGCCACATAATTGCGTGGATAGAAGCGGTAGTGTGCATAAATTTCCCTGTCGATGGCCGCGGCGACGGCCGAAAAGAGTTCGTTTTTCCCCATCTTCGGGTTGAGTTTTTCCAGGGCGGGATTGATGGACGAGGCAATCGTAAAGTGTACGCGTCCCTTGTCTTCGAGTATTCCGACTTCCATGCTGAGCAGGTCGTCGCGCTTGCTTTTCACGAAGTTGGGATGGTCGCGTTTCATCTGAAACTCCTGCGCCTTCAGGTAGTCGCACGGGTCGATTTCGTATGAAATGGCTACGGGTACGATATTGAGCGACATCAGGTTTGCCAGTATGTCGCTGTTGCCGCCCATGTTGAGCATTTTCAGGACGCCGTTTTGCGTGGTGTCGTTCGAATCCTTTGCGCGCCCTTCGCGCTGGGCAATCCAGACGGATTCTTTCGTTTCCTTGATGGTATGATGGATATATGCCGACAGTTTCCGGCTCTCTTCCAGCATCTGCCGCACTGGGACGCACCGTTTGACGATGAAACTGTTGTTCATCCGCACAATCAGGTTGATCCACGGATAAATCAGCAGATTGTCGCCGATGGCCACCTGCGTCGCGCCCTTCCCGATATCGTAGAGAAGGAGATTCAGGAAGGCCACGTCCATCACGATGTCGCGATGATTGGATATGATCGTACACGGTTTTTCGGGAAAACGGCTGCGGCCGGAAATAGTCAGCGAGAAGGTTGATTTTTTGGCGATAGTGTTTACTGCCGCATAACCCAAAGTAGATTTGAACTGCTCTCTGGTCTTACACGTGCGCATTGTTGCGACAAATGCTTCCCAGTCAAGATTGGGCATGATGTAGTTCAATGCATGACGGAAGCCTTCCGATTCGATCAGCACTTCAATGGCTGCGCTTACTTCGCTGTCGTCCAGTGGGCGGATGTCGTCAAAATTATATACTTTAGTTTCTTTATCCATCTCTGCTTATGTTTATAGTACAAAATTACCTAAAAAAATGTATCTCTCTCAAGGATTAGCCTTTTTTATCACTTGTTTTCATTCGTTCTCTATGATTTCGGTCAGGACGTCGCTGAGTTTCAGTCCGGCAGTTTTCATCTGCTGGGGGATGAAACTTGTGTCTGTCATGCCCGGCGTGGTGTTAATTTCGAGCAGCACGGGGTTTTCGTCCGCCGGAATGATGTAGTCGACCCTGATGATGCCTTTTGCCCCGATGCAGTCGTAAATCCCGGCGGTCGTCTGCTGCACTTTCGCAGTCAGCGCGGACGAAAGTCTTGCCGGAGTGATTTCCTGCACTTCTCCGTTATACTTGGCGTTGTAGTCGAAAAACTCGTTGGCCGGTACAACCTCCGTCACTGGCAGCGCATTGATTTTCCCTTTCGTCCTGTAGCAGCCGCAGGTCACCTCGACGCCCGCAATAAAACGTTCGACCATCACTTCGTCTCCTTCTTCGAACGCCCTGTCGACTGCGGCCTCCAACTGCGAGGCCTCGTTCACGCGCGAGACGCCGAAACTGCTCCCGCTGTCGCTGGGCTTGACGAAAACGGGAAGCCCCAGACCGGAAACAATCGCATCGCCGTTGAGCGGGTCGCCGCGTCTCAGACGGACAGAGTCCGGCACGCGGATGCCCATCGCCCCCAGAAACCGGTTGCACGAATATTTGTTGAACGTAAGCGCGCTCGTAAACGTGCCGCACGACGAATAGGGTATCCGGAGCATGTCGAAATAGCCTTGCAGCAAGCCGTTTTCGCCCGGTGTGCCGTGTATTGTGATATATGCAAAGTCAATCCGTACGCGGACGCCGTCCTGCATGAAGCTGAAATCGTTTCTGTCGACAGGCGCCGTTCCGTCGCCGGGAAGTTGCGCAAACCACCCGTCTCGCTCTATCAGCACCATGCAGACGCGGTATCTGTCCTTGTCGATGAAGCCGTACAGATTTCGGGCGCTCCGGATCGAGACTTCGTATTCGGAAGAATAACCTCCTGCCACGATGGCAATATTTTTTTTCATGTTTCCCTGTTATTTACGTAATGAATCCATTTGTCGATTAAATCTCGCATGTCGCCGGGCAGTTCGGAGTCGAAAAACATGTTTTCGCCTGTGGCCGGATGTACAAAACCCAGCGTTTTCGCATGGAGAGCCTGACGGGGACAGACTTCGAAGCAGTTCCGGACGAACTGCTGGTATTTGGAGAATGTCTGGCCTTTCAGAATTCGGTCGCCTCCGTAGCGTGCGTCGTTGAAGACGGGATGTCCGATATGCTTCATGTGTACGCGTATCTGGTGCGTCCGGCCTGTTTCCAGCCGGCATTCGACAAGACTTACATATCCCAGCCATTCCTGCACATGATAGTGCGTAACGGCCGGTTTGCCCTGCTCGCCGTCGGGGAAGACCGTCATCTGCAACCTGTCGCGCGGGTCGCGGCCGATGTTGCCTTCGATGCGACCGTCGTTTTCCTTCGGAATACCCCACACCATCGCCCAGTATTTGCGCTGCGTCGTCCTGTTGAAAAACTGTTCGCCGAGATGCGTTTTGATTTCAGGCCGTTTGGCAATTACCAGCAGCCCCGACGTATCTTTGTCGATGCGGTGCACTAATCCGACGGCCGGGTTCGAAGGGTCGTAGCAGGAATCGTCTTTCAGGTGAAAAGCCAGCGCATTGACCAGCGTGCCGGTATAATTCCCGTGTCCCGGATGCACGACCAGGCCTGCCGGCTTGTTCACTACCAGCAGGTATTCATCTTCGTAAACGATGTGCAGGGGGATATCTTCGGGCAGAATTTCCGTCTCGTAGCGGGGGCGCTCCATCACAATCGCAATCACGTCGAACGGTTTGACACGGTAATTGCTCTTTACCGCTTTCCCGTTGACGAGGATGCAATTGGCGTCGGCCGCCATCCGGATACGGCTGCGGCTTATGTGAGATATTCTGTCCGTCAGAAATTTATCTATGCGAAGAAGGGTTTGTTTTCTGTCAGCCGTAAAACGAAAATGTTCGTGAAGCGGCGGGGCTTCGTACACGTCTTCGTCCATTTCAATGAAATCATCTGCCGGCAAGGGGTTTAATATAGCCAATTCATCCATTTCCGAACATGCTCTTCAGTTTTCTTCAACGGTTTCATCCTGCTTTTCTTTCGGTTCTTCCGAATCCTGAATGGGGATGCCATCGCTTATGTTCAGCACCAGTGTGGCCGAAATCGGCATCAGTTCGCCCGGCTTTAATGTCCTGCCATTCGATTCCACCTTGAGGGCAAGGTCTTTGTAACGTCCTGGCACGTATTTTGTTTCAATAGAGGTAAATCCTTGTGCTTGAATGAGCGCGTATGCCTGCCGGTACGACAGGTCGGCCACATCGGGAATCTCGGCGCGCTTCACGCCTTTGGCATTGATCGTGACGGAGATGATGCGTCTGTTTTTTACCTTCGAACCGACCGTAGGCATCGTTTCCACAATGGCGCCGGGAGAGACTTCCCTGGAATAGACAGAATCTGTTATCTGATACCGCAAATCGCTGTTCATGAAGAAGACAGCAGCTTCCTCGATCTGCATGCCTTTCACGTCGGGAACGATAACCGCCTGATTGTGCTTTGTGTACACATTCAGCAACTGCAATACGATTGCTACCAGAATAAAAAATAGCAACACCACTGCCGATAAATGGAAGAAAATCGGCATGCGTATAAACCGCTGATATGTATCTTTAGTGCTCATTCGGACAGCAAATGTAGAAAAAAATATTGTTTTGCATTACTCTTTGTGTCAAAACGTTTTTACGTCTTCGTCACAAATATTTCGGCAGCCACTCAAAATTATGAGAATAAGCCGTATAACAGCCATTCACCGCATATACGAAAAAAGTAAAAATTCCCCATTAAATTTTTACCCTTTCATACTGTTGCGAGAATCGTATCCAAAGAAAAAAGCGCCGCAAAAAAGCGGCGGCTTTTATTTCTTGGGATATTCGTCCGAAATCGTCAACTTGGCGCGACCTTTCGCCCGGCGGGAGGCAAGCACTCTACGCCCGTTGGCAGTCTCCATTCTTAAACGAAACCCGTGTTTGTTCTTTCTCTTGCGATTAGAGGGTTGAAATGTTCTTTTCATTTTTCCGTATATTTTTAGTTATTTATATTGTCCTTACCAAATCGGGATGCAAAGGTAGGTCTTATTTCTTTTACTGCCAAATTTTTTTCCGTCTTTACGCACAATTGGAAAAAAACGTGTAAATTTGCCCGCAAAAGAATTGATGTAATTTAGACCGTTACCGAATATGATTTTATTCTTTCAATCACCTGATAAGACGGTATTTGCCGTCGAGACTGCCTCTGATTTTCCGCAGGAAGACATTTCAAAATTAGTCTGGCTGTTTGGCGGAGCCGTGCAGGTTCATGTCGGACATGTGGCCGGCAGGCATGTCGGTCCGCGTCGCGAGATGATTACGCCGTGGAGTACGAACGCCGTCGAAATCACGCAGAATATGGGCATTGCAGGCATATTGCGCATCGAGGAATATTTCCCCGTCGCATCGGGCAACGCCGGTTACGACCCCATGTTGCAGCGTATCTACGACGGACTGGATCAGGATGTTTTCACTGTCTCCAAACAGCCGGACCCTGTTGTCAGCATCGACGACATTGCCGCCTATAATGTGCAGGAAGGACTGGCGCTGAGCGACGAAGAAGTCCGTTATCTGAACGGCGTAAGCGAAAAAATCGGACGGAAACTGACGGACAGCGAAGTGTTCGGCTTTTCGCAGGTCAATTCGGAGCACTGCCGTCACAAGATTTTCGGCGGCACATTCGTGATAGACGGCGAAGAGAAAGAATGTTCCCTTTTTGCGCTGATCAAAAAAACATCTGCCGAAAATCCTAACAAACTTGTATCGGCCTACAAGGATAATGTGGCGTTTGTCGACGGTCCCGTCATCGAACAGTTTGCCCCGCTGTCGGGAGAGAATCCCGATTACTACGCCGTCCGCGCTATTCCCACCGTGCTGTCGCTGAAGGCTGAGACGCACAATTTCCCAACGACCGTCGAGCCTTTCAACGGTGCGGCGACCGGTACCGGCGGCGAGATACGCGACCGTCTGGGCGGCGGGAAATCGTCGTTGCCCGTAGCGGGAACCGCCGTATACATGACCTCGTATCCCCGCCCGGAAGGCGCGCGCGAATGGGAGAAAATACTCGACCCGCGCCCGTGGCTCTACCAGACGCCGGAACAAATACTGATTAAGGCGTCCAACGGAGCTTCCCATTTCGGTAATCAGTTCGGACAACCGCTGATTTGCGGTTCCGTGTTGACTTTCGAACATGAAGAAAACAATAAAAAATACGCTTATGATAAAGTGATAATGCTTGCCGGCGGAACAGGTTACGCCAACAGACGCGATGCCTTGAAGGGTACGCCTGCAGCGGGCGACAGAATTGTCGTCATCGGAGGCGACAATTATCGCATCGGAATGGGTGGCGGTGCTGTTTCGTCGGTAAATACAGGTCAGTATGCCAGTGGAATAGAGTTGAACGCCGTACAGCGTGCCAATCCTGACATGCAGAAACGCGCGGCCAACGTGATTCGCGCCGTTGCCGAGTCGGACGACAATCCGGTTGTGTCCATCCACGATCATGGCGCGGGCGGACATCTGAACTGCCTGTCGGAATTGGTCGAATCTACGGGCGGACATATCGACATGAGCAAACTGCCTGTTGGCGACCCGACGCTTTCGGCGAAGGAAATCATCGGAAACGAAAGTCAGGAACGGATGGGGCTTCTGATTGCAGAAAAAGACGTCGCGCGCGTACAGCGCATTGCCGAACGTGAACGGGCGCCGTTGTACGTGGTCGGCGAGGCGACAGGCGACATGCAGTTCGTTTTCGAACAGGCGGACGGCATCAAACCCATCGACATCAAACTCGAATACATGTTCGGCAAACCGCCACGCACGGTGATGACCGACCACACAATAAACGAAACCTACCGTGCGGCAGCATATACGGTGTCCGAACTTCATCATTACCTGGAAAATGTGTTGCAACTCGAAGCTGTAGCCTGCAAAGACTGGCTGACGAACAAGGTCGACCGTTCGGTGTCGGGCAAGGTTGCCCGTCAGCAGTGCCAGGGTGAATTGCAACTGCCGTTGAGCGATTTGGGTGCGGTGGCGCTTGATTATCGCGGCAGGGCGGGAATTGCTACCTCGATCGGTCATGCACCGCAGGCTGCCTTGATTGACCCTGCACGCGGGTCGAGACTTGCCATTGCCGAAGCCTTGACGAACATTGTGTTTGCACCGCTGACCGACCGTCTGGCAAGCGTCTCGCTGAGCGCCAACTGGATGTGGCCGTGCCGCAACGAAGGCGAAGACGCGCGTCTGTACAGGGCGGTCAAGGCCGCATCGGATTTTGCCTGCGAGTTGGGTATCAATATCCCCACAGGAAAGGACAGCCTCTCGATGACACAAAAATATGGCGACGAAAAAGTGCTTTCTCCCGGAACGGTGATTATTTCTGCCGGTGCGGAAGTCAGCGACGTAAAAAAAATCGTATCGCCCGTACTTGTGCGTGATTCTCGCGCGTACATTTATTATATTGATTTCTCTTTCGATGCGCTGAAACTTGGTGGCTCCGCTTTTGTGCAGGTTTTGAACTGTCTGGGCGACGAAGCGCCGACCGTTGCCGATGCGGAATATTTCCGCAACGCATTCAACGCTTTGCAGGAAGCCGTCGAACAGGGACTCTTGCTGGCCGGACACGATATTTCTGCCGGAGGGATGATTACAGCGATGCTCGAGATGTGTTTTGCCAATGTCGAAGGCGGTATGGAAGTAAATTTAGACTCAATTTCAGAACCTGACATTGTAAAAATACTGTTCGCCGAAAATCCGGGCGTGCTTGTGCAGGTCAGGGAACGCAAGACGTTTGAGAAACTGTTGAAAAAGGCGGGAGTGGGTTTCGCTGTCATAGCCAGACCTGTAGACGAACGCCATATTTTAGTATCCAAAGCGGATACGCAATATCATTTCGGTATTGATTACATGCGCGATGTGTGGTATTCCTCTTCCTATAAACTGGATATAAAACAAAGCGGCAGCGTTTGCGCCGGCAATCGTTTTGAGAACTACAAACTGCAGCCGATTGAATTTAAGTATCCGGCGCATTTCAGCGGAAAGCTCTCAGCTTATGGCCTTTCTGCCGACCGTAGCGGCATGTCGGGCATTCGCGCAGCTGTAATACGCGAAAAAGGGTCGCAGTGCGAACGCGAGACGGCCTACGCACTCTATCTGGCAGGCTTCGATGTGAAGGATGTGCACATGACCGACCTTGCAGCTGGACGCGAAACGCTTGAAGATGTAAATTTTATCATATTCTGCGGCGGTTTCTCCAATTCCGATGTGCTGGGTTCGGCAAAAGGCTGGGCGGGCGGTTTTCTGTACAACGAAAAAGCAAAAAAGGCCATCGATGCTTATTATGCACGAAACGATACGCTAAGCCTCGGCATCTGCAACGGTTGCCAGTTGATGGCGGAGCTGGAGTTGCTTTATCCCGAACACGAGAAGAAACACAAAATGATTCACAACGATTCGCACAAGTTTGAGTCCGGGTTTGTTGCGCTGGAGATCCCGAAGAATCATTCCGTTTTGTACGGTTCGCTGAGCGGTTCGAAATTGGGTGCATGGGTGGCTCACGGCGAAGGGAAGTTTTCGTTTCCTTACGACGAGGACGCATATCACATCGTGGCGAGGTACAGCTACGACGGCTATCCGGCCAATCCGAACGGTTCGCCGTGGGCTACAGCGGGCGTCTGTTCTGCCGATGGGCGCCATCTGGCGATGATGCCTCACACCGAGCGCGCGCTTTTTCCCTGGCAGTGCGGATATTATCCGGACAGCCGGAAAACGGATGAAGTAACGCCGTGGATAGAAGCTTTCGTGAATGCCCGGAAATGGATCGAACAGAACAGACCATAGCCGTAGAATGATGACAAAACGATTTAATCCAATCTTTTATCGCCAAACTGTAACACTGGTTTTATAAAATTGTTTCGCACCGAAAACATACCGTTTAATCCGGATGCAAACGCAAAGAACAATGTGGTGCAAGTAAATATTGGTTGGCGATTCTGACGCGATCTCGTCCGGTTTTTACTTCAAATTTTCCGTTTCGGGCGCCGGGCGATTTTTTTTGGCAAAATGGCGATTCGGCGAGTAATTTAACTGATAAATAGTATAATACGATTAAAAATGTGCCATTTCGAGTGTTATTTTTCATATCTCGCTAAATAAATTTAACAGTTGAAGGGTTGTTTTTTTACATTCTTTATGTGAATATTAAATTAAAACATGCGACATTTGCATCAAAATAAAATGATGGAGTAAGCTAATATGAAAAAGTCTACGATTTGGTTGCTGACTGTAGTCATGGGGTTTGCTTTTGCAGGTTTAATCTATTTGCAGGTATACTACATTGGCATCATTTCGAAGACGAGTAACGAACAGTTTGACGCGACGGTGAGGCGCAGCCTGGAACAGGTTTCCGGTATGCTTGAAAATGACGAAGCGCGAAAATTTATAGAAGAAGACATAGAGCATTTCTATTATAAAAATCCACCGAACCAGGATCAAATCAGCCATTCGATACAGATGAAAAGTGAATATCAATTTCAGGTTCAGAGTTCGACAAGCGGAAGCATCTTTCGTCAGATCGATATAAGCCGGACGCAAAGCAGCGGTAATCTGCTGACTTCTCCGTCCAAGGATGCCATTGTGAGAAAATCGGAAGAAAATCAAAGAAATCAGTGGCTGCGATACCAGCATCAAGCGCGCCTGGTGGAAGAAGTTATTTACAGTATGCTTTATACCGCATACATGAAGCCCATCGAAGAACGCATTGATTTTGCAAAACTGAACGGCTATCTGAAATCCGAATTTCTGAACAACGGACTGAATCTGCCTTACGTTTTCATGGTAATAAACAAGGATGGCCAGATTATTTATCAGAATGAAAAGTTTGATAAAGAGATGAAAGCGTCGAACTTGCTAACGGAAGTGCTTTTCCCCGGCGATCCGCCGTCGAAGCGGAACTATCTGAAGATTTACTTCCCGACGAAAGATGACTACATTCAGCGCTCCGTGTCGTTTCTCGCTCCTTCGGTACTCTTTTCACTTATCCTGCTGGTGACGTTTTCGTTTACGATTTATATCATTTTCCGCCAGAAAAAACTCTCGGAAATGAAAAATGACTTTGTAAACAACATGACACACGAACTGAAAACGCCCGTATCAACCATTTTGCTTGCATCGCAGATGCTCAGGGATACGGATCTCACGAAGAGTCCCGAAACATTCGTGCACATATCAGGCGTCATCCGGGACGAAAGCAAACGGCTGGGTTTCCTTGTCGAAAAAGTGCTCCAGATTTCCCTGTTCGAGAGACAGAAAGCGATACTCAAATTGAAAGAATTGGATGCAAACGATCTGATAGCAAGCGTGGCAGGGACATTCTCCCTGAAAGTGGAAAACTGTGGAGGCTCGATTGACATCGACCTGCAGGCAGAAGAGTCTACCATAAACGCCGACAAGATGCATCTCGAAAACGTACTGTACAACCTGCTGGACAACGCCGTGAAATATCGCCGCGAAAAAGTTTCCCTGCGACTGATGATACGCACGAAATGTGACAATACGAAACTGTATATTTACGTCGAAGACAACGGGATAGGCATAAAGAAAGAATATCTGAAAAAAATCTTTGACCGGTTTTATCGCGTGCCTACCGGAAATGTCCATGATGTAAAAGGGTTCGGTCTGGGGCTTGCCTACGTCCGCAAAATCGTGGAAGACCACGGCGGCCATATCCACGCCGAACAGGAAGAGGGATTTATAGGAACGAAATTTATTATTACATTACCACTCATTAAAAAATAGTAGATTATGGAAGAAAAGTTGAAGATCTTCTTTTGTGAAGACGATGAAAATTTAGGAATGCTTTTAAGAGAATACTTACAAGCAAAAGGTTTTGTGACTGACTTGTTCTCCGATGGAGAAGCAGGTTACAAAGGTTTTACGGCAGGTACGTACGACTTGTGCGTGCTGGACGTGATGATGCCAAAGAAAGACGGTTTCACACTGGCGCAGGAAATTCGTTCAATGAACCCTGACATACCCATTATTTTCCTTACAGCCAAGACGATGAAGGAAGATATTCTGGAAGGATTCAAAATCGGAGCGGACGACTACCTGACCAAACCGTTCAGTATGGAAGAATTGCTGCTTCGTATCGAAGCCATTCTACGACGCGTGAAAGGGAAGAAACTGAAAGACGTACCCTTCTACAAACTGGGCAACTTCCTGTTCGACACACAGAAACAGACGTTGACAATCAGCGACAAAGTGACCAAACTGACAACGAAAGAATGTGAATTGCTGAGTTTGCTTTGCTCGCACGCCAACGAAATTCTGGAACGCAACTATGCCCTGAAAACAATCTGGGTAGACGACAATTACTTCAACGCGCGGAGTATGGATGTGTATATCACCAAGCTGCGCAAACTGTTGAAAGACGATCCCGATATTGAAATCATCAATATCCACGGAAAAGGTTACAAACTGATTACGCTCTCGGGCGAAGAACAGGCCCGCGAAGATGGAGTAGTGCTGTAATCGTCGCCCCAAAACGCGCCTCGCACGTACGTGTCGGACTTGTGCGTGTTTTCGGAAGAAAAGTATAAAATGCCCGTGTTACGCTGTTTATGTGTAACACGGGCGTTTTTTTGGAAATTTCACCGTGTACGACGGATACAGTTTCCGTCTGCCGCGTCTGTTTAGCGTTTGTCGTTGATGCCAAATTCGCGCCACAAGGCTTGCGGAATGTCTAACTTGATGATTTTACGGGCTTCGCCGGCCTGCTTTTCCAGTGAGGCCAGCCGTTTGCCCAGTTCATCCGTTTTTTCCTTGAGCTGCGCTTTCAATGTTTCCTGCTCGTTGTTCAGAGTGATACATGCGTCGATGTCCGCCTGAAGATTGCCGGCAAACGCCTTGTCAATACCGCGTTTCGACAGGGATGCTTCATTAGCCTGAATGCCGCCCAGCATGACCTGAGCGTTGCTGATTACGGTTGCATAAGATTTTGTACCCATTTTAAATTGATATTTGAATGTTAGTTATAAAATACGCGCAAATATAATTTTTTTTCTCCAATCATACATGATCCGATGAATAATTTTTTTCTTTTTGCAGAAAAAACAGATTCCAATACATCTTCCCCGAAAGAAAAGGAAGCTGCCCGAAGG
>JAISXP010000174.1 GCA_031270465.1 Tannerella sp. | reverse complement strand
TAGGGCTTTAATCCTCCCTGCAAAACGGCGTCCTTTGCCATCAGTACGGTCAGTCCGTCGCCGTGAACGATAAACTTTTCCGGACTCCCGTAAGAAAAACAGGAAGTCAGGAGTAAAATGTACGATAAGATATATTTTTTCATTGTGTTATTGTCTTTTATTTTTCATTTGATACGGGGGAAAACCGCTCCGGCCACAACGACGGGAGCGGTTTCCCGTTAATATCAAGGTAACGGATTTTGCTCAATATTATTGTTGGTAATTTCCGTATCCGGAATCGGCCATGTCTGATTGTAAATTCCGATGGGATGCGTCAGTCCATTTCCACGGACATCCTGGATCCTTTGGAGATTGTTCGTCCTTTTCAGATCCATCCATGTCGAACCTTCCAGATGCAGTTCGTGTTTGCGTTCCAGATATACGGCTTCCCTGAATTGCTCTTTCGTAAGTTCTTTCAAATCCGGGACGGAAGCAGGATCGTTTTTGTCCGTTCTCGCTCTCCATCTGATTTTATTTATGTACGAATAAGCCTGTGCCGGGCCGTTTATTTCATTTTCGGCCTCTGCCGCGATCAGATACATTTCCGCCAGTCGCAGGATAGGTATCGGATAACTTGTAATCATGGCGCTGACCGACAAATCGGCATCAATGTTCGCATTATTCACGAATTTCTGGAAAAATGTTTTCAGAACATTACCGCCAGGGTCTGTATAGCCTTCGTTGATACCCCATTTCTTCCTCTGATCGCCGGCGCTGAAACTGTTGATAAACCAGGGTGCGGGAAGCAGAATAGGTTTGTATCCCGCCGAAGTCATCACGAAGTATGTAATGGAATTATTCCCTTTCTGCGGATCGTATACTTTCCCCCAAATCACTTCCGGAGAATAGTTTGTCGTGTGAAACACATCCGCATACGTTTCCGGCAGCGTATATCTTCCGGAGTTGATTACGGTCAACGCCCTGTCGCGGGCAGCGGCAAAATACTCCGTTTTGTTCAGCGGATTCCCCGCTAAGGTGAGATATACTTTGGCCAGCAATGCAGTTGCAGCCAGTTTAGACACACGACCTTCCAGAGGCGCATAATCCGGCAGGCTGCTTTCGGCATAAAGCAAGTCTTCCAGGATAAAATCATATATTTCCTGCTCGCTGCTTCTGGACAGCTGCACTTCGGCATAATCCTCGACGGGAGTTTTCCGCAAGGGAAGTTTTCCGTAAAACTGTACCAGATGAAAATACGCATACGCACGCAGGAAACGGGCTTCGGCAATCAGTCCGGGATAATCGTCAGGCGTCTTGCTTATCACAAAATTGGCATTTTTCACGATCGCATATCCTGTCGACCAGAGATCTCTGACATTATAGAAGAAAGGTTGCGTATTGTTTTGATATGTAGGCAATGCCTGTTCATTGGATTCGTCTGGAGTATCGTAGATATCGGAAAACATTTCCGTCATCATCAACTGATTTCCACCCCATATGTTACCTATATCGGAATAGATCCCGACGACTGCCGCATCATAGCTTGCTTCATTTGTAAAAAATACATTCGGACTGATAAACGTCCGAGGCTCTTCCTCCAGCGAGCATCCATAGAATAATCCGGCAGAAATCAGCAGCATAAAAAAATATTTCCTTTTCATAGTTGTAATATTAATTATTTTCATTTGTTTCGAAATTTAGAATGTAACTTTCAAGCCTCCGGTAATGGATTTTGTAGATGGATAATTACCTCTGTCCCATCCGTTAATGGTTGTCAAACTCCAGGATACTTCGGGGTCATAACCGGAATACGAGGTCCAGGTCAGCCAGTTTTGAGCGCTCACGTATACATACAGCGAAGAAGCGAACTTCAAGGATGGGAATGTATACCCCAGCGTAATGTCTCTTATCTTCAGATAGGAGCCGTTTTCTACCCACAAACTGTTGGCATAGTCGCGGATGGAAGAACCGCTTGCTTTCGACGGCCTGTCTATGCTGTTACCGGTACCCGGCCCCTGCCAGCGGTTATTGAACGCTTCACGCGACGGCATCCAGTCGCCGTTCATGGTAATGTTGTATTTTCTGAACTCGTTCACCATATCATTCCCGTGACTTCCGACGAACAAAACGGACAAGTCAAAATTTTTGTATTCGAGCGTATTGTTGAAACCAAACGTCAGTTTCGGCTCAAAGTTTGTAAGGATTATCCTGTCATCGCCATCCACTATGCCACTCCCGTCGGTGTCCCTGAATTTGTAGTCGCCGGCCTTTTTGGTCGGTTCGCCGTTTTGCACGGCTTCCCCGTCGCTTTGGTAAACGCCTTCTACAACGTATCCGTAGAGTTGCTGCATGGATTGCCCCAGTAACATGGGGAACCAATTGCCTCCCGCACCTACTTCCTTGTAAGTAATCGGATTGCCTAAAGCATCCGAGCCGAGGTTGAGTATTTTTGTGCGGTTATGCATCAAGGTCAGTACCGATGTCCACCTGAGAGCCTTACGGTTTACATTGACGGTAGTCACCTGAAATTCCCATCCCCGGTTTTGAACGGAGCCGGCATTTTGCAGTACGCTGCCGAAACCCGTAGACGGAGGCATGGTTACATCCAACAGCAAATCTTTCGTTTTTTTGTTGTAGAAATCGGCCGTCAACTGTATCCGGTCTTTAAACAAATTCAAGTCAATACCGACGTCAAACTGGGCAGTACTTTCCCATTTCAGGTTCTTGTATTCCAGCGAGCCTTGAACAAAACCCGTATTATCCTGTCCGCCCATATACACATTTACATTGTTCAACCGTGCCAGCGTCTGGTAGGAACCTATCGCCTGATTTCCGGATATGCCGTAGGAAGTTCGCAATTTGAGATTGGATATGGATTCAATCTTTTGCATGAAAGCTTCTTCGGAAACCCGCCATACCAGTGCCCCGGAGGGGAAAAAGGCATACTTGTTGTTCTCGCCGAACCTCGACGACCCGTCATAACGGCCTGTAAAAGTGGCATAATACCTGTTTTTGTAATTGTAATTGACACGTCCCAGCCCGGATGTCAGTTGGGCGTCACTGTATCCTGTGCCGGGTTGCGCCTTTACGTTGGCGGCGCCAAGATTGTTATTCTGATAAACATCGCTGATGAAACCGGTGGCAGTGCCGCTATTCAGACTTTCCGACTGGTCGTACTGATAAGTATAACCTCCCAGTAAATCCAGATTATGGTCGCCGAATGTTTTCGCATAGGTCAGCAGGTTTTCGTTCAGAAAAGACATGCCGTTTGAATAGTTTTTGGACGCACGCCCATTTCCCTGACTGGATTGCCCGATCGTTAACGTAGAAGGCGCATAATAGTCCGATTTGCTGTTATTGAGGTCCAGACCGGCATTGATTCGCAGGCTTAGTCCGTCCACGATTTCATAATTCAGCCGGAGATTCCCGATAATCCGCAGGCCGTTGCTGGGGTTATACAGTTCCTTCGAGATGCCCACGGGATTGGTTTCACCCCATGAAACACCGGTGAAGCGGGTATAAGTCCCATCGTCATTGTAAATGCCCTGGGTAGCCGGCATCACCATCGTAGTGAAAGGAATGCCGCCACCGCCGTCCGCTCCCGTATATACCGCCTGAACGTATTTGGAATTTTGAATGGACAGGTTGGTAGACAAGTCTATCTTTTTGGATATTTCCTGATCTACATTGATACGGAAAGAAAGGCGTTCGAAACTTGAGTTCTGGATAATGCCTTCCTGGTCAAAATACCCAAGCGAAGAGTAGTATTTCGTATTGGCCGTTCCTCCCGTTATTGATATATCGTGATTGTGAACCATTCCGGAACGGTATACTTCGTCTTGCCAGTCGGTGCCTTTACCCAGGGCGCCAATCTGTGCGGCAGTCCAGGGCAGAGGATTTCCATCATTGGCGGCCACTTCGTTTTGCAGGGTGGCAAATTCGCTTGCGTCAGTCAATTCTATTTTCTTGCGCAACTGTTGCACACCGAAATACCCATTGTAATTGACGGCGGCTTTTCCCTCCGAACCTCTTTTCGTAGTAATCATAACTACCCCGTTAGCGCCTCTTGAACCGTAAATAGCCGTAGCCGAAGCATCCTTCAATATCTCAATATTCTGAATATCGCCGGGATTCAGTTGAGCGCTCAAACTCTCAAGCAACATGCCGTCTACGACGTACAAAGGCGCATTGCTTGCACCGATCGAATTGGTTCCTCTTACTTTGATCATGACGGATTCGCCCGGCTGTCCGGAACGCTGATTGGCCTGCACACCCGCTGCCAGCCCCTGCAAGGCATGGGCTATATTGGAAACGGCTTTCACTTGAGAGACTTTCTCGGAAGATACGGACGAAACGGCGCCGGTCAAATCACTTTTCCTGACCGTACCGTAACCGATCACTATCACTTCCTCCAATATCTTCTCGTCCTCTATTAGCCTGATAATAAGATATTTGCCCCCCCCCACAGCGCTAATTTCCTGCGGGATGTATCCGATGAAGGATATTTGCAGCGTGGCATTCTCTGCCACCGTCAACGAGAAATTTCCGTCTTCTTGGGTAACGGTTCCATTCGCCGTCCCCTTTTCCACGATATTTGCCCCGATGACCGGCTCGCTCTTTTCGTCGACGACCGTGCCGGTGATGCGTATGCCCTGCTGATTCGATTCTGTTTCAGGACGGTCAATTATGCCCACGTTGCCGGGGCGTTTTCCGGCGGGATAAATCAGGATCAGGTTGTTTTCCGTAATTTCGTACCGGACGGATTCGTCCCCAAGCAGATGATCCAGTATCGATTCCACGGTTTGATTCTTCAAATGGACGGATATTTTCCTGTCGAGATTAATCTGCTCCTTTTCGTAGATAAATCTAAATTCAGACTGGTTTTCAATCTGATAGAGCGCTTCCTTGATGGACTGGTTCCGAAGTTCCAGGGTTAGCTTTGTCCGCTGCGAATAAGCCGTAGCCGATACATGCATGCAAAAAATGATCAACGTAAAAGTTGTCAGTTTTATAACAGATAAAATCTTTTTTAATGCGGGGCGTTTCCTTTTTTCTTGCCCCGGCTTTGTGCTTTTGTTTTTAAAATTCATACATTTGTAATTTAATTATTAGTTACTTTTTTTAACATTAATGAATTAATTGTCAAGAATTTTTGCAGGAAATGTGACAGCATTTCCCTCTTTTCACATTCGCTTTTTTTAATTTCCCATAGGCAGTTTTATTTAGAGGTTATGTCAATATTTTTTCCGCTCACACGATATTTGATTGTGCTCAACCGTACCAGAGCATTCAGGACGTCCGTAATGCTTTCTTCCTGCAGGACACCGTTGTAATGAATGGCTTCGCCGATGTTTCCGTGAAGTGTGATTTGCACGTCGTAATGCCGTTCCAGTTTTTTGCATACTTCCGACAGCGCCATTTCGTCCATATACAGTTTGTTGTCCATCCATCCGCAGGCATGTGTCAGGATGCCTTTTTCTCTTTTCAGTTCGTTAGTTTTCAGGTCGCAGAGCGCCATTTCTCCGGCTTTCAGACGCAGATTCGCCGAATTGTGTGACAGTTCGACGCTGCCCTCCAGCAGGGCGGTTCGGACGATGGAGTCTTCTTCGTAGGCGCAAAGGTTGAACGTCGTGCCCAGCACCTTGACCTGCAAGCCGTTTTTCATGTTCACCACAAACGGACAGTCGCTTTTGGCGACTTTGAAGAATCCTTCGCCCCGAAAATAAAGTTCCCGCGTCTTTTTCTTCCGGTCAAAGGAATAGTCGAGGCAGGAGCCGGCATTCAGCTTCACGACGCTGCCGTCCGGCAATGTCATTTCCGAACGGCTGCCGTTTTCGACTGACATGCGCAGCGTCGTATGCGCGTTTTTTTCGAACGCGCCCGACCATGAGAGCGCCATGAAAAGCGCTGCGGCGGCTGCCGCGCCCGATACGGCATAAACGAAATGGGAGAAACGCTTCCGAAGCCGTGCTTTCTGCCGGTTGATTTTGTTTATCTTTTCCCATGCGCGTTCGCGGTCGAAAGTTTCCGTTTCCGTAAAGAAGCGCGATTCTTCCCAGATTTTTTTGTATTTCATAAAATCAGTTTTGTTGGATTCACTGGAAGCCAGCCATTCCGCCAGTACAGCGTCATCCGGACTACCGTTGCTTCCACCAAGCAGATATTCAACGATATGAAAGCCTATGTGCTTATTTTCTTTCATGATTTGTCTGTTCCGTTTTACTTATAAGACACGTCCCTGAGAAAAAAGTACCTGTCGAAATGTGATTTTTTTTCGACATGAAAAAAGATTCAGGATTCTCTGTTCGGGCGTCCGCTCTTCGGACGGGTCAGACTTGTGGACGATTCCGGACTGTCAGGATACGCCTTTCAGTTCGAGGCATCGCCTGAGTTTTTGCAGCGATATCCAGATTTGGTTTTTAACGGTCTGTATGGAAATATGCAGCTTTTCGGCAATATCTTTCTGTTTCAGTCCGTTTATCCGATCTAAAAGCAATATCTGTTTGCTGCGGGCAGGCAGGCGGTTCATGCATTCATGCAGGGCGGATCTAAATTCTCTGGTTTCCATCGTAAGATCTTCTTCGTACGGCGGCGATGCTTCCATCCGTTCCAGCAGCATCCGGTAGCCGGTTTCTTTCCGGATATGATTCAGGGTCATGTTTTTTGCCATCCTGTACAGGTAGCTTGAGACCCGCCCGCTTATTTCTATCTTCCTGCGGTGAGACCACAAATGCAGAAAAAGTTCCTGCACAATGTCTTCCGTATCGTCGCGACTGACTGCAAGTCCGCGTACGAACTGGCACAGCGGCTGATAGTAGCGTACAAACAACTGGTTGTAGCATGTATAATCATCATTTTTAATACCGGCCATCAGCGAGGTATCGATTTCATCGAGACTGTTTTTCATGTCCATATTTTTCCGATATGCCTTAACCTTAAGCCCGCTCCCTTACTGGTAAAGAAACCGTTTGATGCTTTGTTTCGGTGTCTTTTCGAAGTTTTCGTTTCTGATCTGGATGGACGAGACCTGACAGTAGTGCGGAATGAGCGCATTCAGTTTTTGCAGGTTGCTGTTCATGGCTGCCTGCAGCATTTCGTCCGTCAGTCCGTCCGCCGTTGCCTTGTCGCGGTCGGGTACTGCCAGCGCAACAATCTTTTCTCCGCGCGACACGACGAGCGATTCGAGGACGTAGGGCAGGTTGTTCAGTACGGATTCTATCTCTTCGGGATAGACATTTTGTCCGTTTGAACTGAGTATCATTGTCTTGCTGCGTCCGCGGATATACAGGAAGCCGTCTTTGTCCATCGTACCGAGGTCGCCCGTACGCATCCAGCCGTCTTCCCCCATCATTTCGGCGGTAGTTTGCGGGTCTTTGTAGTATCCCAGCATGTTGTTTACGCCGCGAACCAGTATTTCGCCGGCGACATGTTCGGGGTCGTCCGATTCGATTTTGACTTCCATGCGGTCGACAATTCTTCCGACAGAGCCTCGCTTGAAAGTATCCCACTGCTCGTAGGCCACCAGCGGTCCGCACTCGGTCATGCCGTAGCCGACCGTGTAGTGAAAGTTGATTTCGCGCAGAAACGATTCTACGTCCTTGTTGATGGCCGCACCTCCGATAACGATTTCGAAGCAATTGCCGCCGAAGACACTGTTCAGTTTGCGGCGTATGATGCGCAGAAGCAGCGTTCGGAGAAGCGGCGTCCTGTAGAGCACCTTGACAGCCGGTTTTTTCAGCAGCGGAAAGACGCTGTTGATGATTACTTTCTCGATAATCAGTGGTACGGAGATAATCAGTCGCGGCTTGACTTTCCCGAACACTTCGATGATAGATCTCGGATTCGGAGAACGCGTCAGGAAGTGGATGTGACAGCCTTTGTTGATGCCGTTCATTATCTCGAATGCCAGCCCGTACATGTGTGCCATCGGCAGAATCGCCACGAAATGGTCGCCGGCATGGATAAACGGAAGTATGCCCTGCGCATACGCGGTGTTGCTCCACAAGCTGCGGTAGGGAATCATGACGCCCTTGGAGAAGCCTGTCGTCCCCGAAGTGTAGTTAAGTATCGCCAGTTCTTCGGGCGCTTCGACGTGGTAACTGATTTGTTCAGGCGCGAAGGCGGGATATTTTTCGAGGAAGAGCGCTTCCAGATGTTCGCAGACCTGTTCCGGCTCTCTCTGTCGGCTGCAGAGTATCGACCAGTTGTCCAACGAAACGAAAAATGCAACCTCGGGCATAGCCTGCCGGTCGAGTTGCCCCCAGTTGGAACTGGCGGCGAACAGGACTTTCGCGCCGGAGTGGTTCACGATGTGATGTACGCTTTCAGCTTTGAAGTCGTGCAGAATAGGTACGGCCACACAGCCATACGTCAGTATACCGAAGAAACAGATTGCCCAGTGCGACGAGTTGCGGCCTACGAGTGCGACTTTGTCGCCCTTGCAGATTCCCGTCCGTTCGAAAAGGATATGCAGTTTTTCTATTTCTTCAGCTAAATCTTTATACAAAAACGTTTTACCGTTGAAATTGGATAAAGCAGGCTGCTTCCAGTGTGTCCGGATACTCGATTCGATCAATTTTAGAAATTTTTCTTCCATAAGGTCTCTTTATAAAATCTCAATAAGTGCGACTGCAAATGTATAAAAGAAAATGAAAATATAACATACAATTTCGAAAAAAACTTTTGCAGTACATCTGTTCGCCCGTTTCGACATACACACTGCCTGCCAAATCATTCGTATTAAAAGATGTCGCCGGCGATGATTCCGCTGGCCGCTACGGTGATTTGCCGTTGAGGGTGATATATGCGGTAGAGGGTATCTTTTTGCGTATTCCCGTCCATCGTTCGTATCATTTGTGCGTAGGAAATGTCGCCGGCATTGAATGTTAACGTTTTACTGTAGCCGCGTTCGGGCGACGAGTCGGGACGGCGAAACAGTTTGCGGAGAGCCGAAACCGTCCCGGCCGCAATGATGGCAAGGCGTATCATCCACTTGAAAAAGCAGTTGGAATGCGGGTAATGCTTGCGGAAAAAGATGAGCATCGCTTCATGAAAGATTTTCACATAGCGAATGTCCTTGCGGGTGCTCTCGCCCTTGTAGTGAATAATCGTTTCAGGCAGATAATAAATGTCGAAACCGGCCAGTCCGATGCGGTACGACAGGTCGATATCTTCGCCGTACATGAAAAAAGCCTCGTCCAGCAGTCCCGCCCGGTCAAGCGCCTGCCGCCTGAGCAACATAAAGGCGCCGGCAAGAATATCAACCTTGTGCAACTCATTTTCATTCAGATAGCGGATGTGATAGCCTCCGAATGTCTTCGACAGGGGAAAAAGGCCGGCGAGGCCGGTCATCTTGCAGAAAGCGTTCCACGGCGACGGAAAACCCCGCTTGGATTCAGGCAGAAACTTTCCGTATCCGTCAATCATTTTCACACCCAGCGCGCCGGCATTGGGATGCGCATCCATGAAGGCGCAGACGCGAGCCAGCGTATCTTCGCCTACGACCGTGTCGGGATTCAGCAACAGCACATATTCGCCGCAAGCTATCCTGATGGCCTGATTGTTTGCCTTCGAAAAGCCCACGTTCTCACTATTCTCAATAAAATGCACGTCCGGAAACCAGGGCTTGACATATTCGGTGGAATGGTCGGGCGAGCAGTTGTCGACCACGAAAATTTCCGCTGCAACCTGCCGTGTGGCGCGCATCACCGAATCCAGACATTGCCAGAGGTAATATTTGACGTTATAATTGACTATCACTATCGACAGTTTCATGTTTTTTCTTTTTGAATACGAAGGCAAACTTACATCTTTATCGTCTTTTTGCCAAGTATATTGTGTTGTCCGGCAAGTTTTTTTTCAAAACAGGCGTAATTGTCCCGTAAAGCGCGTATCTCTGCATCGCTTGACGAAAAGGTATTTAAAAATATAACATAGTGTACCGTAATGACATCCTGCTGGCAAGAATCGCTTGAAACGATTTCGTGCGACGAACTGGAAAAATTACAAACCGCACGTTTGCGCGAAACGGTCGAGCAGGTGAGCCATTCACTCTTTTATGCCGGAATGCAAAATCTCGAATGTGTCTCCGAAACCGATTTGATTAACCTGTAAAAGTGAAACTTTATTGCTGTGGTATGTGAATAAAAATAAAGCAAATATAGACGTTTAACGTTAATTGTGTTTCGGTAAATATCATTTAACTTTTAAAATGATAGCATTATGTAAAAAAGCCATACTTTTGCAAAGTGGTTTTTCATAATAGTATTAGATTTAAGGTTAACAATTGGTTAGGGGATGTCGTGAGACATCCTTTAATATTTTATACACATCTGATTTTCATAATTTTATAAATACATAATCTTTCCCGTCACCAGCAAGCACAAGTCTGTTTCCTGTATTTTTTTTGATGGTAAATGTCCGTATACCCTCTTCCCAGTCGGTTGCAGGCAGAAATGTTTTCAGCGGATGCGGGTTGGATATGAGTTCCAGTTGCAGTGTGCGTGCTTCGGGTTGCGTCTTGAAGCCGTATTGATGCACAAACGAATCTTTTTCCGCATAATAAATCTGATACATGAATAGGGATTCGGACTGGAAATTATACCAGACAGTGTCTACCGTCGAAATAGCGCCGGCCTGTTCGACGGTTTTCAACTGCCATTTACCCTTCAGCATGTCGCTTGTCTCGTTTCGGCATCCGCTTGCGAGAAGCCACAGGACAGCCGCTCCAAAATATGTATACTTCTTGTTTATTCGCATAAACGTCTGTTTATCTGTCACAGTTGTGAATATGTCAAAGGCGACAGCAAGGTGCTTTTGTTGTTTGTTGCCGTGTGAGCGTATTCGGGCAGTTTCGAAATGCGTTTCCAGTCGGGATGATTTACAAACTGTTTCCAGGCTTCGTTGCGTGTCGGCTCGTCTTTGTACCACGTCAGATACATCAAAGCAGGCTGGCGCGGACCTGCCAGAATGTCGCCGTAGAGAACCGAATTGATGCCCGTCTGGTCGAAGATGGCAATTTCGTCTGCATTGAACATCTTCACTTTGCGTTTGTTGGCTTCTTCGTTCGGGCTTTGGTAGACTCTAAATTCGAACAGCGTCCGTTCTTTGCCCGGCTGCCGGTGTACAGGAATTTTGTCGAACGCCTCGCTCAGGATAGTCTCAAATTTGGAATAAACGGGCTTCGGAGCGGTGACGTCAAAAAACGCCTGCGCTTCGTTTTTGAAAGTTCGGTCGTCCCATATCGCTTTTTTCGTTTTAAGATAGGCGGCGATATTCGAGTAGGTGAACAGCAGATAGCGTTGCGCTTCCTCTTCCGGCTTGTAGGGTTTGAAAGCTCCGACTGTTACGCCCTGACGGCTGTAGGCCGGAATCAGGGTTTTCTCGAAAAATGCATCCAGCGTATCTCCTTCGCCGTTAAGCGTATAGATACGACATTCATAGATCTCCTTCTCGCCTGCACCTGTCGAAGTCAGACCGTTGACAACAGAATTCGTTGCCAGCGCAGGAGCCGCGGACAATAAGCCCGCTGTTTTGATAAAGTTTCGTCTTTGCATGATAATTTTAATTTTATGTTGCTGTAATATTTTGTCCAAAGATAGTGATTATTCTTGATTCCCGAACAGAATTGTCGATATTTTTATTTTTCGGAGGGTGAAATTCCGTAAGTAAGCACATACGCAGGCGTAATGGCGTACTTTATCATGTAAATGGTCGATTCTGCGGTGAGCATTTCTTTTACATCTACACAGCCTGTGGCTTCGGACAGTTCGAACGAGAGGACACGAATATCTTTTCTGAAATCAGCAGTGCGCTGTCCTGTCATTTTAAATGCCGTTTCCTTTGCACTCCAGCATATTAGCAATGCTTCCGTCGATGCGTTGTGCAGTCTGTCGCACTCGCTTTCGTGCAGAAACCGCGATTTGATTTTCTGTATCCGTTCCGAACGATATTCGATGTCGATGCCGACAGAATGTTCGCAGTCCAGTATAACGGCAGCATGTCCCTTCGTATGTGAGATGCTGATATTATATTCGGAATCGGGCAGATACGGCGAGCCGTTATCATGATATGCAATCGCCGTTTCCCTGCCCGTCAATTCGCGCAAAAGCAGTCTGACCGCCAACCATTCGGCTTTGCGACGCTCCGACCGGCATTTGTCCAAAAAAGGCCGGTACAGTGCGGGAGATTCGAACAGCGCCAGCAACTGTTCCCAGTCCTCCTCAATCTTCCAGATTCCCCAGCGCGGGGAAGTATATTTTTGCAGCAGAGGCATGACGCGCGCTATTTCCACTGAAAAGACTGCATCAGTTCGGCAATGTCGTTTCGCAGATACGCATTGACAGGCGCCAGCGAATCAACATTCATCCTGCACTGGTAGTAGAGCGCACCGCGAAAAAAATGATGCATACTGTCGGTCAGCATAAACTGGACAGGCGAAGCCGTTTCGCCCTCGATCCGGAATAACGTCCCATATATGTGTATTTCGGGATTTTCATACGACTGCTCAACGATGGATGTTGCATTTTTTATGGCTCGTTTCACCAGTTCGCGACATTCTTTTTCGACGACGGGAAGCGTATGCGGCGTGATGGAATGGTAGCTGCAATATATTTTGGCTTGCAGTGTTTCGTACGACAGGTTAAGCCATTCGGCCGGTTCTCCTGCTGTCGGCAGTTCGACTGTTGCCAATTGAGATACATGAAACGAATACGGCAGCTCTTTCAAATCCATACTTGTATAGCTTGCGACAGGGAGGTCGATACGGAAAAATCCGCGTGGCCTGGGCGTATATTCCCTGCATGAAATCAAACTGATACACAGCAATATGATGGCTGTAACGGCAGACCTGGCTGCGGTTTTCTTTGGCCGTCGTTCGTGGGCGCTGAATTTCACTTTCAGGACACGGCGCTCGTCGGCTTCCAAGATCTGGAAGCGATAATTGCCATACTGTATAATCTCGCGGCGGCACGGCAGCGTCCCCTTGATTTTCAGCAGAAGGCCGGCAAGCGTGTCGATTTCTTCCGTCAGTTTCCCAAAGCCGGCCGGGTCGGTATTCGTTTCGCGGAAGAAGTCATTCAGTTGGATTTTCCCTTCGAAGATATAACTTCCGTCGGGCAATGGCACGAAATGCCTTTCATCGTCGTCGAACTCATCTGCGATTTCACCTACGATTTCTTCAATGATGTCTTCCAGCGTAACCAGCCCCGATGTGCATCCAAATTCGTCTACAACAATGGCTATGTGCACTTTATTTGTTCTAAATTCTTCCAGCAGGCTATCTATCCGTTTCGTTTCGGGCACGAAATAGGCCGGGCGTATCATGCGTTGCCATTGCGAAGCCCCGTTCGAGTGGACACTCATAATCATATCCTTGACATACAGGATGCCTTTGATGTCGTCTTCCGTGTTTTCATAAACGGGTATGCGCGAAAAGCCTGTTTTGATAATGCTGTCTATGACTTCATCAAAACTGCTTTTTATATCAATGGCCTTGATGTCCATGCGAGGCACCATGATTTCGTCCGCCGTTTTGTTGTAAAGGCGAACCATGTCTTTTTTTATCTCTTTCTCGCCGGAGGCTTCTTTGGCCGTCGCGACAGGTTCGTTTTCCGGTGATTTGGCCGCATTTTCGGTATCGATCAGCGTCGAAACGGGTTTAGTCAGCGGTTTGCAAAGCCAGTTGACGAATTGCAGGAAAGGCGCGGCGTGCAGCAGGACGCTCCACGTACTTTTGCGCAGGACGAACCGGGGTATCATCCTGTCAAAAAGAAGTATCACGACCATCAGTCCCACGGCGGCCGCAGGATAAAAATAATCAACGTTCTGATACATAAAAGACAAGCCATAAAGCGCAAGTACGACAATCACGATATGCAACGCCCGGCGGAATATGGAAAGGGCCTGAATCAGTCGCTGAGGCATTTCCAGTACTTCGCGAAGGAACTTGCTTTGCGGCTTGTCCTTTTCTTTGATGCGGCCTGCGTTTTCTTGTGAAAACCAAAACAATATCTCTTCATTTGCAGAAATATATCCTGAAATGAACAGCAAAAGGAAAACGACAATAAATGAAACACTCGAATCTGTTACAGGAGTGCACCAAGCGCACTGCAATAATAAATCCGGTAAATAATCATCTGAATCCAAAGCATATATGTTTAGTTGACACGCTCAAAACGGCAAGTCGTCCGTTTGTTCGGATACAGTCGGAGGCTCCGACAGCGGACTGTGTTCCTGCACCTGCGGCGCCGGCGTCGAATCCGTGAAGCTTCCGTCTCCTGCTTCAGGTTTCCTTCCGCTTGAGAAAAACTCAATACGGTCGGCATAAATCTCCGTTACATAACGCTTCTGGCCGCTCTGGTCGTCGTAGCTGCGCGAACGGATTTTTCCTTCGACATATACCGAAGAACCTTTCTTCACGAACTTTTCGACGAACTGAACGCGGTCGCGCGTGACCACGATGTTGTGCCACTCTGTCCGCTCGGGCACCTCGGTGCCGTTTGCCAGTGTGTAACCCCGCTCGTTTGTTGCTATCGTGAAATTTGCAACGGCATTTCCGCTATCGAAATATCTTACGACGGGATCTTTTCCTACATTTCCTATTAAAATAACCTTGTTCAATGACATAATTTCTATGATTTAATTTATGATACAAATCTACCTGTTTTTTTTGATATTTACAGACAAAACCGGAATTTTTTTTTCGGTTTTAACATTTTACTGTCATATCATATTTGATAAATACTTGTGAATCAGTTGCGGTACGGGATAGTCGTTTAATTCGTGCAGCGGAATCCTGAGATAGTTTTTCAGCATTTCACTCTCTGTCCGTATTTCCACTTTGTAAAATGCGGCGTGCAATACCTGATGCGTCAGGATGTGCCTGACATTGCCTTTGTCCAAAGAAAAAGCGGCATGGCTGTCCGGCGGAAAAAGTTTTTTAAATTCGTCCGTCTCTTTCAGTTCGGCAAAATCCGCCGGCTGTGCGGTTTCTATCACTGGAAACTCAAACAGTCCGTTCCAGATGTCTTTTTCGTTGCGGCGGTGCAGGTATGTATATACATTATTATATATAATGTATAGAAAATGGAAATACCGGTCGCGCATTTTCGTCCTGTGACGTTTGACGGGATACTGTTGCGGTTTGCCGCTTGCATATCCCCGGCACTGATGTTGCAGAGGGCAGCGACTGCAATCCGGATTTTGCGGAACGCACTGCAAAGCTCCAAATTCCATGATAGCCTGATTGTGCAGTCCCGCCTGTCCGGGATTCATGATTCGGTATGCCAGTTCCGAATACAGTTTCTTCCCTTCGGCCGTGTCGGTCGGTGTTTCGACGGCGAAAAGCCGTCCCAGTACGCGAAACACGTTTCCGTCTACTGCGGGATAAGGCTGATTCCATGCAATGGATGCGATGGCGGCAGCCGTATAGCTGCCTATACCTTTCAGAGACAGGATGTCATCGTATTTTTGCGGAAACCGGCCGCCGAAACGGGTCACGATGTCCTTTGCCGCTTCGTGCAGGTTGCGTGCACGGGAATAATATCCCAGACCCTGCCAGAGCTTCAGCACCTCTTCAAGGTTCGCTTTTGCAAGTATTTCGACGTTCGGGAAGCGTTTTATGAATCGAATATAGTATTCCAGACCATGGATTACACGGGTTTGTTGCAGGATTATCTCCGAAATCCAGATAAAATACGGGTCTTTTGTCTCCCGCCAAGGCAATTTTCGCACATTTTGTTCGTACCAGACGATAAAAGATGCATTTTTTTCTAAAGACATATCTTCTTTATTCATAGCTATTTAACCTAATAACGTCATATTTTTTTGCAAATATACATATATATTATGACAGGAGAGTGATTTTTTTTCATCAAAAAAATAGTTTTATCCAAGATTATCCTATATATTTGCAGCCTAAAAAATTAGATTAATTATTAACCATTTTAATGTATTTAAAAATGACAAAAGCAGACATTGTAAGTGAAATTGCAAAAAGTACAGGAATTGAAAAAGGTACTGTTTTAGCATGTGTTGAATCTTTGATGAACTCGGTAAAGGCTTCTTTATCAAGTGGTGAGAATGTGTATCTTAGAGGTTTTGGCAGTTTTGTTGTGAAGACAAGAGCACAAAAAACTGCACGCAACATTTCCAAGAACACAACAATCATTATTCCGGAACACAAAATTCCGGCGTTTAAACCGGCGAAAGTATTCTTGAACAGCGTATCCAGCGAGAAGGAATGATTGAAGCGTAAGTAGTTTGAAATTTCAAGTAAAGAACTATGCCCAGCGGAAAAAAAAGAAAGAGACACAAAATGGCTACGCACAAGCGTAAGAAAAGACTTAAAAAAAATCGGCATAAGAAAAAGTAAGTCTTGACGAAATTAAAAGAACAAACTTAAAACAAAATAAGTTTGTTCTTTTGATTAAGAGAGTATTAAAAATGATAAGTAATTGGTAGGGTGGTAAGTGAATTAATCGTAGATGTGAAACCGAAAGAGGTTTCGATTGCCATAATAGAAGACAAAAGTCTGGTAGAGTTTCAGAAAGAAACTCGGAGTGATTCTTTCGCCGTAGGTAATATTTACCTTGGCCGCGTAAAGAAACTGCTCCCGGGCCTGAATGCCGCCTTTGTGGATGTAGGCTGTAAAAAGGAGGCGTTTCTCCACTATCAGGATTTGGGTTCCAATTTCAATACGCTTCAGAAGTATCTGAAGATACTGAAAGATGATCCCAAAAAACGACTTTTGGTTTCGAGAATGCAACGGTTGCCTGAAATCGAGAAAGACGGAAGCATCAGCAACGTGCTGGCGGTTGGTCAGGAGTTGCTTGTGCAGATTGCCAAGGAACCGATTTCGACCAAAGGCCCCCGTCTGACGGCCGAATTGTCGTTTGCCGGGCGCTTTCTGGTGCTCATACCCTTTGCCGACGATATTTCCATCTCTACCAAAATCAAGTCGGGCGAAGAACGGGCACGCCTGCGCCAACTGATGCAAAGCGTCAAGCCGAAAAATTTCAGTGTTATCGTACGTACTTCTGCCGAAGGGAAAAAGGTCGCTGAACTGGACGGCGAACTCAAAATGCTGGTCAAACGCATGGAAGACAACATCCCGCGGGCGTCCAGAATGAAAGCCCCGTCGATTGTGTTCGAAGAAGCATCGCGAACGGTAGCCCTGCTGCGCGACATATTCAATTCTTCTTTTCAACATATATATATTAATGAAAAGCTCGTATACGACAGTGTGTACGAATATGTCAGCAGCATCGCGCCCGAACAGAAAGGCATAGTGAAACTGTACAGCGAAGATATTCCCATCTTCGACAAGTTCGGCGTAACGAAGCAAATCCGGTCGCTCTTCGGGCGGACAATCACTTATCGCGGCGGAGCATACCTGATTATCGAACATACGGAGGCCATGCACGTCATCGACGTGAACAGCGGAAACCGTATGAAGAGCAGTACGGAGCAGGAAAAGACAGCCTTTGACGTGAACTGTACCGCGGCGGAAGAAATCGCCCGCCAGTTGCGCCTGCGCGATATGGGCGGAATCATTGTTGTGGATTTCATTGACATGACGGAGGCATCCAATCGCCAGCAGGTGTTCGAAGTCATGACAAAGGCGATGTCGAAAGATCGCGCCAAGCATAATATATTGCCGCTCAGTAAATTCTGCCTGATGCAGATCACACGCCAGCGGGTACGCCCGATTCTGGAGGTGCAGACTGCCGAAAGCTGTCCGTCGTGTTTCGGAACAGGGGTTGTGAAGTCCTCTATTCTGTTTACCGACAGTCTGGAAGGTAAAATAGAATGTTTAGTGAACAGACACAATGTGAAGAAATTCACGCTGCACGTGCACCCTTATGTTGCAGCATACATCAATAAAGGTTTAATCTCTATGGGAATGCGCTGGAAAATGCGCTATTCCGCAAAAATCAAGGTGATTCCCGACCAGGGGCTGGCTTTCCTTGAATACAAATTCTACGACGCCGAAGGGAATGAAGTAGGGATGCAGGAAGAAAACGAAATTCACCTCCCCGCCACCGCCACCCCTGCCCCTGCCAGGAAACCGCGCCGTGACGACAGTCGTCGCAACACGTCGACGGCGGCGCCCTCCACAGCACGGTGATGACCGGTTGTCACAACACTGTGTGATGGTGGCCGCCACAACTTCGTGCCTCGCAGTCGCAATGACGGGGCATATTTTTTTGCAAATAACACCGGCAATACATTGACAAAAAAACTGAAAGGGAGACAATCTGTATCGCCTGCGCAATGCCATGTACCGCTCGCGCAATGCTATGTATCGCCTGCGTAATGCCATGTACCGCTCGCGCAATGTCATGTACCGCCTGCGCAATGCCATGTATCGCCTGCGCAATGTCATGTACCGCCTGCGCAATGCTATGTACCGCCTGCGCAATGCCATGTATCGCCTGCGCAATGCCATGTACCGCTCGCGCAATGTTTTGAAAAGATTTTTTCTTTCATCGCTATACTGTTTTTCAGTTCAGCCGCAAAAGTATACTGAAAAAAAATGAAATCTCAAATCCCGGAGAGAAAAAAACGTGACAATAGCCCCCTATTGTCACAAAATTTTTTCTTCGTAGACCTCTACCCGAAAAAACATGGCAAATAGGGATATGACATATTGCAGGCAAAACATGTTATTTTGTAACAATCGCTTTTATCCGCTCGGTGACGCATCCGCATTTTTCATCAAAAACAGGTCGAAATATCGCGCAAAATGATATTCTGTTTTCGGACGGCCGCAAAAAACAATTTTTTTTCAGCTTCAAAACTGCGTGGATAAAAAAATTGTTTGTATATTTGCAGCGAACAAGCGGCTACTGGGTATCGCTATATAAAACAGCCCTTACCGGCAACGCGCGGAGCGACCGGGTATCTCTCTGAGATATACGCAAAAGGCAACAGCGATGTTGCCTTATTTTTTTATTGTAGAAATTTATATATATCATTTGAACGGATTAAATCTTCTTTTATCTCATACCATTGCCCATGCCAGTTTAGCATAACTGATTTTGTCTCCTTTGACCATCTTGAACGCAAACCTAAAATTAGCCCATGTACCGCCTGTGTAATGCCATGTATCGCCGGTGCAATGCCATGCGCCTCCATGTATTGCTGTTCTCCGTACATGCATTGTCATTCGCTGTATATGTGACAGTATACGGGGCTGTGCGAAAAAAATCCGATTTTGTTTGTTTTTTACAGATGTAAATACTAACTTTGACGCCATTAACTTTTAAACGGAATTTATATGGACAGAATTGCAAGAAGGTTGCGCGCTACAGAACTTGAAAAGGATGCGTATGTGCTTGGCGCGGTAGAGGCGATGAAAGACTATTCGCCTGTGAAGGAGGAGTTGCAGCCAGAGAAGGTGAGAGCAAAGTATCAGGCCTGGCAGGATGCAAAAAAGAATGAGATACAGAAAGAGGGCGAGTTCAGGGGTGCGCGCGACAACACGGTGAAAGCCGAACATGATTTCCATGAAACCGTGCTGGCCGTCAAAGACCAGGTGCGCGCGCAGTTTGGCATCGACTCGAACGAGTATCAGAGTATCGGACTCAAAAAGAAGTCGGAACGCAAAGCCGTCCGAAAGAAAACGCAGGCTTAGAGGAAGTATTTGACCGTGTCGATTTTCAATTCGGATTGTCGCTCCCATTCGGGACGGGGTTCTACCTGATGACACTGGGGGCAGAGCCTCGTCCGAACGGAGCGCGGCAACTCTTCCCGGCCGACTGTTTGAAGTCAGCGCCGGACGATTTTCAATTATTAGAGTCCATATTCCGACGGAATGAATTTACTTTTGTCCACCAAAGGCAACATCATTTCGATAAAATCGCTTTCGCTGTCGGGAATACTGTTCAGTTCGTCACGCAAAGCAGTAAGATAGACGGTTTCCATTTCCGAAATCTTCATCTGTCCCGACCGTATTGCTTCCTCCATGATATCCAGGGCTTCCAGCGCTCCGTCCCTTGCATTGGCTACATAAGAATCATTTTGCACCATGACTTTCGAAATACGAATCACATTTTCGGGCGCAAGCACCAGCGCCTGAGGATCGGTGTAAATGTCCGAAGCAACCATCAAATGTTGCAGGACATGGGCTGGCACGGTTCCTTCTCTGAGGGCTTCATTCATCAGGCGTACATCATATTCAAGCTGTTCGAGATACGCCGTCGGCGCCATTCCGGAGAGCAGCATGATGTTTTGTACCGATTCATTGCTCCATAAATCCGTACAGGCCGAAGCGATATTACCAATCGGACTGAGATGTGCACAGGCAGCCGTTTTTCCTTCCATTGAAATTGGAATGCCGGTAATGGCTTTAAGGAAAGGCCCTTCGTAGGCGCAATCCTTGTCGGGTCCGATAGCTCCCTCTTCGACGGCGACGATGGAGCGTACAACGGAAATCACCCGTACCAGAGCGGCGAAAACTCTGGGTATATATTTCTTTTCGGCAAGCACCATGGCGGTGTTGGCAAATCCGCAAGCCGAATCGCCTGCCGCTATTTTTCCCTGCTTTCGCGTGATAGCAACCATTTTTTGCCATAAAAACCGCATATCCCGAACTCCAAGAACAGCAAGGGCGAAAACAAGTGTTTTTATATCGCACATCATCAGGGCTTCGTCCGAAACTTCTTTGCCGCCTGTGCTTTCGATAGACAGGAGGTCGCCGCCTTCTTTCAATCCTTCCTCAAAAAGTTCGATCATCGGTTCCAGCAAAGCTGTTGTTCGCTGTTTTGCCGGACGTTCAAACTCGCGCAAATCGTTTGGCGTAAGACGTATTTCGGATCCAAGTCCGTATTTTTGGAAATAATCTTCGCAGATGGCGTTCATGATTTTCACGATTTCGACGCCTATTTTGGGTCTTTGCGTCATTTCGAGCAAGGTCTCAAATTCAAGAATAACACCGTTTGAGTTTAATTCCACTGCACGGTGAAGCGCTCCTTCGGCTATTTCGCTATAGTGTCTGTACACTTCGGGCAGGGTGTTGTCGTTAATTGTAATCGTAGGCAAAGTAAAATTCAACTCGGTATATACTTTCCCTCCTCCGATGACAAGTCCGCGACGGGTTTTTACTGGCTTGGGCGCATTGCCGAACATCAGTTCCGCCGAATCATTTACTGTAAGATGTTTGTGTTTCATTTTTAATCTCTGATAGTTAATTATATTTATTATTTTTAATCATTTACATGCTTCTTTCAACAGTTCCCAGATTCCCCGGACACGCTGGTACATCAGTCCGCGGGTTTTCGGCATTTCGTTGAACCACAAAGCTTCGGGCGAACCGAACCACAGACCGTTTTCGTCGTTCAGCCAGCACTGCATATAGATGCCTTTTCCGGTCAGCAAGGCCTTTTGTTTGAGCGATTCATCGCCGTTGCGAACACCCCAGTGGTACATGCTGGCGGCAAGATTGTAGGCTACGCCCGTCCATACCTCATGTTCGTGGGCATGCTCGCTGGTCTTGATGCCGGGCTGTCCTTCGGGGTTGAGGATATTGGCGGCTCCCAAATCGCCGATTCCATCGCCGTCATAGTCGCGCAATGGCTTGACAAGCCGTTCGAAACACTGGTTGAAATGTGAAATCATCCGTTTTTCGTTCAACACGGGCGGAAGGCTGAAATTATCTGCGCAGCGCTGACCCACCATAGCGTCGGCCATCAGGAACGGTACAGTCTCATTGTACTGATAGTAGCCAAGCTGTTCGTTCCAGAACTGTTTTTCGCTGTTGGGACGTGCTTTGGACAACTGAAATTCAGCCAGGGTTTCCATCTCCCTGTCTTTTCGATAGACAGCCATTTCTTTCAGCGCTTCGAGCGAAGCAATCCACAGAACGGCGTTGAACAGTTTGTTGTCCACATATTCGGAACTGATCATTTCCGTAATGCCGTCGTCGTTTTTGTCGGTACTCACCTGATAGTGAAATGAACGGACAATCGACAGCCAGCAGTCGTCCAGGAAGGCATCGTCGCCGTACTGTTTCCAGTACATATAGATCTGCTGAATGAATTTGGGCGAATATTCCGACCATGGCGTTGTTTCCCGGCCGGGTATGATTTCCTGACCCCGTTTGTAATCTTTGGCATACCTGTCCGGTTTGTTTACGGGGTCGTCGTACGGACTGCCCAAATCGTGCGTACATGCGCCAAGCGTTGTTGCGGCGATAATATCGGCATAAGTCAGCAGGATGTCCTTTTCGATTTGGGGCCACAGGTCGCGGGTAACGCCTGTCGTATGGTGGCGGACGTCGAAGGTTTCGAGATAGGGATAATGTATGTACTCCATCACTCCGGCAATATGCTGTCCTTCGCGGTTTCCGTATTTCTTCTCCCTGTTCA
>JAISXP010000101.1 GCA_031270465.1 Tannerella sp. | reverse complement strand
CACTAATGGGTGTCCGGCTGCAAGGATAAAGAGTGATAAATAGTTAAAATTTAATAAAATAAATTATGAAACAACTGAACGTAATACGATTTAGACTGCTGTCTGTACTGCTTACATGTATGGCCTTGCAGGCTGTCGGTGGAACGGCTTGGGCGGTGGAGCCTGTCACGATAATACATAATCTGAACGGCGGCCTTAATCCGCTGATAATACCGGCAACCGACCCGAATGCTCCGCTGGATTATCTGATTACAGGCACTTGGAATGGGGGAGACAGACCTGTCATAATCAGATCGGGTTTCAACGGTACAGTCACTTTAATGGGGGTTGATATTAAAGCAACAGAAGACTATTGGACGTCATCTAATAAGGTTAATGTAGGGAATGCTATTGATATAGAAGATAATGCGCATGTCACACTAAAGTTGATGGGCGATAATTTTTTACGGATGCCGAATTCCTCTGTGGACTGGCATCCTGCCACATTGCATGTTTCCGAAAATGCCTATCTTACCATTGAATCATACGACGGAGTCGATGCGCATGGCACACTCACCGTCTATGCAGGATCCCATTGTTCCGGTGCCGCCATCGGAGGGAACATGAATACGGCATCCGTAGTTGCAGCCGATGCTTCCACATCCGGACACATCACCATCAACAGCGGCACGATTATCACCACAGGGGGTGACGATTCTGCCGGAATCGGCGGAAGTTCTTATGGCGGGGCAGGCGGGTATATCACCATCAATGGCGGAACAGTCCGGGCGACTTGCGATGCCACAGCCGGAGGAGCTAATAGCGGTGCAGCCATCGGCAGCGGCTTCGCTTGTAAGAGCAGTGATACATATATTACTATTACCGGAGGAGATGTGACGGCTGTCAGTTTGATAACGAATAATAATAAGTTGTGTGGTGCGGCGATTGGCGCCGGTAATGCAGATAACTATAATCCTGCTCAAGGTAATTTCGGTTATATCGTTATTACCGGTGGTAAAATTAAAGCCTCGGTAAGGGGACGGTTCAATCTTGACGGCAGTTATCAGGGAAATACCTATCAGGGCAGAGACGGCGTCGCTATCGGCGGTGGTGCACGGGCTGAAGCCTCCGGAACTATCATTATTTTGCCGTCTGCCGATGTTTCGGAGTTGTACGGAGGCAATACTTATGAAAATGGTACTACCCAACCTGGCTGGGATATAGGAAACTGTTCCAATATATTTTATTTGAATAAAGCAAACCCTTACGTATCCGTGGGCAGTTCCGGCAGGCAAGAAGCAAAATCCTTTACCGCACGATTAGACCCTCTAAAAGACGGCGTGGGAGTATATGCCCATGTATATGCGGCCGATGCCTTCGAAGAGCTTAAATCTGTGGCATCACAGGTCGGCATTACTCCAAGCAGTGGAATTATCGGACTTAATCCTGACAGATTGTATTACTTTACCAACAGCATAGTCGACTTTTTCACTAATGCACAGCCTGATAATGCCAGCCAGCCTTATGAAATAAAGACTTTTCCAGACTCTTACATAACTACTGCTTCTTTTCCTCCCCATAAGTCGGATAATCCTGAATCGGTTGAGGCTAAATGCTATGATGTCGAAATAAAAACAACTACCCCAAGTTACAATTTCGGTTTAAGCACCACAAACTGGGCCACCACTACTCCACCAAGCAGCCCTTTAACCTACGGCGATGGGCCTATCACCCTTGATTTCGGGTCGGCAGAATACAATCGCCAAGGTCCTACCGGCACTTTTGACCCCGCAAGGGCTTTCGGCATAAAAAACACAGGTAATCTATGGCTTGACATCCGCGTAGACTCGGCCAATACCAACGTGCGCTATTTCGATCTGGACGGCCCCGTCGTCAGTCCGCCTGCGGTGGAAGGAGGCGCCCATCTGCCTGTTGGCACAACAGGCGTTATCACGGCCACGCTGAAACAGCAAGTGCCGGTAGGCCAACTTAGAGATACCCTTACCCTTACGGCGACAATTCCCGGTACCTCGACCACAATAACCCGAGAGGTTTATCTTCAGATTGACGTAACTCAACAGGCGGTCGACGGCCAAACCGAGGCTTGGGTTGTAGCCAAAAATCCCGCTCCTCCGGCTCCTGCGGATACGGTCAAGACCAATGCGAACACCGTACGGCTCAACGCCCGCGCCGGCATGCCCTCTGTCGACGGAGTGAAAACGGTCTGGTATAAAATCAGTATCGAATCTTCGAATTCTTTTGAAAGCAGTAAGTCGTCAGGATATGTTCCTTCAGGTGAATCCGATTGGGCGGAAGTCCCGGCAACGCCCGTAAACGGCAAGCTCGGATACAATTTCCAGTTCGAGGCGGACTTACCGGATCAGACCGTATGTTATATCCACTGGTTTGTGGAAACGGTTAATACGATCGGTTCGCGTAGCGGCGTCATCGGCCCGTACGACGTCAAGCGCAACAGCCCGGAGCCGGTCATTACCGGTGTCTCGTCCATTGGCGTCGCGCCCGTCACCCTCGCCATCGACTTTACAGGCAATCCGCTTGAGGCCGGCACAATGCTGACGGCGGACATGTTTTCGATAACAGACGGTATCGTGTCCAACATTGTTCCCGACGGTCCCAACCGGTACAAGTTTGATGTAACGGCAAGTGGCAACGATGTATCCATCACTTTCCCCCAAATTCAGGTAAGGGACGAATATGGCAACCGGAATCCGGCTTCTTCCAGCACCTATACATTATCTTATAACAACGGCATTCCGCAGGCGGATTTCGATTTCGTGGGCGGCGTCGATTCGGTTTACTTCGTGCAGCCGTCGACAATAAGTTTCCGCGTATCTTCCGGCCTCGGCAGCCAGAGACTGTTCCGGAATGACGGTACGACGGAAATAGTCGGTGGAGCAACTGCCTACAATACATTCACGATAGGCGGTACGGCTCCGGCCGCGGGAGACATCATTTTTATTCCTGCCCCCCCCCATAACACATTTGCCGTCAATGCGTTAACATATATTGACGGTGCGTATGAAATCAAAATTCAGACAGACGACATCAAAAACGAACTCGGTTCGGGCATTCGGGATACGACCTATATATTTAAAGTATACCGGCTTGCACTGAGCCATACATCTCTTCATACCTTCCCTGCGAAGAACGAAGGCTATCCCGCATTTACACCCGAAGTGGTGAGTATAACCAACAGCGGCTCGCTGACGGCTACCGGCCTGACTGCGACGCTAAGCGGCGCGGATGCAACCGCTTTCGCCGTAAGCGCTCCGGCGGCCACGCTGCCCGGAAGTGGCACGACATCCTTCACAGTGGCGCCCGTGACGGGGCTGCTGCTGGGTACATACACTGCTACGGTGACCGTCTGGAGTCACGGCAACAAGATCGGCGAGTTCTCTGTCTCGTTTACCGTCACCCGGATTTCGGCTCCGAACGCCATCATCGACTTTGTCAACGAAACGTTCGTCAACCTGAATGTCGACACCGCGTACGTCTTTAACGGCAGCAGCCCCGTGGCGCCCGACGAAACCGGCGCCGTCCCCATCTCCGAAAACTGGATGACGGGCACGACAAACGGACTGTCGGCCGCAAAGGTAGACCCCGACTACGGCGCGCTCGGTACGGCGCAGCAGATCACCGTGCCGCTCCGTCCGCCGGCTCCCGTCATCAGGATACAAAACGCAAGTGCGTCGAACGTGAACGACGGCATGATCACGGGCGTGAACGACTCGATGGAATACCGGACGGGCGAAACGGACGAATGGATTGCCGTGCCGACCGGCGTAATCCGGTTAGAAGACCTCCCGCCGGGCGTCTACCACATCCGATACAGGGCGATTGCAGGAAAGTCGTTCGCAAGCTATATCGCCGTGGCGGATGTGCTCGAACCTGCAACCCCCATACTGATTCGCGAAGTGACGCTTCCCGAAACGCCGGGCATAATCATACTGCCCCGCGAAGGCGTACACTACATCAATTCGGGCGAATATTTCCTGTTCACGCTCATATTTGAGGGTGATACGCCGCCGATGGTACGGACAAACCGCATCATCGACGGCAAGCGCGAAGTGCTGACCGGCATCCCGAACGGCACAGGAGGATATGTCTATCTCATCCCCATCATCAGGGAAACGGTAGTGGTAGAGATCACGCCTCACGACGTGGCCGTCGAAGCTGTCGGCGGCATATCGGTATGGGCTTACGGCAACGCCATCCGCATCGAATCACCGCAACGCACCGTGGCAGACATTTACTCGGTTTCCGGCCTGTTGCTGCAACGGATAAATGTAGCGCCGGGTATCAACACCGTACAGGCGGCGAGCGGTGTCTATCTCGTCGTACTGCCCAGTGGTGTAACATATAAAGTGACAGTCAAATAAAATAAAAGTAAAGAAAAAATGAAAACAAACGATATGAAACGAAACGGTTCGCACGGGGCGGGAATCCGCCGCATGGCATGGCTTGCCGCAGGGCTGCTCTTGTGGCCTGCCGCCATTTTTGCACAGGCCAAGACAAACCACGGCGTAGACATGTCGGCCACGACAGGCCTCTTCGCACCGTACAACTTTATCTACTTCGGGCACTACAAACATGCCACCGCGCTGGAGTATAAAGAAGGGAGTTACAATGTTACTGCGTACGAAAACGATTCGACGCCCATCGTATGGCGCATCATGGGCGAAGAAGCAGGTGACGGCCGCATTACGCTCCTGAGCGATTATGTGCTGGACAGCCGTATCTACGGCAACAGCGCCCAGACGTGGGGAAATTCGGATATATTGAACTGGTTGAACGGTTCTGCCTCGGGAAATTTTCCTGAAAGTTTTACATCTGTGGAACTGGGCAATGTTCACACTAATCCAGATATATATGCTCCGGTGTATGATTACTCAAACGGGAATTATCTACCATTAGCATCAGACACTTCCTCCAATACACGATTTTATATCCCCTGGGGAACACCCAATCAAGGTACATTTACCCACAAAAACAAAGTATTATGGACGATTGGCAACAACTCAAATCCTTTCCCAAACTTGGCAGACACAATTTCCTCTGCTGTCCGTGTCGCCGTACTGAAAGGAGCAAATCCTGCTGAGCTTGGTTTTACCGACTACAATGTTTATTACTGGCTGCGTCCGGAGATAATGTCCGGTCAAATGCTGGTGGTCAAATCGGACGGGGACAACAATTTCGAGCCTGTCGGCGTAAAGATGGGCGTGCGTCCCATGTTCAAGTTAGACACGGCGGATATCCTTTTCGCCGCCGAGTTGATGGAACACAACTATATTGATCGCGTAGACCAGTTAGAAGCAGACAACAACGGTATTTATACCGACGAAGACGCGCTCCCGAACGGTGGTAGCGGCGGCATAAGGAAAGCCTTTAAGCTGACGCTGCTTGCTTCCGGCGGGCCGACAATAGGAGATTCGCTGGCTTACGATCTGGATGAATATGCCTCGACCATTACCGATACGGTAGCCGTCAATCCGGGCGAACGTCTTGGCTTTGAAGTGACCGGAGTCGCCAACGCCGACCGGCTGGCGTACAAAATTGTAGGAGGCAGCGGCCAGTTGAATCACTATGGCGATACTGTTTATGTTTCCCCTTTCACTTTCGATTCGATTCATATTGTCGCCGACAATATTTATACCGAAAAGTTACCGAATGGCTCTGATAATAATTATTATGATCATCTCAACAGCGGCTCTGTCCACACGACATACGTTTGGGCGCAACAGAACTACCCGACTCGGTCAAACGAAGGCTCCGATCCGATATCTTTCACGCTGAAAGTGCTCGCCGACACCAGGCCGCCGGCGCTTACCTCGATTGTCGCCAAACGTTACGCCGACAATTCGGCAAAAGTATTCTTCAATATTGACGAAATCAATCTGAAAGGCAAATTGTATTATGTGGTAGACCCGGGAACGCCGCCAACTGCATTTGACGACTTATTCGCTATGCCCTTATCATCCCGGCAATATTTTACAAATGTTGCAACTGTAAGCCCGGATTCCATCGTTCTGCTTACATTCGGCGAAAATACTACTGTTCATGACATTTATATTGTCGCCAAGGATCAGGTGCGCAACACAAGCCAGGTTTATCACGTCTCGATACCCTTATACGTTCCGGACTATCCGCCCGTGGGAAAGCCCAACCTGGAAGCAATCCTGGAAATAAACGAAACGGTCACGTTCAATGCCGACGACATTGCCACCGACGACAACCTCCCGTCCGACATACTTAAAATATCCGACATTATTACGCTGTCGGACAACACAATAGCTACCGTCGTACTGGACGTACCCACTCCCGGCATACTGTCCATCCGTGGCGTTGCGTCGGGTGCAACAAGCGTTGAGGTGGAAGTCACAGACATTACCGGTCTGCGTGACACGGTGCCGATAGCCATCAAGGTGCGCGAATCTGTGCCCCAGATAAGCATCGACTACGTGGAGGAATGGCTGGAAGGCTTTGTCGACGGCGTCGAATACATTTTCAATGGAGGCGATCCCGAGGCGCCGGGAACGGTTCTGGACAGTATCCCGGACAACTGGTTCGGCACAACCGTCTCGATAGTGAAGGTGAGCGCTGTCGGTGCGGCGTACAACAGCGTGGCGCAATCGCTCTACATCCCGCCCCGCCCGGCGCCACCCGCGGCAAAGGGCATAAAGGAATCTATCATTGATTTCAGGGACGGACAAATCATCGGCGTGAACGATTCGATGGAATACAAAGTGGATACGCTGGACGTATGGACATCCCTGATTCCCGGGAGCCTGAGTGTCTCCGATCTGTCGCCGGGCGACTACAATGTACGTTACAAGGCCATTCCCAGCAAGTCGTTTGCCGGAGAACCGGATACACTGACGATTGCAGGGGGCACCGTTCTGTCGCTTTTCCCGCGCGCAATATATCTGCCTGATGTGCCGGGAGTAACAGTCTCTCCTGCACCGGGTGTGCATTATGCGCCTGCTACGGGCGACTTTGGCTTCTCGCTCAAATCCGACGCTCCGGTGGTTGTGACGACCAATCGCATGTTCGACGGCGTTCGCGAAGAACTGACCGGCACGCCGAACGCGGACGGCGGCTATGACTACCTTATCATAAACGTGTCGGGCAGTACACCGGTGGTGGTCTACATCCATCCGGGACACAGCGCAAGCGAAGAGATGGAAAAACAGTCGGTATGGACATACGGCGGACAGATATACGTGGAGACGCAGCGAAGCAAAACGGTTTCGGTATATGCCCTCAACGGACGGCTGATCAAGCAGGTTCGCGTGTCCGAAGGACTTACGGCCATTCCCGTAAGAGACGGGATATATGTTGTGCTGATGAACGATGGGGCGAGGCGAAAAGTCGTTGTGAAATAGCAGTCATTACAAGATTTGCAGAATATACAGTCTGTTCATTCTGCAAATTCTGTAGGCACGTTCGTTAATTAGAAAAATTATCCCAACTATTTGCTTGTAAAATAGTTGGGATTTTCGTATCTTTATGGAAAAACCCGAAGGTTGGTATTGATATAGAAAAAGTGAGAGAATAACGGATCTCGTCGTCATTCCGTATCCCCGTCGATGCCTGCGACGTTCGTCACTTCTATTTCGAATGCCAGCGTGGAATATCCGGGGATGGTTGTTGCGCCGTTGCTGTTTGTCTGTCCGGCCGTGCCGTAAGCGAGTTGCAACGGCAGCCATATTTCCCATTTGTCGCCTTTTACCATGTGTTGCAGGGCGATGGTCCAGCCTTCTATCGGAAAAGGAGGCGAGTAGGTATAATAATAGGTGTTGTAGGTGGAACCGGCTACACTTACGGCAAAGACGGAGGGCGTTCCGTCGTCGAACAGTTTCTGGTCGAAAACCTGGCCTTTGCTGATATTCATATCGCTGCTGGCTGCCACAAACCAGCCTTTGTAATATACCCCGACGCGGCTGGTGTAGTAAATCGGTTTCTGTCCGTCGCCCTTTTTGAGCACGCGGTAGTAGATGCTGCCGTTGTTTCCGGGCGACTTGAGTTCGGTATATTCGGGATTTCGGGTGATTTCGTCCCATGCCTGTTCGTTGGCCGCTTTCCACTCGGTTATCACCGTGTCGTCGCCACTGTCGTCGCTGCACGAGGTCGCGACGGCGGCGGCCAGCAGGAGAAGCGTATAGAAGTTGATTCTTTTCATATCGTCTGTATAATATAATGTATAAATCTTTGTTCAAAATTATTGCAGTTGCCGCAACAGGGTGGCGAGGCTTACCTTTTCGGCGATGATGGAGTGGAGGCGGTCGACGGGTACACGTTCCTGCTGCATCGTGTCGCGGTAGCGGATTGTGACGGTACGGTCGTCGAGCGTCTGATGGTCTACGGTGATGCAGTACGGCGTACCGATGGCATCCTGGCGGCGGTAGCGTTTGCCGATGGAGTCTTTTTCGTCGTAGCGGCAGCAGAAGTCGAAGCGCAGCAGATGGAGTATCTCTTCCGCTTTTTCGGGCAGTCCGTCCTTGCGCACGAGGGGCAGCACGGCCAGTTTGACCGGCGCGAGGGCAGGCGGCAGTTTGAGCAGCACGCGCGTCTCGCCGCCGTCGAGTGTCTCTTCGCAATACGCGCCCGCCATCAGGCTGAGGAAGACGCGATCCACGCCGATGGAGGTCTCGATGACGTACGGCGTATAGCTGCTGTTCAGTTCGGGATCGAAATACTGTATCTTCTTGCCGGAAAATTCTTCGTGTCGGCTCAGATCGAAGTCGGTACGGCTGTGTATGCCTTCTACTTCCTTGAATCCGAAGGGCATCTCGAACTCGATGTCGGTGGCGGCGTTGGCGTAGTGAGCCAGTTTGTCGTGGTCGTGGAAGCGATATTTCTCATCGCCCATGCCGAGCGCCCTGTGCCACTTCATCCGCGCCTCTTTCCAGTGCGCAAACCATGTCAGCTCTTCGCCCGGACGGACGAAAAACTGCATCTCCATCTGTTCGAACTCGCGCATGCGGAAGACGAACTGCCGTGCGACGATTTCGTTGCGAAAGGCTTTGCCGATCTGGGCGATGCCGAAGGGAATCTTCATCCGTCCCGTTTTCTGCACGTTGAGGAAGTTGACGAAGATGCCCTGCGCCGTTTCGGGGCGGAGATATATTTTCATAGCCCCGTCGGCAGTCGACCCTATTTCGGTGGCGAACATGAGGTTGAACTGGCGCACCTCCGTCCAGTTGCGGGAACCGGAGACGGGGCAGACAATTTCACAGTCGACGATAATCTGCCGCAGGGCTTCGAAGTCGGAATCGTTCAGCGCCCGTGTGAAGCGTGCGTGTACTTCATCGCGCTGTGCCTGCTGCTCGATGATGCGTGCGTTAGTCGTGCGAAACTGCTGTTCGTCGAAGGCGTCGCCAAAGCGTTTGGCGGCTTTTTCGACTTCTTTCCGTATCTTCTCGTCCAGCTTCGCAAGATGTTCTTCGACGAGCACGTCGGCGCGGTAGCGTTTCTTGCTGTCGCGATTGTCGATAAGCGGATCGTTGAAGGCATCCACATGCCCGGAGGCTTTCCAGATAGTGGGATGCATGAAGATGGCGGAGTCGATGCCCACGATATGGTCGTTGAGCAGCGTCATGCTGTCCCACCAGTATTTTTTGATGTTGTTTTTCAGTTCGACGCCGTTCTGTCCGTAGTCGTAAACGGCTCCCAGCCCGTCGTATATTTCGGAAGACGGGAACACAAATCCGTATTCCTTGCAGTGAGAAACTATTTTTTTGAATACATCGTCTTGATTCATAAATCTTCTTATATTTTGACGGGGGCAAAGATACGAAAAAAACAAATTCGAAATTCAAGAATCTGTAAACTTTGAAATTCACGCACAGAATTAAGTCTTGTGCAACATCAATGCCGGATATGATTTGCCGACGCCATCTTCTCCAGAAACTCCCGGCGATAGCGCCGCCCCACGGGTATCTGCCGGCAGTCGGTGATGACTTTTTCGCTGCTGAACGACTTGATCTTGCTCACGGCGACGATAAACGACTTGTGCACGCGAATGAAACCGGAGGCCGACAGGAGACCTTCAATCGCTTTCAGCGTCATGACAGGCATATAGGTTCGGTCGGGCGTTACGATTTTGGTGTAGTTGTCGAAGGCTTCGATATACAGAATGGAATGCAGTGGCAGTTGCACGTTCTGGTAGTTGTGTTTGAAAGAAAGGGTTCTGTCGTCGTCACCGTATTCCGGAACGGACTTTTTACGGGCAGACAGGAAACGCTCCTCCGTCCTGGAATACGCTTTCAGGAAGCGTTCGAAGTCGAACGGTTTGAGCAGATAGTCGACCGCGTCGAGTTCGAAACCTTCGACGGCATATTCGCGGTGCGCGGTCGTAAAGATAACCATCGTGCCTTCGTCCAGCGCCTGTGCGATGCTGATGCCGGAGATGTCGGGCATGCGAATGTCCAGAAACAGCAGGTCGGGCTTCATGGAACGGATATACATGAAGCCCTCCACCGGGTCGGTATAGGCGCCCAGCAGGTGGATGGAAGGCACCCGGCTGCAATAGTTCGCCAGCAGCTTCAACGCCAGAGGTTCGTCGTCAATCGCAATGCATCTCATTCCAGATCGATTTGAAGCGCCACGCGAAAAGCCCTGCTGTCGGCCCTGATGTCCAGCGAATGTCGCCCCGCATAAGCCAGTTCCAGCCGTTTGCGGATGTTTTCCAGCCCCACGCCCGTCGAAGCATGACTGTCTTTCAGACCGGGGATAATCGAATTGGCGCAGGTAAATCTCAACCGCCCGTTTTCGAGCGTGACGCAGATATGAATAAAGCAGTTCATGTATGCGCTGATGCCGTACTTGAAAGCATTTTCCACAAACGGCACGAAGGTCAGCGGCATAATCGTCCGGTTGCAGAAATCGCCTTTCAGTTCAAACTTCAGTTCGAACTTCTCCGACGCCCGCAGACTTTGCAGATGAATGTATTCCTCCAGCATCCTGATTTCCTTTTCCATCGGAATACGGCTCTGATTGCTTTCGGTCGTCACGAAACGCAGAAAGTCGGAAAGCGAAAGGATGGCTTCGGGCGCTCTGTCGTTCTTGCTCAGGGCGAGATAGTAGATGCTGTTCAGGCAGTTGAAGAGGAAATGCGGATGAATCTGCGACTTGAGGAAAGACAGTTCCGCCTGCACCATCGAGTTTTCCAGTTCCTGCAGACGCTGCTTTTCGGCATACCACTGCGAAATCACCTTCCATCCGGTGCTTACGATAAAAACAACCAGAAACTGGCTGGAGTGGGTGTATATCCCCAAACGCCTGAAAAGGATGAGAGGGTTGAACGGAGGAGCCGCCCCGCCATCCAGCGGCGGAAAATCCGGACGCCGCTGCATCATTTCCGGACGGAAGGGAGGTTCGAAAAATTGCCTGAAAATAAGCGGTACAACGGAACAAAAGAACAGATACGCGGCAACCGATATGCCCAGAAACAGCGCTATCTTTTTTCCCGAAAGAAACCGCGGCACAAAAACATGGACGTTGCAGTAAAAATAAGCTGCCAAAAACAGGTAACTGCCTACAGCAAACCATGGAATATGGAAATCCGGCAACCGTTCCGCACGGTTGAAATGCGGAAAGGTGAGGTAAATGAAAAGCGCCCATCCCGCGAGATGAAAAAATATCAGCAGCGCCTGTTTGCTTTTATGTGGCAGCAGTTCCATGTCTTTTTGCAGGATTTGACGGTTTACACCCGAACGGCGAAACCGAATCTTTGAACTGTCATTTCAGTTTGCTGATCACCTTGAGCATTTCGTCGCCGATGCCGATGGTATAGCCCTGCGATACGTAAACGATTCGCCCGAACGAGTCGGCGATGATGAATATGGGCAGCGTGGTGGCGTTGGGCAGATGCAGTTCGCCGGCCAGTTTGTCCGCCATACGGCCGATGTCGATGCCGTAAGTGATCGTCGCCGGCAGTCCTTTAAATTCGTCCGCATCGAATTGCGCGAATCCCTGTTCGTCCGGGAAAAGCAGAATCATGCTGCGTCCCCACGAATTGAAGCCGGCGGCGACGCGGGCAATGTCGTTCATGGCATGATTGGTAGGTTCCTGCCGCGAACCGAGTATGCCGATAACGAAATAGCCGCGTCCGGTCTCGGACAGGAAAGATTTCGGAGCGTTGCCGTCGACCGGCTGATACAGCGTTTCCGGGTTCATGCTGCCGATCACCTGTATTTCGTCCCTGCTGTCGCGCATCACTATCTGCGTTTTTGCCGTCCGGTCTTCTTCTACCGTGAAAAACTCGACGCGCGCCAGAACGCTTCCGTCCGCCATGCGCGTGCCCGAAAGCAGCATGTAGGTGCCCACATCCATGCGCAGAGGCGATTTCATCAGGGTACTCAGGTATCCGCGGTAGTTGCGCGCCTGCAGTTTCCCGTCTTCGCCGATACGCGAAATCGTGAAGTGCTGCCTGTACACCGGGTCGGGAATGAGTTCGGTCGGATGGTCGAACGAAATCGTCACGTTGCCCTGCGGCAGGTTTATTTCCGCCGTGCCGTCGAAATCCACATTGTGCCACGTGTCCGAATGATACTGTATCTTCCGGGTGACAGCCTCCGTACGCGCCGGAATGCCGAAGCTGCGGCAAAGGGCGATAAAGAACACATTTCTCGACTCTGCATCGCAGACACGCGCACGCGCCACACTCACCGGAGTGGCCATGATGCGCTGCGGATTCAGTTCGTCGATCAGCGTCAATTCTTTTTTGCACCAGTCGACCAGCAGTTCGGGATTTTTCTGCGCCTGTTCCGCAAATTCGGGTGTAAACATGTCGCGCAACAGTTTCCTGTACGGCGTCAGCAGTTCGCTTCCGATTCTCGGATTCAGTACGTAGCTTACGAACAGCGGCGTCCCGTTGTTTATCGTTTCTTCGAAATGCGCTCTCAACACGGAGATGGGCGTATCCTGCAAGTCTTTCCTTGAGATGATGCCCAGCAGTTCTACCGCCTTTTCGCGCTGTTCGGGAGGTGTTTCTTCCAGAAATTGCATGATTTCCTGCCAGTTGCCGCGGCTTGTCTCCAAAAGGCCTGCCACGCGCCAGTCGTCGATATTGAGGTATCGTGCCTCCGCCCTTGCGTCTTCGGGTGTCAGGAATGTCGCCAGATAATCGCCTCGGATGGAATCTTCCTCTGCCAGGCGGCGGCTGTTCTCGCGCCTCATTTCGTCGGTCACTGCTTCGGCTGTCGGTACGGTGCCCGGTGCGGGCGGCACAATATCCAGGTCGAAACCGGTGAGTTGAGACGGCGTCCTGTCCAGCACGATCGTGATGTTTTCATCCTTTCCGAAAGACAGTTTTCCGCAGCCCACCCTGTCACCTTTGGATACCCAGATGAACATGTCGCCCTGTCCTGCCGTCAGTCGGCACTGACCGTTTTCGTCGGACTTGCCGGTCAGTACGGACGAGAAATTCAGAGCGTTGTATATCATAAATTCTACCGAGGCGTCTTTTACCGGCTTGCCGTTGGCGTCTGTCACGGTGACGGTGCCCAAGGCTGTCGGGGCATAGTCGGACAGCACGTTGATTTCCGTAAAGTTGGCCGTTTGCATCATCACTTCTTCCGGGCCGCCGTATTTTCCGAATACGCGCGTATGCAGCAACAGGGCGCGGTAGGCCGGTCCGTTGAACCAGCCCAGATTCAGCACCGGCTCGGGTTCGCAGGCGCCGAAGAAAAACCATTTCCCGTCGACCCACGCTTCGACCCACGCATGATTGCTGTCGGTATGCGCCCAGCGCGGCGTGTAAATCTGGCGCGCGGGTATGCCGACCGAGCGGAGCGCCGTCACCGTAAACGTCGATTCTTCGCCACATCGCCCCCAGGCCGTCTTGACGATGGCCAGCGGTGCGATCGTGCGCATGTCGGTGGGCGTGTACACTACATGTTCGTGACACCAGTGATTGATTTCCAGCACGGCGTCGTGCATGGACATGCCTTTTATCCGCTCTTTCAGTTCGGAGGCGAAGACGATGCGCGCCGAATCCAGGTCTTCGTTGTTCACGCGCACAGGCAGGACGAAGTGGCGGAAAATCATCTCCGGAATGCGTTTGCCCCATTCCATTTCACGCTTCGTTTGCAGTGACGAGCGCACCTGCTGCAGGTAAAAATCGCCGTCGCGGTTCATGATGTCGGCAACGGGCATGTAGGCATACAGAAACTGAAGCGCTTCTCTTTCTTCCTGCGTCAGTCCGGGTTTGTCGAACACGGTAAACAGGTCGCCGTGGGGCAAAAGGGCTTTTTTCGCTTCGAAATCCTGTTCGATCTGCGCGCGGCAGTCCTCATCGGTGATAAAATGCCTCCCGGTGCAGGACGCCCCGACAAGCACAGCTGTTACAAATAAAATAATACCTCGTTTTTTCATAATCTTTAAATTCTGAATATATTAATGTCTTTTCTGTCGGATGCATTTTGTCTCCTGTTTCATGCGACAAAGATAATACTATTTTTCAGATTCGAAAAAAAAACGTCTTCCGCGGGGTGCATTTGATTACGTCGATTTTCAATTCAAACTGGCCGCATCGTCAAATGTTAAATTTGGCCAACAAAAAGTGAAACCCATCTCGCGCGTGATGAAAACCGTCTCGCGCGAGGTGAAAACGTCCTCGCGCGAGATGAAAACATCCTCGTGCGAGATGAAAATATTCTCGCGCGAGATGAAAATATCTTCGTGCGAGATGAAATCATCCTCGCGCGAGATGAAAACGTCCTCGCGCGAGATGAAAACCGTCTCGCGCGAGATGAAAACATCCTCGCGCGAGATGAAAATATCTTCGCGCGAGATGAAAACTATCTCGCGCGAGACGGTTTTCATCACGCGCGTTATGGTTTTCATTATGCGCGTTATGGTTTTCATCTCGCGCGAGATGGTTTTGTTCAGCGCATGTTTTTTTCATCGCTCCACACAGGCTGCGACGAGCCGGCGGTCTGTCTGCGCGATTTCAAATTCCGACGCGACGGTGACGGCTCCCATCGGCACGCGGTCGTTGCGGTACGCCATCCGGCTTTGCAGCGTTCGCCGGGCGGAGGTATGGAATTCCACGGCGCCTGTTTCGCGTTCGATGCGTGCGATGTTGTCTTCGCGCACGCCGCATCCGGGCATGATGATGATTCGTCCGGCGGCCTGCCGTACGAGTTGTGCAATCATCTGTATGCCGCTGACGGCGTCCGGCTGCTGCCCGGAGGTGAGGATGCGGTCGCAGCCGAGCGCGGTCAGTTCTTCGAGCGCCTCGAAGGGGTTGCGGCACACGTCGAAGGCTCGGTGGCAGGTGACGGACAGCGGCCGTGCGGCTTCGATCAGCTGTGCCATCAGCGCCGTGTCGATGTCGCCTTTTTCGGTCAGGCATCCGAACACTACGCCGTGTACGTGCAGCCGTCGCGCCATTTCGATGTCGCAGAGCATGGCGCGCGTCTCGGCGCTGGTGTAGAGGAAGTCGCCGCCGCGCGGACGGATGATCACGTTGATGTCTATCGACTGTGTGAGCGCCTGCGCCGTGCATATCTCGCCGTAGCTGGGCGTCGTCCCCCCTTCGGGAATGGCTGCGCACAGTTCGATGCGCTGCGCGCCGCCGGCTTCGGCTTCGACTGCGCTCTGCGCCGAGTTGGCGCATATTTCAATGATTCGTCTCTCGGCCATCTTCTTTTTTCTCCCGTTTTGGGAACCATCCTTTTTCTACACGTCTGCGCTGCTGAAACAGTTCGTTGATGCCCCACAGCGCCGAAAAGGCGAAAACGCCGCACAGCGACGAGATGAGCACGTTGCCGAATGCGAATGTGCCGGCAATGCCGGCTATCCCCAGCAGCAGAAATACCCACCAGCATCTCGTGCCGAAATAGTATTCTCCTTTTATTACCAGGGGATGAAAAAGCCCGATAATCAGAAATGTGCAAAATCCGATTATCAGGCCTGTCAAATTGTTTTCCGTTATAAATTCCATTTGATTATCTGTTATTATCTCAATTTCTGTTCAGAAAAGCATCCCGACGGACATGCTCAGGCATTTCATGCGCTGCCGGACGTGCACCGGCACGGGATGCGGCAGCCCCTGTCTATTCATCGTCATCACGTAGAGCAGGATCAGGTTTTTTTCCATGCGGCTATTCTTTTTTCTTCTTCACCGACCATCCGAAGCTTCCGATCAGTTTGCCCGTTTCGTAATATTTCCCGTGCACGTATGCCATCAGCCGTGCGCGTTCGAGGTTGAATGCTCCCGTACCGGGGTCGATATATGCGTCTTCGTAGCGTATGTTTACGACGTCTGCGATAAACATGTCGTGGCTTCCGAGCGACAGCACTTCCTTCACCCGGCATTCGATGCACAGCGGCGATTCTTCGATCAGCGGCGCGCGGACGACAGTCGATTTGCCCGGCGTAAGTCCCGTTTCTTCGAACTTGCGGTGCTCCCGTCCCGAGACGACGCCGCACCAGTCGGTGGCATACGCCATTTCTTCCGTCGTGAGGTTGATGACGAACTCCATGTTCTTCACCAGTATGGCGTGCGAATGCCGCTCCGGGCGGACGGATATGTAGCACATCGGCGGATTGGAGCATATCGTTCCTGTCCAGCTCACCGTGAGGATGTTGTACTCCTCCGGCTCGCTGCCGCAGCTTACCGTCACGGCGGGCAGGGGATAAATCATTGTTCCCGGTTTCCAGTCTTTTTTCATAGCGTTTTCATTTTATGATGATATCTTCCTTGTTGATTTTGCGCTCGCAGTAGCGGCATTTTATCGTCACGCTTTCTCTGTCGATCACGCTGAAATGCGACGCCATCGGCTCGTTGTTGCTGATGCATTTCGGATTGTTGCATTTGACGATGTCGACGATTTCGCCCGGCAGGTCGACTTTTTTCTTTTCCGCCACCTCGTAGTTGCGGATGATGTTCAGCACCGCGTTGGGTGCGACCAGCGCGATGCGGCTGATTTCGTCTTCGCTGAAAAAGCGGTCGGCCACTTTGACGATTCCCTTCCTTCCCATCTTTTTGCTCAGGAGATTGTTTCCGATCGTGATGCGGCTTTTTTCTTTCTGCAGTTCGAGCAGTTGTGTCACCTTGAACAGCTGTTCGGGCGGGATATGGTCGATGGCTGTTCCGTTTTCAAGAGCGGCCACTTCGAGCAGTATTCCTCTGTCTTCTTTTGTTTTCTTTTCTGTTGACATCTTTTCTGTTCTGATTGTGATTTACAGTCTTCTGTCCCGGATATCGATTCCCAGCACATCGCACAGGATGGCTTCGCGCGTGTAGAGTCCGTTCTGTGCCTGCCGGATATAGTATGCCTTCGGATTGTCGTCCACATCATACGCTATTTCGTTCACCCGCGGCAGCGGATGCAGTACGCGCAGGTTGGAACGCGAATTTTCCAGCATCCTGTTGTGCAGTATATATACGTTTTTCACTCTTTCGTATTCCATCAGGTCGGTAAAGCGTTCGCGCTGTACGCGCGTCATGTAGAGGATATCAGATTTGTTGATAACGTCTTCCGTAAAAACCGTATGTTCCTCGTAATAGATTTCCTGCATGTCGCAGAACTGTTTTTGCTCGTCGGGCATGCGCAGTTCTTCGGGTGCCACGAAATGAAACGTCGGCGCGAAGTGCGACATTCCGACAATCAGCGAGTGTACTGTCCGTCCGTATTTCAGGTCGCCAACCATCGTGATCGTCAGGCCGTCGAGTCTGTTTTGCGTCTTGCGGATGGAATACAGGTCGAGCAGCGTTTGCGACGGATGCTGGTTGGCGCCGTCGCCTGCATTGACGACGGGTACGTCCGTCACTTCGGACGCATAGCGTGCCGCCCCTTCCAGATAGTGCCGCATGATAATCACGTCGGCATAATTGCTTACCATCAGGATGGTATCTTTCAGCGTTTCGCCTTTTGACGAGCTTGTGGTCGACGGGTCCTGAAAGCCTACCACCCGTCCGCCGAGCCGGTTGACGGCCGTTTCGAAACTCAGTCGCGTACGTGTCGAAGGCTCGAAGAACAGCGTGGCCACAACTTTTCCCTTCAGCAGATCCCGATTGGGGTTTTCTTCAAATATCGCCGCATTGTCCAGAATGCGAATAATATCGTCTTTGCTGCAATCGTCTATCGAAACAAGGTTTTTGTGTAACATAATCGTGCATGATAATACGTTCAAATCTGAAAAAAACGAAGATTTCAGCTCTGCGTCAATCTTCGTTTTTCAGTATGTTTATTTCAAATAATCCGTCAGAGATTCCGGCAGGTAAAAAGTCCGGTTTTTGTCTGCGTAGATCACGACGCTTCGCAGGCGGATTTCTTCCTGCCCTTTGTTGCCGGCTTTGACGATATTCGTGTTCGGCGTAATGGCAAGCTGTTTTTTCCTGTTTTTTACGATCAGTGTCGGGTTGCCGTTTTCTTCGGCTGGGGGTACGATACTGTACGTATAGCCTTCGAAGACTTTCGTATGAGGAGCGAAATTTTCGGCCGTCAGTCTGTCCAGTTGTCCGCTCAGTCCGAGTGCTGCCGCCATGTAGTGATTCAGTTCCACGTTGGTATTCATCCCGATCGGCAGCGTGCCCGCGGGGTGATAGGCTGCCAGAAAGACTTCTTCGCCTGTATGTCCTCCGGTGGTGAATCCGAAGCATGTTTTCGACGTGATCAGCTTGGCCACGAAGTCGTTCAGCGAACCGCTGTAGAGCGACGGGAGTACATTTCTGTCCGAGCGTTCGTCTTTCGGGACGGGGCTGTTTTCGTAGCTTTTGCACTGGTAGAGGGTGTTCATTTCTTCGGTCGAAAGTTCGAAACCTGTTTCTTCGCGGAAGATTTGCTGCACGTCCGACGACGGCGATGCGTTCAGCCTTGCGGCAATGCCCTGTGCGGTATGTTTCACCTGCGCGACTGTTCCGAACAGGTCGTCTTTCGTGGCGGAGCTGTACGACTTGCAGTCGCGCGATCCCAGGCTGAAGCCGCTGTTGCCGTGGTCGGGTACGATTATGACGAGCGTTTCGCCGTCTTTTTTTGCAAAGTCAAGCGCTGCCCGGCAGGCGCGGTCGAAGGCCAGAAAATCGGTTATCATCCCGACGGGGTCATTGGCGTGCGCCGCCCAGTCCACTTTGCTGCCTTCGACCATGAGGAAGAAGCCGTTTGCGTTTTGCGACAGTTTTTCGATTGCCGTGCGGGTCATTTCTTCGATCGACGGTTCTTTGGATGCATCGCGATCGAGGTCGTAAGCCATGTCCCGTTCGCTGTACAGCGCCCACATTTTGTTGCCCGTTTCGCTGCGCATACCTGCCATGTCGTTTTTATATACGCCATATCCGTTGATTTTAAGATAGGCTTCGTCGGCTTCGGACAGCAGCGAGACGCCTCCTCCGATTACGACGTCGAGGTCGTTGTGTACCATCTGCGACGAAATCCAGTCGTAACGGCTGCGGTTGTAGCTGTGTGCCGAACAGTCGGCCGGCGTTGCATGAGGAAATTCGCACGTAAAGACCAGTCCCGTAGCCTTGTTTTGCGTCAGTTTCACGGCTTCGAGCAGGGTTGTCAGCGGCTGATAGGCTTTTGTGGAGTCGAGAGGATAGATGTCGTCGTCGCCGGCCGCGGGTGGATAGGTGGACACGAATCCTGCACGGCTCGGATAGCCTGTCATGTAGCACGAGGTTGTAGGCGCCGAATCGCCAATCGGCGCATTGGACGAGTGTGTAAGCACCGTTCCGCAGATGTGGGGATCGATATTCAGCCTTGGTTTGTCGGGATGCAGATACCATTGATACCAGCGGGCGACGGATACGGTTGTTAGCGATGTCCCGTCGGGAATCATGACAATGAGGTTCTTTACAGGCTTAACCTCCGAAGGGGTAATCGATTTTGCCGGTATAAAGACAAATACCAGCATACATAAAAGAAATATGCGCTTGTTCATCATTCTGGTTTTTTTTTGCGGACAAACTTACGGAATATTTCGATGCTTTGCAAATTTTTTTTGTGCAGGGTGTATTTTCAAACTGTATTTTTTCTTTCGTCCGGTTTCTCGCGGCTCCGCTTCGATGCGAAGCCGCGAGAGAGGACGGCCGGACTTCTACGGTTGCCGTTCGATAATGAAATTCACTGCGCCGTTGTCCGAAATTTCTCCCGACAGTTTTTCTGCCGAAGGGAGCGAAGTCTTTTCCGTCGCGGTGATGGAGTTTATCGCCGTAATAACGCCTCTGGTGCTGCGTTTTTCGGAGAGCAACTGCTGCGTGCCGACTCGTGCGGTCACGGTTTTGTCAGTATAGGTATAGGAGATATTGTATGTTATACCGTAGTCCGAGACCTTATACATGTTTTTTACGTCTATTGAAATATTTAACGCCAATCTGTAACTGGCGCCCTTGCGGACGTTGCTGAGGGTTACGCTTCGTGATTTGCCGTCGATGGTAAACGTAATCGTCACGTTGCCCGAATAGTTGTAGCTGCGGAAGATGTAGTCGCATTCATATCGGGTATATACCGTGATGTAGTATTGCATGTTGCCCGACGTTTTGTACAGTACTTTTTCCGGGTTGGTATAACTTCCTGTCGAATAATATATATAGCCGGCCGGTTCGCGTTCTATCCTGATTGTATAAGTTTCTTTGTTTCCGTTTTTGGCTGTGACGGTTACGGTCAGGCTGGTCATTGTCGGTGTCACGTTTACGGTGCCGGCGCCGGTTATGGTGGCGTCGGGCGTGGATGCTTCGGCAGCTATTTTGACGGCTACGGTTGCGTTGTCGTACAGGTAGATTGTATAGGATTTGGTTGTCGGCGAGAATGACGGGCTTAATGAAATATCACCGCTTGCGTCCGACAGTTTCAGGCTTCTGAGCGTGGCCATTCCGTTATCTACTATCTTGAAATCTTTCCACGCCTTGCTGGCTAAGTAGGCAGCCGACGTGCCGTCGGGTACATGCAGGCTTATTTCCGATGGATAATTGACCATATCGGATTCAACCGTAACGGAAGACGGACTGGTCCATTCTACCTTAATGGATGTGAGACGGGCATTCCAGAAAGCACTGCTTCCTATTTTGCTGACGGATTTCGGGACGGTTACTTCCGTCAGCATAGCGTTTTGAAAGGATTGTACATCGATGGTCTTTACGGATGACGGTATCACGTAAGCCTTTTCCGGTTTGGCTTTCGGATAGTGTATCAGCGTTGTTTTGTCTTTGTTAAACAGAACGCCATCCTGAGAGCTATAGCTGGAGTTGTTTCCATCCACCACATATTTGGTTAACGCCGGAATATCGAAGGCGTACTTGCTTATGCTTTTTACTGATGCGGGAATGTTTACGGATACGATGTTCAAATCAGCAAAGGCATATTCGCCAATGGTCTCAACCGAGTTCCCCAATGTGAGCGAAGTGACACTGCGACAGTATGAGAAGGCATATTCCTGAATAGTTTTCACTGACTGGGGGATGGTTATGGAAGTCAGCGCCGACAGGAACTGGAAGGCATAAGGGCCTATGGTTTCGACCGAATTTCCCAGTGACAGCGAAGAAATCCTGGAGCATCTCAAAAACGCGCCCTTGCCAATCGTTTTAAGCGAATTAGGCAACGTGAGCGAGGTCACATTACTGCACTGTGAAAAGGCATAATCCCCGATAGAGGTTACGGATTCGCCGATGACGATGGATGTCAGGCCGGTACATTCGCGAAATGCATAATTTCCTATACCCGTTAATGACTTGGGGAATACGATTTCCTTCAGATTTGCATGTTTGTAAAACGAATAATCACCCAGTCCGGAGATGCCTTCTTCGATTACCGCTTTGGTGATTTTACTTTTGTGCGCATCCCAGGGAGGGGTCGATGATGCCGTGTAGTTGGCCGTCGCGCCTTCGCCGCTGATGCGAAGCGTGCCTTCGTCGAGCCGCCATGCCCAGCGGCCTTCGTTTTTGCCTTGCCATACGGTCACGTTGCAGGATGCCGTTTTGCCGCCGTCGGATGTGCGAACCGTTATCTCGGCCGTACCCGAACCGACGGCGGTTACTGTCTTCGTCAGCGAATCGATCGTCGCCACATCCGTGTTACTGCTCGACCACGTGAGGCTCTGATTCCACGCATCGACCGGAGAAATTGCGCAGGTCAGACCGGCCGTCTCGCCGATATACAACTCAAGTGAAGCGGGAGTCAGCGTAACGCCCGAAACAAAAATCGCTTTCTCATCCTTGTCGCAGCCGGTATACAGAATGCCGGCTACAACCATAACAATCAGATTAAATACTGTTCTTTTAAAAAAGTTTACTTTTTCCATGTTTATTAATTATTTATAAGTTTATGATATACCAATTAGAGGATGCGAAGCTGTAAAATCTATCATCGAAAGCATTTTTTTTTCGTTGGGACAGGATTTTCGGTAATTCGGGACAACTATCGGGAGACCTCCGACAACTGTCTGGAAGTCTCCGATAACTGTCTTACTGTTTGATTTACTCGTACTTCACTGTTAAAATGTGAGTTTTATTATTTCATCGTTCGATAAATTCCCGGCAGCGTCGTCGGAAAAAAGCATGATTTGCTTTCCGCCATCTTTCCGTACGCTATTTACAATACCTTCCGGCGAAATGCCGATTGCAATCGCCAGAGGAATGCCGCCAAACTTCTCCACACCGTCGGATTCGCCGCTTAATGACACCATCGTTCCACTAAGAAATCCGCCACCATACAACGGCCTGATCACATTGTCCGGAAGTAAACCGTCGGGTACACGCGAGCCGATTATGATGCCGTTACTTTGCAAATCATCTGCACTCACCGGCCACTGGCTTTTCAAAGCGTAAAAGGAATAATTCCCCGGCAACACCTGTTTCAGAAATGATTTGACCGGTTCGGTCATTTCTAATTTCTCTTCCTGAACAGAACGGCTGCCGCCACCGGCACATCCTGTAACTATCGCCGCTACACCGGCAACGAGCAGTAAGCCTGTTACTGCTACTTTCACTTGTCCGGCAAAACCGGCAAAGTTCCTTACAATTACTTTTAAAAATCTTTTCTTCATATCTCTTTTTTGTTTTAAATTTTTGCTCCCCTCTCAGCTAAGGCCGAAGACTTCGCCGAGCGGAAGCAAAGAGCCTACAGATCCCAATATCGATAAAATTTCATATTTTCTATGAATACATTACAGCTTGCCCACTTGCCCGGCTGCCAGTTACATGGATAGCCGCTGTCCTTTCCGTATGGCGCACACCGTCCATTACGGTATGCGGAGCATTGACTGCGGGTAAATTGACTGAGCATAAATAGTGTTGTCGATGGTTCCTGAGTTGTTTCATTGCAACTATTGCATTTCCTTTGCACATAAAGTTCACCGTCTAAGTCACAAAGTTTACCGCCTATTTCGAAATCGTGCCGGTCTTCACCACATTTGACACAGATACAGCCATTCCATTCATGCTTTGTTTTAATAGTTTTACCGCAGACAGCGCATTTTTCCATGCACATACCGTCAACTGCCCGGAAGTCATGCTCCGAATCGCGCACCTTGCCACAACGCGAACACTTACATCCGTTCCACTTGTGACCAAATAAACAATTTAATTTCATATTTTTTCTTTTTGTGCTCCTTGCAGAGCTGTTTATAATTAATTTTCTTCTTTCCATGAAGACTGTGATTTTTTCAACTGACTGCAAATTGCAGTCTTCTCCAAAATCACAGTCCGTCATGTCTTCATTTCAAATCATAGTTCGTACTTCTCACGAGAGTTCAGAACTCCATCCTGACCGACATGCCGCAGTACAGTTCCCTGCGCAACTGCATCCCTTTCATCGGATTTTCATACGCAATGTCGGGACGCACTTTGAGTTGTGCGCCTTCGCCGACATTCCACGTCAGCGCAGCATTCCTGCGATTGATTCGGGCGGCCGAAATGGGAGCGTCTATCATCGACCACAGGGAAGTGCCGACAATAACGAGCGCTCCGGCGGCTCCCAGACTGTCGTCTTCATTTTCGACGGCGGCAACGCATATCCCAAGCCCTCCCGTAGCAAGCGCCGTCATCGTGATACCTTTTCCGACACTACCGTTATAGAACTGTCCGATACCGGGATAGAGCCATGACAGAAACCATGCGAGGAAAGGGCTTTTCCTGCGATACGTCGGCGCGGCGGTTTGTGCAAATGCCGCGTCGTAAAAATTAAACCCCTCAAACGCAAGCTCTGTTTCGGCATCCCAAACAGCGGTTGCGACGGTCGCTGTCGTTTTCGTTGTTTCCGATGCTTCTGCTGCTCCCGCTGTTTCCGGCGTGTTCGCCACATCCTGCCCGTACGCACACAGCGCCGGCATTGCACAAATCATTGACACTGCTGCCAATATCACCAATACTTTTCTTACATCTACTTTTTCCATTTTTCTAATTATTTTAGGTTTACAGTTTATTTCTTTCTTTGTCCGGCGTACGGATTACTCCATGATTTGTATGTTTCCCGTAGCAGCCGAGTAATTGATTTGTATTTCGCCTCCCGGTATGGCGTCGAAACGAAAATAGCATAAATACGTTTTGCGCCATTTGATGACAATCCTGTTTTTCAGTCTGTCGGTTTTCATTTCAATGGTTTCGCCGTTCCCCTGCTTTCCCTGCTCTACGCCGTTCAGATATACGCTCATATTTGCCGCTCCTGCGCTGAAACGGGCTTCGCGATACAGGCGGACGGTGCACGGTTCGTCAAGCGTACTGTTGACTTCGTCCGCATCAGTTGCCGCTCGGCGGCTTTCTTCGACAGTGCCGAATTTGTTCCAGAAGGGAGTATCCCTGTATTCGGCCATGCATCCGTCCGGTACGATGAGTTTCGCCTTTTTTGTTTTTGACGAGATAAATGTGCCGACACTGATATTTGGCGGTATGGCGCTTTTGACTTCTACCGTTGAGAGTTTGGAGCAACCGGAAAACGAATTGCCGGCAAGACTTTCGACACTTCCCGCAATGGTCAGTGAAGTAATGTTTTTGTATCCGTTGAATACAAATTTGCCTACCTCCGTGATGCCTTCTTCAATCACTACCGCGTTAAACTGCGAACGGTACGTATGCCAGGGCGACTGCTGACCGAACAGGGTAGTGGGCATCACGCCTTTTCCGCTGACATGCAGCGTTTCATCTTCAATGTACCATTTTACTTCGGGCGTCAGTTCGCCCCCGATTTCCTGCCCGTACGCCTTTGGCGTCGGCATTGCATACATCACTGACATTGCTGCCAGTCCCAATAACAATTTTTTGACTCTTAAATTTTTCATCTTTTTTCAGTTTTTTGCCCTTTGGGGCGGTTTGTTACTTTTGTTTGTTTATTATGTTTCGTTCATTCTGTATTTATAAGAGGCCGCAAAGCCTGCAAATCTATCACCGGATGCAAAAAATTTTAATTTTGTTTATTCGTACGTAAAACATATCTGTCAATTGTTAAAGTTCAAAGATTTCCGTTTTCCTCTGCCTGTTCCGTTTTGCGTGGCATGAAAGTGTCGGCAAGTATCATTAAGAAAATCGGGAAAGTAAGCAGGCAAGACAGAGCATTAAATACACGAACTAATACGAAGTCAATGCCTATCAACGTAAGCTGATTGTAGTCCACGTAAATACTCAAGCCTATTACAACGCCTGCTATTATCATCAGGACAATTGAGGCCGTCTTGCGCAGTTTCCTGTTCGACTGAGCCAGCGTAACGGAAAAAAACAGAATGGCAATATCGCATAATAGATATATCGAGTTGATAATTAAAAAATAGGGAGAATAAGAGAAATCAGCCTGAAAGAGATCAATAATAATCCACATTCCTCTCCTTAAAATCATTACCCCTGCATAAATTATCAACAGCAGGGATACTCTGCGGCGGGCTTTCTCTATCAGCGAGCCGGATGAACGGCGTGGAAACAGTAAAATTCCGAGAAGCAGAAGCAATAAAAATAAAACAAGTCTTACCAACATCGGATCCGTAAGCGATATATCGCGATTTATCTGATACAAAAAATACAGGATAAAGAAAGACATAATGTCAACAGCCTCGATTATAGCCATAACCGTTGCGCTTAGCAGCCACGCCTTTTCGCTTCGTCGTTGTGGCAATATTTTCGGGTTTGCCCCGTAGCGATTGTCGCCTCTCTGACTGTCTTCCAGTATCAATACCAGCAGCCAAATGCCGCCAATCAGTGGTATCAGAGTTATTAACACCCACCATCCGCTCCTGCCCGTATCGTGCAGCCGCCGCACAACTACGGCCAGCGACGGCATAATCATTGCCATGGGATATGTCAGGGAACACACCGGAAACCTGGCAATCCCGTTAATCATCAATACCGTATCAATGCCTGTAACTAATCCGGCAAAAATACAGTTAAACAACACAAACATCCAGTATTCCTTCCGTCGTGCTCTTCCGCTGAAATCAGCGTACTGTCGTAATACTTTCAAATACCATTTCATAATTGATTCGTTTTAAATTTTACTTTACTTTGCCATGTCGGCTTAAACAAATTTGATAATCCCATAATTTCTATTTTTAATGCCTCATTGCGAAGGCGGTTATTTACTTTAGATTATTGATCTCAGTCCCTGCCATAACATATTCATGGATTTTTTAATAACGCCTGTTTGCCAGATGTTTTCGTATCCGGTCAGATCTATCGGCGCGGCGATGTCGAACAGGCCGCTGCTATATATCTGCGCAGCAATTGCGACGCAATTTTCGTCGAGATGCGCTTTGAATTTTGTAAACGCTTTGACAATGATTTCGTTGCTAAGAGCCGATGATATTTCGCTTGTTGCCGTAGCGCCAAGCAATGCCTGATTAATCACCGCCACGCCTTTGTATCGAAGAATACTTGTCCCTTCGGCGCTGTACAAGCTTATTCCTTCGTTGACAAGACACCGGTTAAACCATTCGAGATAAGTATCAACGAAAAACTCCGGAACGGCACAGAACACGCTGCGACATCTTTCAAACACGGTGTTACTGATAATATCATATTGAAGTTTATCATTGGCGGGCATGATTGTCGTCTTCATCTTTTCCATCAGTCGCATTACGGCAGTTTTGTCGGTTTTAGCCCATTCTTCCAAAGCAATCATCAATACCAAATCCACGTCTTTGCACTGACATACTCCATAACCCGAAAGACGGAGATAGGTCGCGAACTGTTCGGTTTTTGCCAAACTCTTTGTGAAAAAGGATGCGTACATCGGATTGACGTCTTCCTGCGTTTCATTTTCTATCATATTACGAAAAGAGCATTTGGTCCAGATACATTCAGGCAGATCATTATTGCCGTTACCGGTAATACGTTTCAGATACTCCACACGGTCGGCAAGCGAGGTCTGCACCAGAAATTCGGACAGTTGATTGCCCGCCACGTCTTGCGGCTTAATCAGTTTCTCTCCGTTTTCTGTGTGAAGCAATAATTCTTTACGCAGTCCGGGAATCAACTGTTTTGAATATTTCGATCGTTGAGCCAGTTCAAGCGCTTTTTTCGCCCTGTTTTGCCCGATAAGATAATGGAGGAAACATGCTTCGGGCAGGTACTCTCCCGACGTGCGGGCTGACATGTCGCTGTATGCCTGTTCGACTTCGCTTTCCTGCTTTATTTTGCTCGAGAAATAAGATGCTGCCAGGAAATGCTTCAGATAGTCGGGCGTCTGCTGCAATACCCTGTCGAAAGCGGCCACGTCAAGCTCTGCATTGTTAATCCATAACTTTATGTTACGGTGCAACAGTCTGAAGCGAACATTCCAGAGAGTCTCCAAATTCTCCACCGTCGCGAGGTAAGTATGCATGTTGTTTGCCATATCGCCAAGGACTTTGGCAGGAAGTGTGTCTTTGTGTGACGACAAAAGCTTTTCGTACTTCTCGAATTCCTTTACTTTACTGTCCTCATCAGTTTCGGCGTTTATACAGACTGTGATGCTTCTGGCGGCGTCTTTTGCCTGCATGGCGTTCAATGAAACCGACTGGTCGTCGTCAATCAAACTCTTAATCATCGGACTTGTATTCATTTTCGCTTCCAAAGCCTCCCATTCGCAAGGTTGCAGCGTCGCCGCCCTGTTGGCGGTCAGAATAATACTTTTTTGTGTTTCGACGGGGACTTTGTACAACAGTCGAAACGCCTCTTTACGGTCGAATATGAGCCAGCCGTTGATGACCGCCAACCAGGCTTTTTGCTTCCCGAAGGGCCAGAAACGTTTCGTGATACATTTTTCGCATTGTTTTAATGCCGCCGATTTGCCGGCGTCGTCCGTCTGTTCGAGCGCTTCGTTGACCATACCGGCTATTTTGGCTGCGAAACCGCTGCCGGCTCCGGCGCTTTCTGTTGCAGACAGTTCTGTCTGCTCATCCTGCGGAAGCAACGACGTGAGCGATTGCAACTGTTGCAGATATTCGGCTGCCTTTGCGGAGTTGATGACCGAACAAAACTTGTACAGTTGTAACAGCAGCAGCGCTTTCGCCCTGTCCTGCAGTTTGGGATTACGAAGTGTGGCGTCGGCTTTGTCGAAAATCCCGTCCTTTGCGGCAGGTTCCTCTGCCGGCGCTGATACAGCAGGCTCCGGCTTTTGTTCCGGCACTTCCGGTGCGGCAGATGTTTCCTTTTGCACCGAGGCATACGCCGATGCTCCCCAGCCTGTCAGCTGACTGCCATCCGTCGTATAAACGCCGTCCTGCACAAGCGGTTCGCCTCCGATGGTCGAAAACTCTAACGGATTGTCGGCAGCGACCGACATAAACTCACTGCTTCGGCTCAACTGCTCGCTTATTTGTTGCAGCTTCGACCTGTCGAACGACATAAGTCCAATG
>JAISXP010000051.1 GCA_031270465.1 Tannerella sp. | reverse complement strand
GGCATCGTCCCCGGCGAAGTGCTAAGCGTATATAATCTGCATGGGCAGCTGATCCACACAGGCAAAACGACTGCAAGCGAACAGCGTGTTCCCCTGCATGTGCGCGGCCTTTATATTGTAATCAGCGGCGAACGGAAGGTGAAGGCGGTTTATTGATACCGTAAAAATTAATATGGCAAGAGAGGCTACCCCGATTTCCGGGGTAGCCTCTCTGTTTTTCCGGATGAACGAAAATTTATCCTCTCAGGATTTACGGAAAGCCATAGGCGACATGCCGGCGTGTTTTTTGAAAAACTTGCCAAAGGTTGACTGGTCGGGGAAATTCAGTTCGTTTGCTACTTGCTGGACATTTGTGCGGAGCATTTTAAGCATTCCTTTGGCTTCAATCATAAGGGCGTCCTGAATCCACTGGCTTGCGGATTTCCCGCTTTCTTTCTTAAGGATTGAAGATAAATACTGTGTGGTGATGCACAGTTCGTTTGCATAAAATTTAACGTCGTGTTGTTTTTTGCAGTTTTTCCGCAGCAGCGACAGGAAATCGACGAACAGTTCTTCTTTACGCGAAAGCGTTGGGGTGGTGAAATGCTCCCTTTTGCTCAGGTAAATGTTTCCCAAGTCAAGGAAAAACATTTTCAACGCAATTTTTATTGATTCTTTGTAATATAGATGTGCATGTTGACGCATCCTGTTACGGACGAAATCAAGGCTCGGATAAAGGGATTTGTATTCAATGTCGCTAAAATATGTCAGGGGATTTTTCTTAAATTGCATGTACGAAATGACATCCGGTTGCTGTTGCTGTCCACCGGAATAGGATAAGGTTTCCAAAAATGATTTTGAAATCGCCAGCACCCAGCCTCTCAAATCGCCGTGGCCTTTTATGAAATACGTTATATGGGTAGGCATAATTAATGTAAGCGAATTTTTGCCGGCTTTATAGGTCACATAATCTATCTGTATTTCCATTTCGCCCTCTGAAATGCTTATCAAAATCGCCGCATCAAAACGGGAAGGGATTGAAGGCGCGAAATTTTTCAATTCATATAGAGATGTTCTGTCAAATTCTATAATTATCACATTGTCCTGATAATTGTCGTACGAAGTAACAGTATCTTTTATCGTCATTAAAGAGTTTGCTAATTTATTAGACATTGTTTTATCGTTTTTTGCCCACAAATATAATAGGATTTCGTTTATGTTTTATTTTTACCGATTGTTTTTTTGATTTTTTTATGTATAATTGATATAAAACATATACAGGTTTCGATTTTGACTAATTATATGGCGGCCTGTACCTTTTTGGTTTACTTTATACACTGTATCTTTGCCACGATTTTTATTTGGATGGAGATATAAAGTTTAAATTTGGAAATTTACAGGTATTGATTTTTGAAGGGTATGTCATTGAAAGATAATATAAAAGCAGTTGCAATTGATTTATTTTCGCGGAGCGGGATAAAACGTGTCAGTATGAATGATATTGCACGGAAAGCAAACGTGTCCAAGCGAACGTTGTATGATTTTTTCAGCGATAAGGAATCGTTGCTTGTTGAGATGTTGCAAGAAATAAGCGAGCCGTTTTCCCGATATATGAAATCATTGGAAGAGACGTCGTATACGGCACTTGAAATCATATTATTACTCAATGAAAAAATGGTGGAAAAACCCACATGGTTCTGTGAGGAATTTTTTGAAGATATCAAACGTTATCCGAATGCTCTCCGACTCATGCTGGATATTAAAAAACAGTTTATATATAAGATTGTAAAGTTACTTAAGCGGGGAGAAAAAGAGGCGGTGTTTATGTCGGATATAAATTATGATCTCATATCAATAATAGCTCATAAAGAGTATATTATAAATGAAACTTCGGATATATACACCCGGTATACACACGAAGAGATTCATAATACGATTTTCTATATTTTTTTGCGCGGTATCAGTACCAACGCCGGACGTGAAATTATAGACGGGTTTGTTACGAAGAAGAAATATAAAAGCAATAATATTCAGGGTATTAATTAATTATTAATAGTAAAACCAAGATGATGATGTTAAAGTGTAGAAAGATGAGATGGATGGCAGGTATTCTGTTATGCACAAGTATCGTTTTTCCGGTTAGGGCGGAAGATATTACAGGAATACGGGATACTTTACAGGTGAATTTGGATGATGCGCTTGCCGGGAAAGTGGAGATTAATCTGGAACAGGCTGTTGATATAGCGCTTTCCGACAATCCGACGATTATCGTTGCGGGAATGGAGATTGAACTGAAAAAAGAGGCCGGTCAGGAAGCTTATGCCGGCCTTTTCCCGGACGTTTCCCTGTCGGGGTCTTATTCCCGGACGTTGAAAAAACAGACAATGGTCATGGAGTTCGGCGGACAGAGCCAGACGATTCAGGTCGGTACGGATAATTCTTACAGCGGCGGCCTGGTGGTCAGCCTTCCCGTGTTTGCGCCGGCTTTGTACCGGAGTATTAACCTGACAAAGTCCGATGTTGAACTGGCGGTCGAAAAATCCCGGTCTTCAAAGTTGGGAATGATTAACCAGGTGACGAAGGCATATTATCAGCTGTTGCTGGCGCAGGACGGTTACGAAGTTTTGTTGAAAAGCTATAAGCAGGCGGAAGCTAATTTCAATGTTGTTCATGAAATGTTCAAACAGGGACTTGTCAGCGAATACGATAAAATACGTGCGGATGTCCAGGTGCGCAGCCTGGAACCGAATGTGGTATCCGCCCGCAACGGCGTGAACCTGGCGAAATTGCAGTTGAAAGTTTTAATGGGTATTGACAGGGACATTCAGCTCGAAATTGTCGGTAACCTGAAAGATTATGAAGAAAAATTGTTTGAAAATGAGTTGAAGAACAAAACGTTTTCCCTCGAAGGAAACTCTGATTTGCGGCAAATGGATTTGAACGCCATGATGTTGGAACAAAACCTGAAGCTGCAAAAAACCGGTTATATGCCGACGCTCGGCGCATCGTTTAATTATATGTACACCTCCTTAAATAATGATTTTAAAGTGTCTCAATACAACTGGTTCCCGTATTCTTCGGTTGGATTGTCGCTGACCGTACCTTTATTTAAAGCGAGTAATTCGCCAAAAATCCGGCAGGCCAAAATCCGGCTTCGCCAGCTGACAGAGACACGCTTGAATACGGAACGGATGTTAAACATGCAGGTTCAGAGCTATTTGAACAATATGACTGCCAGCGCCGAGCAGGTGCTCAGTAATAAGGAAAGCATCTTGCAGGCGGAAAAAGGGCGTTTGATAGCGCAGAAACGTTATGAAGTCGGGAAAGGTACGATTCTGGAACTGAACGATTCGGAAGTTGCCTTGACGCAAACACAACTTACGTATAACCAGTCGATTTTTGACTATTTGACAGCAAAAGCCGATCTGGAACAGGTATTGGGATATGGTGATACGGTAAAATAATTAGTAAACAAATAATACAGAGAGATGAAAAAAAGAATGAAGTTAGTAACATTGATGAGTGTGGTTTTGTTGGCTGCATGTTCCGGGCAGAAGGAAACGGCGGATGTCGGGAAGGTGGAGGAAAAGCCTGTTGTTAAATTAGAAAAAGTACGGTTACAGTCCGTTCCGCAGACACAAGAATATACGGCAACGGTCGAAGCGGAAGCAAAAAACAATATCGCTCCCGCCATGCCGGTCCGCATTTCCCGGATATCCGTCGAAGTGGGCGACCGTGTGTCGAAAACGCAGAAACTGGTGCAAATGGATGCGGCAAATCTCCGGCAACTCGAACTTCAACTCGAAAATCAACGGGTTGAGTTCCGGCGAATTGATGAACTGTATAAGGTTGGCGGTATTTCGAAATCCGAGTGGGACGCTGCGAAAATGGCGCTCGACGTAAGGGAAACTTCCTATAAAAATACATTGGAAAATACGGCCCTGTTAAGCCCTATTAACGGGATTGTGACGGCGCGTAACTATGACGACGGCGACATGTATTCGGGTGCAATGCCTATTTTAACGATCGAGCAGATTACGCCTGTTAAATTGATGATAAACGTTTCGGAAACGTATTTCACAAAAATACAAAAAGGTGCACCGGTTGATGTCCGGCTGGATGTGTATGGCGACGAACAGTTCAAAGGCCAGGTCAACCTGGTTTATCCGACCATCAACCCGGCTACCCGCACGTTCCCGGTGGAAGTACGCCTTGCAAACGGCGACATGCGCGTCCGTCCCGGGATGTTCGCCCGTGTGACGATTGATTTCGGGGCGCTGGAACGTGTCGTCATACCCGACCGCGCTATTGTGAAACAGGCCGGCGCGGGCGACCGTTACGTCTTTGTCTATAAAGACGGGCGGGTTTCCTACAACAAGGTCGAACTGGGGCGCCGGATGGGTGAAAATTACGAATTGATTTCCGGTGTTGATGACAATGCCGACGTTGTGGTGGCCGGTCAGGCGCGTTTACTTGACGGCGTTGAGGTAGAAGTTGAGAAATAATTAAAAATCATTCGAATTATGAGTTTATATGAAGGAGCGGTCAAAAGACCGATTATGACCGCATTATGCTTTGCTGCAGTCGTGCTGTTCGGATTGTTTTCGTATTCCAAGTTGCCGGTCGATTTGCTGCCGGATATTGAAACGAACGTCATTATGGTGATGACGGCTTATCCGGGTGCGAGTGCGAGTGATATTGAAAACAACGTATCCCGTCCGCTGGAAAACATATTGAATACGGTAAGTAACCTGAAACATATAACATCGCGTTCGTCGGAGAACTTGTCATTGCTGATTCTGGAATTTGAGTATGGCTATGATATTGATGTGTTGACCAATGATGTCCGGGACAAGCTGGATATGGTATCGTCGGCAATGCCCGACGAAGCGGAAACGCCGATTATCTTTAAGTTCAGCACCGATATGATTCCGATCATCATGCTTTCGGTGCAGGCGCAGGAAAGCCAGGCGGCGTTGTATAAAATCCTGGACGATAACGTGGCCAATCCGCTGGCGCGTATTCCGGGCGTCGGGACCGTCTCGGTCGCCGGTGCGCCGAAACGGGAAATACAGGTATATTGCGACCCGAACAAACTGGAGGCGTATAACCTGACGATCGAAGCCATCAGCGGTATCATCGGCGCCGAGAACCGGAATATTCCCGGCGGCAGTTTTGATATCGGCTCGGAAACGTACGCCTTGCGGGTAGAAGGGGAGTTTAAGGATTCGCACCAGTTGCGGGACATCGTTGTGGGAAGTTACAACGGTGCAAATGTTTACCTTCGCGACGTGGCGCGGGTGGTCGATACCGTAGAGGAACGGGCGCAGGAAGCGTACACGGACGGCAAACGGGGCGCTATGATTATCGTCCAGAAACAGTCGGGCGCCAATTCGGTCGAGATTGCAAACAAGGTGCTGGCCATGCTGCCGGCGCTCCAGGCCAGTCTCCCTTCGGATATAAAACTGGGAATTATCGAAAATACGTCCGATAACATTATCAATACGATTGACAGTTTGACGGAGACCGTGCTTTATGCCCTGCTGTTTGTCATACTGGTCGTATTCCTGTTCCTGGGGCGTTGGCGGGCGACGCTGATCATCTCCATTACCATTCCGCTGTCGTTGATTGCTTCGTTCATTTACCTGGCGATTACGGGAAATTCGATAAATATCATTTCGCTTTCCGCCCTGTCCATATCCATCGGTATGGTGGTGGACGATGCCATTGTGGTGCTCGAAAATGTGACGACGCATATCGAACGCGGCTCGGAACCGGGGCAGGCCGCCGTTCACGGGACGAACGAAGTCGCCATTTCCGTCATTGCATCTACGCTGACGATGCTTGCCGTCTTCTTCCCCCTGACGATGATTACGGGTATGACGGGCGTGCTTTTCAAACAGTTGGGCTGGATGATGTGTGTGATCATGATTATCTCGACGGTTGCCGCCCTGACGCTCACGCCGATGCTTTGCTCGCAGATGCTTCGTTTGCAGAAGAAGCCTACGAAAGCGTTCCGGATATTATATCATCCGATCCAGCGGGCTTTAGATAAACTGGACATACAGTATTCGCGTATGATAAACTGGGCTGTCCGTCACCGGAAAACCGTTGTGGCAGCCTGTATCGTCTTTTTCGTGCTGAGTATAATTTTTGCGGGGAATATCGGTACGGAGTTTTTCCCGACACAGGATAATGCGTCGATTTCGGCGAACCTCGAAATGCCGGTAGGTACACGTAAGGAACGGGCGCAGGAGATAGCCGATAAGTTGACGAAGGAATGGCTCGAAAAATATAAGGACGAGATTATGGTCTGCAATTACAGGGTCGGACAGGCAAGTTCGGATAATATCTTTGCGTCGATGCAGAATAACGGGCCTCATATCATTACGTTCAATATCCGACTTCTGGATCCGGAAGACCGGAAACGTACGATGATGGAGATCGGGGACTTGATGCGTGACGACCTGAAGGCATACCCCGAATTTAGTAAAATGCAGGTGATCGTAGGCGGCAATACCGGAATGGGCGGACAGGCGACGGCCGATTTTGAAATTTACGGTTATGACATGGCGGAAACCGACCGTATTGCCGAAGAATTGCGGCAGGAACTTTTCACGGTCAAAGGAGTTGTGGAAGTGAACATCAGCCGCGGGGATTACCTGCCGGAGTATCAGGTCGATTTCGACCGGGAGAAGCTGGCCCTGCACGGTTTGAACCTGTCTACCGCCGGGACGTACCTGCGTAACCGCATCAACGGTGCGATTGCCTCCAGGTATCGCGAAGACGGAGACGAATACGACATCGTTGTCCGGTATGCGCCGGAGTTCAGGACTTCCCTGGATGACATTGAGAATATCCTTGTTTATAATAACCAGGGACGGGCGCTCCGGGTGAAAGAGCTGGGAACGGTTGTCGAACGTTTTGCCCCGCCGACGATTGAACGGAAAGACCGTCAGCGCATCGTGACCGTTTCGGCCGTTATATCGGGCGCCGCACTGGGCGATGTCGTCGCACAGGGCAAGGAGGTGTTGGGCAGGCTGGAATTGCCGTCGGGCGTCAATATCCAGGTGGCCGGCACGTACGAAGACCAGCAGGAATCGTTCGGCGATTTGGGCGTACTGGCCCTTTTGATTGTCGCTTTGGTGTTCATTGTCATGGCGGCGCAGTTTGAATCGCTCACGTATCCGTTCATTATCATGTTTTCCGTGCCGTTTGCCATCAGCGGCGTGCTGATCGCGCTGTTTGTAACGGGGAGTACGCTTAGCGTCATGAGCCTGCTGGGGGGCATTATGCTGATCGGTATTGTCGTGAAGAACGGTATCGTGCTGATTGACTATACCATACTTTGCCGCGAGCGCGGGCTGGCCGTCATCAATTCGGTCGTTACGGCGGGGAAAAGCCGTTTGCGCCCGGTGCTGATGACGACGATGACGACCATCCTGGGTATGATTCCGATGGCGGTCAGTACAGGCCAGGGGGCGGAGATGTGGCGCCCGATGGGGATCGCCGTCATCGGCGGACTGACGGTTTCGACCGTCCTGACGCTGATCCTCGTACCCGTATTGTTTTGCATGTTTGCCGCAACCGGCATCAGCCGCCAGCGCCGCAAACTGCGTAGATCACGTGAACTGGATGAGTACTACCAGGCTCGCAAACACAAAATCCTAAAACCAAAAAAAACGAGATGAAATCAATATTAATAACATTTGACCAGGCGTATAACGAACGTATCATCATGTTGCTCGACCGCCTGAACTGCCGCGGTTTTACACGCATTGAGCAGGTACAGGGACGCGGCTCGCGGAAAGGCGAACCGCACTATGGCAGCCATGCCTGGCCGGCAATGAACGCTGCCATCATAACGATTGTTGACGATGCGAAGGTAGATCCGTTATTGGAAGCCTTGCGCGAGATGGATAACCGTACGGAACAGTTAGGTCTCCGCGCATTTGTGTGGAACATCGAGAAAACGGTATAAAATATCAAAAATTTAACCCACATTGCGGCTATTCGAAACGAGATATCCGGATGTGGGTTAACTATTTTTGTGCACGGCGTTTGCCGGGCTTATTTTATTGCCGGACGAATGACCTGCAAAGTTTGTTTCACGGTATATATCCGGCTTTTGAAAGCGCCTTTCAACGGCAATTTGATTCCGGTTTCCATCAGAAAGGCGCCACTGTACGTTTTTAAGCCTTCTATTTCGTACTGCGCATCCGGCGACAGGCCGCGCAGTTTTATCAGCGGCGAACGTTGAGTGTCGGGCAAAGCATTGTCGGGATATTCCGCCAGACGGTACTGGAAAATCACGGCGTTTGTCCGGTCTTTCGAGACGTATTGCAGGATGCTTTGGCTGGCGTTATAGGGCGAGACGAGGCGGAAAACGTCGCCCCGGTGTGTCGTTTCTCGAATTTCCTTGTAACGGGCGATTTTCTTTCGCGCCGTTTCTTTCTGTTCGTCGTTCCATTTTGCAATGTCGTTGCCCACGCCCAGAACGCCCGCCATGCATACGTCGAACTTGAAGTCCAGCGGATGTTGCTGTTGGTGCCAGTCTTCGTGCGTCACCCACGAAATCATCGTGTTGGCAGGGAAGATGGACAGATAAGCGTCCTGTATGAAGATGCGTTCGACGGGATCGGTGTTGTCGCTTGTCCAGTTGAAGTCGAACAGGCGAGCCATGCCCAGATCTATCCGTCCGCCGCCGCTGGAACAGTTCTCGAACCAGACGTCCGGAAACTCCTTTCGCAGAGCGCTTACTAACCGGTACAGGTTCTCCATGTATTTGATTCGCACCGCCCGCTGTTCATCTGCCGGAGCGGAGGGGAAACCCGGGTCGGTCAGCGCCTTATTCATATCCCACTTGATAAACTTGATGCTGTTTTGGCACAGGAGGTCGTGGAAGCATTGGTACAGGTATTTGCACACGTCTTCCCGCGCAAGATTCAGCAGCAGTTGGTTGCGTCCTTCGTGGCGTTTGCGGTTGGGGAAATGGAAGACCCAGTCGGGATGCGCACGGTACAGGTCGCTGTTCGGATTGACCATTTCCGGCTCAATCCAGATACCGAAATCCAGCCCCAGCGCGTTAATCTGCTCTATCATCGGTTGCAATCCGTTGGGGAATTTATTCCGGTCAACCGTCCAGTCGCCCAGTCCGGCCTTATCGTTTACCCGTCCCTTGAACCAGCCGTCATCTATAACAAACATCTCTACGCCGATATCCTTCGCCACCTTCGCCAGTTCTAATTGCTGGGCTTCGTTCACAGAAAAAGTCGTGGCATACCAGCTGTTGTAGAGCACGGGGCGCACCTCGTTGCGGTGTTTTTCGGGTAATAACTGTTCGCGGATATAACTCGTCAGCCGCAACGTGACGCCTTCCGTTCCCTGTTCGGTGTATCCGAAAACCATGCGCGGAGCGGCGAACGACTGTCCGGCGTTCAGGTTGAGTTCCTGGTCCCAGAAGTTAATGCCGCCCGTAATTTGGACGTTCCCGTTGAATGTCTTTTCAAAGTCCACCCGCCAGTTGCCGCTGTAACAGAGTGACCCGAACCATGCCCGTCCGGACGTTTGTCCGCCTTCGCTTTCGGGACGGACGATGAACGACGATGAACCGTACGACTTGAAATCCTTTACCTGAATGGTTTTCACGCCCAAAGTCAGTTTGGTTGTGTTCGGTCTAAATTCGTTTCCCCAAATGCCGGCGAAATGTGTCAGTTCATACGCATCTTTCGGCAGGAATACGGAAGCGGACTGGAGGTTTTCGATCCGGATGACGCCTTTTTTTCCGGTATTGGCGACCTCGTTCCATTTTTCGATGAGGTCGTATTCGGGCAGCACACGGATATACGAACGCACTTCGAGCGGATAAAACTTGTCGCGCTGGGTGATTTTTAGCGTTTGGCGTCCGTCAACCGTGATGATTTCTCCCGACCGGTATTCCAGTTCTACATCGCGCACGCCGTCGGGGAAAATTACTTCGAGCGAAGGCGTTCCGTTTACATATCCGCCACGCACGGGCACTTCGGCTCCCAAAGCGGCAGGTGTATCTCCCGTCGCCAGCCGGTTCCCGAAATATACTTCCTGTACTTCGCCTTTCGATGAAACGCGGATATGATACGACGCGGAAGCGGTAGTAATGTGCCACGCCTTTCCGTCGGGCGCGGGTTGAATGTTTCCGGCAAACAGCGTCGCCGGCGCTGCGAGCAGGCAGCAGAGAGTTTTTAATTTGTCGAAAATGGTCTTTTTCATGTGATGATATTTTTATTTGTTATAAATAGACGGAGGCAATTGACTGCGTCGAACTTCGTTTCAAACTGTCGCTATTCTGTTGTCATCCGTTCATGCCGTTTTTATAAATAACTGCGTATCAACGAAAATATTTTATATAATACTTTGAAAAGATTTATTTTCCGGCAAACCGTTATAACGGTTTGCTATACATTATAACGGCTGGCCGGAAAAATATCTCTTCTGCTGGTAAAACATGTGATATTTGTTTATTTCATTTTCCTGAACCGGACTGCCAGTCCGCCGCCGGGCGCCATGCTTGCTTTCATTCTGTCGCCGGCTTTGACGCGTACGGTCTTGAGGCTTGTCTTTTCAGGATACTTGTCGGCGTCCGGAGCGTCGGCATATATCTCGGCCTCGTAGTTTCCGCTTTCGAGGAAATCAAGCGATATTTCGCAGTTTCTTGGCGTCCAGTTTGTCATTGCTCCGAGAAACCAGTCGTCTCCTTTTTTGCGGGCAACAGTTACGTATTCACCGGGTCTGCCATTTAGAGCGATTGTTTTGTCCCATGTGACAGGCACATCTCTGATGAATTTGAAATCGGCAGGTTGATTTCTGTAATTTTCAGGCCAGTCCGAAACCATTTGAAACGGAGATTCGTATACGACATAAATTGCCAGATGATGAGCGCGTGTGCCCATTGCCATAGGTTTCCTGTTGCGCGCCACAAACTCGTCGCGTGTGGCATTATCAAAAGCGCCGGGCGTGAAGTCCATCAGTCCGGCTATCATGCGGGTGAAGGGATAAATCAGACGGTTTTCGGGATTGTCGCGAACGCCTACCAGCGAGTTTTCCATTCCGAGAACACATTCATATCCGATTACGTTCGGATATGTTCGCTGCAATCCCCATGGTTTGGTTGCGCCGTGGAAGTCGACCAGCAATTTATGTTTGGCCGCTTTTTCGGCTACGCGGTAATAAAAATCAATGCCGGCCTGGTCGTCGCGCAGGATAAAGTCGATTTTCATGCCGGCGACGCCCCATTCTTCATACAAAGGAAATGCCCTGTCCATCTGGTTCCAGACATTGGTGCCTCCCAGCCAGATGATTACCTTCACTCCTTTTTCTCTGGCATATTTTACTACTTCGGGCACGTTCACATTGTCACGGCAGACCGTAATGTCGCTGCCACTCCAGCCGGCGTCGATCGTCATAAATTCAAAGCCCGATTCGGCAGCGAAATCCACATAGTATTTCATGGTTTCGGTGGTGTAGGCCCGTTCTCCGTCTCTGTTCAGACTGCCGTTCCACCAGTCCCACGATGATTTTCCGGTTGTTATCCAGGACGTATCGGATATGCGCGATTCCGGATTCAGACCGGTCATCGCATTTGTTTCGATGAAACGGGCAGGGTCAGATGCCGCAATGATTACGCGCCAGGCCGTTTTGTGCGGCAGGCTTCCCGTCACGGCGACTTCACTGTCGCGCCAGCTTGGCGACACGACTGTTTCGAACCAGTGTCCCGCCCATGAGCCTGTCGGGTTACGCAGGTAAGTAGCGGAATTACCTTCAAGGTCGGTTTCGGTAATAGCCATCCAGCCGACACCCGCTACATCCAGAACCAAAGGCATGCCTATCAGAAAATAGCTGGCGACGCCTCCCTGATTAGACAGTCCGCTGACCGGGATTTTCAGAAATTCACTTTCGTAGCCGGAGCGATGATTCGGCAACATCAAAGCGTAGGCAGTGGCATCCTTGGGTAAACGGTATTCTGTTTTTTCGTTTTTCAGACGATAGTCAATCAGCGCAGTCTGTTCAGGAACGACGTAGCGAAAAGCCACTGCATCGTTGTATGCACGGGCTTCCACGTGCATCTTCCGTCGTCCTGTGCGCTCGGCGACTTCCAGCAGTACGGCATTGTATTTCTCCGATACTGCTTTTGTCCGGCCGTGCAGCAGGGTGTAATTGTCTTCGCCTTCGGAAAAAGAGGCTTTCGCTATCATGACATTCTCGCCCAGATAACGGTTGTTTTCCAGTTCCAGTCCCATAGCCGAAGGTTCGAGCAATTGTTTTCCGTTGAAATTCACCTCGTACACCAATTTGGTTAACGGCGGGATATCAGGATTATTATCCCGATTAGGTACATTGGGACGAACCGGCGTTTCGATTGTTCGGAATGTGATATCCAATTTTCCGTCAGGCGATCTTAGCGCCACGTCATTGTCTTGTCCCCACAAGCTGAGGCATGAACCGATAGCGCATGTCGCTATCAGAATTGTTAATTTTGTTTGTTTCATAATTGATTGTGTTTTAATTATTGGATAATATAAAAATGATATGTGACAGTGTCTTTTTTCGTTTCTCCGGGATAAAGAATGTTTTGGCAGAAATGAGGATGATTCACTGCGTCGGGTGGATATTGAGCTTCAAAACAAATACCTTCGAAAGGACTGAACGTTTCCGATAAAAAGTCGCCGGTGTATATCAAAATGCCGGACATAGACGTGTATGTATCCATTACTCTGCCGGATGCGATATTCCGGAAAGAAGCCAACGGCATGTTTTTGTCGTGGTTCGCGTCCTTGAAAAAGTAGGCATTGTATCCTTTCAGATTGTCGGATTTCATTGCCATCCTGTCGCTAATCCGCGTGTATTCCCGGAAGGCGAAAGCCGTTTCCGCGAGCGGCAGAATCTTGCCCGTAGGCAGGAACTCGTTCCCGGATTCGGCGTAGCGCGTCGCGTTTACTTTGAGTTCATCATCCGTGATAACCGTCTTTCTGCCGGACAGGTTGAAATACGAATGGTTCGTGAAGTTGACGGGCGTGATTTTGTCCGAAGAAGCCGTGTATTCGACAGACAGTACATTGTCGTCCGAAAAAGAATATTTCACCTCGAAATCCAGGCGTCCGGGAAATCCACCTTCACCGTCATCACTTGTCGCGGATAAAATCAGGCTTTCACCATCGGTTTGATAGTTGAAGATTTTTGTATGAAAACCGTTGAACCCTCCATGGATGGAATTTTTTCCGTCATTTTTGTCCAGATTGTATGTAATGCCGTTCAACGTGAAATGTGCACCGGCAATACGATTGGCTACGCGTCCGACTGTGGCACCCAAAAGCGCTTTGTTCCACATGTATTGGCTGAAATCTTCGTACTTGAGTACGACATTATCCAGTACTCCGTTTTTGTCGGGAACAAATATGGAGACAATCGTTGCACCATAGTTGATTACTTCCATATATGCGCCCGAACCACTGGTCATGCGTATCAGGTCGATACGATGATCATTGTGATTTAAAACGGATTTGACGAGAAATTCAATCATGGTCTTTATCAGTTCAGTTTATAACCGGGATTCTGGTCTTCTTCGTTGATGTCTTCATTTTGTCTGATTTCGGTGAGAGGGATAGGGAATCTGGTATGAAATTCCTGAATGGAGCTTTCTTCCCGCGCCCACTGGTTTCTTTCCTTGATCAGTTGCACAAAGTTGCCGGTACGAATCAAATCCATACGCCGCCATCCTTCGAAACACAATTCGCGCATGCGCTCATCCATAATGGTTACCCGGAAATCACTCTGAGACATGCCGGAGCTCCATTTTTTGTCGTCGGGTAAGGAACCGTTCCATGCGCGCATCCTGACGATATTGGCAAATTCTACTGCTTCCGATGTTCGTCCAATCTCGTTCAGGCATTCAGCGTAACACAGATACACATCCGCCAGACGGAGATAAGGAATATTCTTGCCTGAATACCAGAAACTCATCACTTTATCTGTACGTATGTCTTCATATTTTTTGATGTGCGGGCTGAGTTCGTCTCCACCGAACCAATTCTGGAGTACCGGTATGAAGTCACCGTACGTAAAATCGTAGCGGATACTTTCGTATCGCCTCGTGTCGCCGTCTTCCCACAGGCCGCCATCTTCGACCGAACTGTAGCAATATTTAGTCGGCAGAATCAGGTCATATCCGCCGAAGTAACAATATCCCCGTTCTGCATCGGCCAACGCTCGCGAGCCGGTTTGCCATTGCACCTGGTTTTGGTCGGGCGACACGTTGCTGAATTGAAATTCGTAAATGGATTCGGTCGTATTGGGTTTGTTGGCGTCGAACAAATCGGCAAAATTATCTGCCAGTCTGTATTGCGAATTGTCAATCACACTTTTGAAATATTCGGCAGCTTTGGCATAGTCTCTGATATCTGCTTCCGGCGGGGCGGACATATATACTTTTCCGAGCATGGTCTGCGCTGCGCCTTTAGTCACTTTCCGCTTGTCGGACTGCGTGGTCGGAAGATATTCGACGGCTCGTTCCAAATCTTTGACAATAAGGGCATATACCCTGTCCAATGGTTGGCGTCCCATTCCGTATTGATCGATGATTTCATCGTCGATCACGGGTATTTCGCCCCAAAAAAGCGAGACCTCGAAATTGAGTATTGCCCGGATAAAGCAGGCTTCACCCAATAGCATGTCGCGTCGAGAAGGGTCTTCCGTATTCAATTCCAATGCACTTACGACCGCCGCCGATGAGGTGATGATACGCCACCTATCGTCCCACTGCCGGGTCAATGTATTGTTCGACGGCGCAAGGAATCCGTTGTATTTGTCCATTGCCGACTGGTCGGCGTCCGTTCTCACCTGATAGGCGCCCTGTTGCGCTTCGTCCGTTCCCAACTGGAATACCAGTCCCCAGCGGTCTTTGCGGGTATTGTCTCTCCAGTTTGTGTACAAACCGGATAAAAGCGGTTCGATATTTTCGAGTTTGCTAAATGCCTCCTCTTTCGTGAGCGCCGTCAAAGGCTTGTTATCGAAAAAATCGGAACATGCCGTAGCCAGAAGTAACACGGCAATTGATAATATGATTTGATTTCTACTTTTCATAATAATTAATATTTAAAACATGTTCATTAAAATCCTATTTTGAGTCCCAGTACATACATTTTTGAAGAAGGATAGCTGTCGCCGCCTTCCGGGTCATATCCTTTGTAAGAGGTAATTGTCAGCAAATTATTTCCGGTACAGTACAGTTGCAGATTCTGGAGTCCGAGTTTGTCCAACGGCACATTCGGGAAATCGTAAGACAGCGTAATTGCAGACATTCTCAGGAACGAGGCATCCTGCACGCCCCAGTCCACATCGCTGTAACCGAAACGTCCGCCGTCCTTGAACGCACGAGGAATTGTGGTGTTCGTGTTTTGCGGTGTCCAGCGATTTTTCAGGTCGACATGCGACGGATTCACGCCGTTTCCGGACATCAATGTTTCATACAGGCCGCTGATTCTTTTCCCGCCGTACGAATAATTGAATATAGCATTCAATCTCAAGCCTTTGTATGATACGTCCGTAGATGCTCCTCCGAAAAATTCGGGGTCGGTGCTACCTACCACAAAACGGTCGTTGTCGTCGATTCGCTTGTCATTGTTGATGTCCTTGGGCAAAATATCGCCCGGTTCGACAATCCTGTCCGCCAGGTCTAACGACCTTATGTAATCCATATCCGACTCTTGTGCGATTCTGTCGAATTTGTACACGTAAATATTGTTGATAGATTCGTCGAGGAACAAATTTCCCGTCCGCGATATTTCTACCGTCGTATAGCCTCCTCTGTTCCAGATAGCGTCTACGTCGCCATACAATTTGGTGATTTTATTCCGGTTAAATGAAATATTTCCGGACACGTTCCATTTCAAATCGCGCGTGTCGATAATGGCTCCGCTGACGGTAAATTCAAACCCTTTGTTTTCCAGTTCGCCGACATTGTCGATCCGGTTGTTGTATCCCGAAATGGGCGACAGCGAACGTTGCATCAACAAATCTGTGTTTTTTATATAATAATAATCGGCCGTAAAGGATAACCTGTTGTTTAATATGCCCGCATCAAGTCCGACATTCCATTGTTTCTGTTTTTCCCATCTCAGGTCGGGATTTCCCAGGCGTCCGTCGGAATTGAATACTACGGAATTGTTGGTTACGGAAGGACGGTAAAGGGAATAAATGGCATACAGGGGGATATTTTGATTGCCGACAATGCCGTATCCCAGCCGCAACTTCAACTGGTCGAATAAATCGTTTCCTTTCAGGAATGATTCATTTGCAGCATTCCAAGCAAGCGCGACCGAAGGAAACGTACCCCATCGGTTTTCCGGAGCGAAACTTGACGAGCCTTCTTCCCTTATCGTAACAGTGGCGTAGTACCGGTAGTCGTACGTATAGTTCACTCTTTGCACGAAAGCGGCAATACTCCGTCTGGTAAAATCCGAACTCAATGTAAAAATGTTTTTTAACGTAGCGCCGTTCAGGTAGTAGTACAAAAAGTCGTCGGAAGCAAATCCTTTTGCGTCAACACGGTTTACCTGGTGGACATTTTTCGATATATTGACTGTCGCCATTGCGGAAATACGATGTTTGTCGATATTTGTATCGTATGCGACAGAACCGTCATATTGCCAGTTAAACCAGTGGTTTTTCGTATGAATGGCATTCCCGTCGTACGAATTGCGGATAGATTGCCCGGTATTTTTAGGCGCATAATAATACTCTTGCTGATCCCTGAAATCAATAGAAAACGTATTCCGGATATTCAATCCTTCGATAGGGTTGATATTGATATAGTTGGCCGACAAAAGACGGTTTTGCGTCCGGTCTTCATCTACCGTCATGCTCTTCAGCGGATTGTTTACGCCTGTTTGCACTTCGGGACCCCATTTCATATACACATCCTCGTCGTTAATTGCATAGAAAGGATTGGCTCTCATAGCATTTCCGAATATGGAACTTTCCGCTACGTTGGCGATACCCCTTATGTAAGAGGTGTTTGTTCCTACTTTCAGCCAGGGTTTCAAACTTCTGTCCAGATTGATTTTGCCGCTGAACCGTTCGTAATCCGACGTTTTGACAAGTCCTGTCTGCTTTGAATAATTGAGACTCAGGTAGTAATTGCCTTTGTCGTCCGCATCGGAGAAGCTGACGGAATGGTTTTGTTCCACACCTTTGCGGATGACTTCATCCAGCCAGTTGTACGACAGATTCTTGTGGTATGCGTCATGCTCGTAGTCTGCAAACAGGTCATAATTGTCGGTAGCTGTAACTCGCTGAATGTATTGCTCGCGCGTGAGAGGATATTCTTCCGGATTATTGCCTTGCCGGAAGATATACGAATTGGCACCCGCATCTATGCGCAGGTCGTATAATTCGTTGGTGTTCATCAGTTCCATTTTCCGAGTATAATCGGAAAATCCGACCCAGCCGTCATAACTGACCCGTCCACCTCGCTGTCCTTTCTTGGTAGTAATGACAATTACACCGTTCGAAGCTCTCGAACCGTACAGAGATGTGGCTGACGCATCTTTCAGTACTTCTATTGATGCTACATCCTCTGTATTGATTAGGTTGAATCCTTCGTTCACAACGATACCATCCACAACATAAATAGGTTCTGTGCCGTACTGTATCGAGTTGTTTCCGCGGATGCTGATAGTAGCGTTTGAACCGGGCGTCGGATTTTTGCTAACATATACTCCGGCTATGCGACCTTGCAGCGCTTCATTGACAGTGATTACCGGCAACTCGTTCAGTTTTTCATTCGAAATATTGCTTACCGCACCTGTCAAATCGCTTTTCCGCATGGCTACACCTACTACTACGACCGTTTCCAATTCTACTGTGCTTTCCGCCATTTCCACGTTGATAATGGAACGTCCCTGCACAGCAATTTCCATAGTTTCATAACCTAAACAGGAAAATTCCAGCGTGGCGTTTCTATCCACTTGGATGGAGAATTTCCCGTCAGGATCTGTGATAGTTCCTTTCGTCCTGTCATTTTTGTCTATGACAACGACTCCTACTGCCGGTTCTCCTGTTACATTGGTTGTAACCAAACCGTCCACTTTCATAATTTGTCCATGCATAATCCCTGAAATAAGGAATAATATGCCCATAATTGGAATCTTGCAATTTTGCACCATAATAAATTGTTTTAATTGTTTCTAAAAATCATTCATTTATATTATAACATATATATAGCCGAATCAGTGAATATCAGATGCTATCAATTGTATATTCTGATGATTTATATCCGGCTCCAGCACTTTGTCGAAAAATTCTTTTGCCTTGTCGGTGTGGCCTAAACCCAAATGTCCCAATCCCATAACATAGTAGCAATGGATGCGGTTGCGGACGTTCAGATCGTCTTCCCAGATGGCGAGGTCGGGGAGGGAGACGGCGAAATAGTCAATCCGGCAGTCGTCGAACAGGTGTTTTTCGCCGTGGTTAATCAGCTTGTGGAAACAACTTATCGCCTTGCCGGT
>JAISXP010000182.1 GCA_031270465.1 Tannerella sp. | reverse complement strand
CCGCCGAATCTTTCAACGCCAAAATCAAACACTTCAGGGCAGAACTGAAGGGGGTACTTGATATCCCGTTCTTCCTGTTTAGACTGTCTAAAATCTATGCTTAAACACAGGGTTTTGCTGGTGTCCCATGATAAGTGAATTGAGAATGAAGGACTGATATGACCGGAATAAAAAAACAAGAGACTGTCATGCAGCATCTTGCTTTGTTGCGGAGGCAAGACTCGAACTTACGACCTTTGGGTTATGAGCCCAACGAGCTACCACTGCTCCACTCCGCGATTTGATTTCGGGTGCAAAGGTAAGAAAAATTTTTGCTCCGGCCAAATATTGTTGTGTATTATTCTGAATAAAAATCGCAATAGCGCACGATATTGCGTGCTAATCCATTGAATGTATTGTAGTTTAAAATAATCGAATTTACATTCGGATATTTTTTTATTTGGGCAGGAACGGTTTTATTTCCTTTTCGAAAATCGACTTTTCCATGATGCGGTAGTGGGGGCTGTAATTTTCTTCGAACGGTTTACTGTGGTGCATAACGTATTCGCCCTGTTCCAACTTACTGAAAATTTCTCGCCTGTCGGTTTCGAAGTCGGCAAGCGACAAGTCCATCTTTTGTATAACGGCGTCGATATCATGCCATTCCTTTGTCCACTCTTCTGTCGAAGGGGGCGTAATACCGTTCACGCTGCGTACAAATGCATCGAAATACACGTCGTACGGAACAAGATTTTCTTTTATAGTCGACAGATTGACACGGAAATAATTGCCTTCCCATCCTGTCGGTTCGTAATATGCGCCACTTGCCCGGTCGAACGACGCCAGTTCGTAGCGCAGGTAATTGCCGGACGACGCTGTGTCCTGAACGAGATGCCCCGGTCCGAAACGATCCTGAAAAAAATTCTTGTACAAATCTTTTAACGTAGATTTGGGATAATCTTCTATTTGTCTGATTACAGCAGTTTTAACTGCATCCTCAAACGTGTTTTGGGTGTTGCAGGCGAGGCAACACGTCCATGCGGCAGCCATGATGATTCTAAAACGTAACATTGATTCCTCCCAGTATGGTTGTTTTAGGCATTGGGAACCCTTTCAGTATTTCGTACGATTTCCCTGTCAGGTTCTCGCCTTTGGCAAAAAGCGTCAGACCTTTATTTTCCGTTCCGAACAGATATGATACCTTGGCATTCAGCAGGGTATAACATATTCTGTCGTCTTCCGAGCCGCCTGTTTTCTGCAGTCTCCCGATGGACTCCACATCAGCATTCAACGTCAGACGCCGAAACAGCACGTATGTCCCTTCCATGAAAAATTTCCTTTTCGGAGCGGCCTCGAGTGCGACATTCGTATGCAGTTGGCTGAAATTAGCTGTAAACCACAGGTTTTTAAGCGGATAATAAGACGCTTCCATCTCTATGCCTTTATTGTACAGTTTGTTTACGTTCGTCAGCTTCCCCTGTACGCCTGTGATCAAATCTTTGGCTTCCAGATAAAAACCTGTGATTTCGACGAACAAAGTGTTGTTTGCCAGATATTGCCCGACAGAAAGTTCGTATGTTTTCATGCTCTCCGGTTTCAGGTCGGGATTGGCAATAGAGTAGGGGAGATACGAGATATACAGTTCACGGATATTGGGGCTTCTGTATCCTTCAGAATATGAGAGTTTAATCGTATTTCCTGTGAAAGGACGGAATGTTGCTCCCGCTTGTGGCGTCCAGCGGCTGCCGTAGGCATCGTTATGCTCGTAGCGCACGCCGGCATTCAAGCTCAGTTTGTCAAATAAATCCTGTTGCGCAATGACATAGCCGGCAATTTCGTTGACTGAGCGGTCGATGATTTCACCCTTCCGGCCGTGGATAGTGTCGTTCCACGCATGTCCGCCCCAGTTTTTGTAGTCGATGCCTGTCGTGAAACTGTTTCCGTCGAACAGGCGGAAGGTCTGGTAGAGCAGGACACCCGTGTTATGGTCGTCCGAGTTGAATCGGAAAGTGCGCGGGTTGGCAGGCGGACGGTATCCGTCGTTGATGTTGTGATGCCCCCAGTTGTAGAAGGCCTGGATGGCGCCGCCCGTCTTTTCGTATGTATTCGTCATGCTGACGGATGCCGTGCCGCGCAGGACGTCCATGATATTGTCTTGAATCGGATTGTCCACAGGGCCGGGGTTCTGGTTTTTGTATTTGGCCAGACTGACGTCGCCCCGGACTTTGAAATGGTCGTCGATTTTATAGCCGAGATTGGCAAAACCGTTGGTGATGCGGAAATCCGAATGTGCGCGCGTACCGTCCGTACGGTCGTGGTTGACGGAGATGAAACTGCTAAAGTTGCCGGAGTTGTAACCGTTGTTGATCATGTATTTCTGCGTGTTGAACGAGCCATACATGATACGCGCCTGCGTCCGTCTCCCGTCCTGGCGCTGCTGGCGGGTGATGATGTTGATGACACCGCCCATCGCATTTGAACCGTAGAGCAGTGACCCCGGTCCGCGGATGACTTCCACCCGCTCGACATCCGATGCTACGTAGGTATCGGGCAGCAAATGTCCGAAGACGCCTGCCCACTGCGGCTGGCCGTCGAAAAGCATCAATACCTTGTTGCCCTGGCCGATGCCGCGTATGTTGACTGTCCCTGCCGAGTTCGTGTTGACGCCGAATCCGGTAATCCCTTTTCGTGTGACGAACAAACCCGGAACGCGCTGCGACAGTACCGGCAATAATGCGGATTCGCTACTCGCCTCGATTTCGTTGCGGTTGATGACGGTAATACTCAGGGGAACACTGTTGCGATTGACCTGTATTTTGGTCGCTGTCACGACCACGGGATTCAGTTGAATGGTCGTATCTGCCGGAGTATCACCCTTATCTATTGCATACAGGCCGATGCCTGCACACCATGCGGCGAAAGAAAACATATACCTTCTCATAATTGTGATTTTTAAATTCGCCTCAAAAGTAGCACGATATTACAAATCCGTGCTACTTCTTGGGGTTAAAAAAAATTAATCAGCTCTGCTCATCACCAATTTTCCGTGCTTAATGCCTTTGATGGAAATCAGTTTGTCGGATAATTCGGTGAGTATGTGAGCCATACCTGTGACGGTGGCAATGTGCAGACAAAACTCCTCGTTCAGGTAGTATTGCGACGACGAAAGGATGACGTCACGGTAGTTTTGCTGGATGATTTCAATTTTGGAAGAGATTTGTTTTTTTGTTTGGTTATACATTATTATAATGGTACCAGCGACGGTGTTGCCGCATTGCCATTTTTCTTCGGCGACATTTTTTTCGATAAGAAAACGAATTGCCTGCGAGCGGTTTGCAAAACCGTTCTCACTGACGTACCGGTCTAAAGATTCCAGCAAATCGTCTTCTACCGATACTCCGAAACGTTTTAAGGACATACTTTTTTGTTTTTCGGCAAAGGTAGGTATTTTTTCGTATTTATTCCAACATTATTCCTCAAAAATATACTGTGCGCGGCATGTTCTGTGTATTGAGTGAACTGTTCAAAGATTCAAAAATTTAAAGACGCAAGATTTTGCATCTTTACAGTCACGCGGTTCCCTTCATCCCATAAATCCTGGGGTATATACGGCTTTTCGCCGTTACCTGGCGCGACGCGCTGCGGAAGCTGGACAACTTCTTTTCCGGCCGGGAAGCGGAACACCTGAAATGGGTCAACGTCTCCTTCTATGCCGCCCTGAGCATCGGACTGCTGGCGCTGGCCACGAGCCTGATTCCCGGTATCCGTGTCGGGATTGTCTGCTCGGCCGTTTATTACGTGTTTTATGTCTGTTTTGCTATCCGCTTTGTCGGTCACGGTTTTGTGTACGGAAAACTGGAGGAAGCCCTGTCGGAGGAGAACACGGCGAAAGAGCCGGAAAACAAAAAAACGCTGCCCTGCGCTACGGCAGACGCCATCGAAACCGGCCTGAAAAACTGGCTGGAGAAAAAGCAGTACCTTCAACCCGGCATTACGATTGGCGACGTATCGCGCCATATCGGGACAAACAACAAATACCTTTCCCTTTACCTCAATCGGCGCCTGAACAGGTCGTTCCGTGCATGGATTAACGAACTGCGGATGGAGGAAGCCAAACGCCTGCTCTGTTCCAGTCCCGAACTGATCATCAACGAAATAGCCGACCGTACAGGCTTCGCCAAAAACAATCATTTCTATGACCTGTTTTTGAAAAGTGCCGGACAGACGCCGTCCGCATGGCGGAAAAAGCATCTGAACCACGATTCACAGGATTAAAGGATTTTTCACCCCATTTTCGTATCTTTGCACTTTAAAACCCGGAAAATTATGTTAGGAAAATTGC
>JAISXP010000165.1 GCA_031270465.1 Tannerella sp. | reverse complement strand
GTGCCGGTGAAGGCGCTGGCAGTGGCGGCTGTCCGGGAAGGCAGGGTCGTGCCGTCCATTGCACCCTGCGGCGCATGTTGTCAGGTGTTGCAGGAAACGGAACGGCGTCAGCGTCGTCCGGTACGCATCCTGCTTTGCGGCTGCGAGGAAGTGTGCTGCGTGGATTCGGCGGCCTCCCTGCTTCCGCTTTCATTCGAACAGACAGACTTTAATTAACTTCTCCTACAGATGAAAACAGTTGAACATACCGAAAAAGAAAAGATAGAAGCCGTCATTCGCGAGTGCGACGTCTGTTTCGTCGGGATGGCCGGCGCGGACGGTATCCCGTATGTGTTGCCGATGAATTTCGGCTATGCGGACGGAGTGATATACCTGCATTCGGCTCGGGAAGGCGGCAGCATTGCGCTGCTCCGTCAGAATCCGAATGTGTGCATTGCCTTCCATACGAAAAATGAACTCGTTTACCAGCATCCCGACGTGGCGTGCAGTTACCGGATGCGTTCCAAAAGCGTCATGGCCTGGGGAAAGGTCGTTTTTGAAGAAGACTTCGACCGGAAGACGGAAGCGCTCAACATCCTGATGAGCCAATATTCGGACAAGACGTTCCGCTATGCCCGGCCAGCCGTCGAAAACGTGAAAATCTGGCGCGTAGACATCGAAAGAGTAACTTGCAGGGAGTTTGGCGTTCCGCATAAACGTCCTTCCTGACTTTCATATTCATCAAAAAGAAAATACATCATGTCATCAAAACATTCAGCGCAATGCACATTCATCGCAAAGGCCGCTCTCCGGACGACCTGTATCGCCGGCTTTGTCCTGGCGGCAAGCATTCACCTGACAGCCCAGATTACGGAACGTCCGCGTCCGGCCGAATGGAGCCGGTTGGTGGAAGGCGGACGGTTCATGGACCGTTTCCTGCCCATGCCTCCGGGACATTCGTCAAAAGACGTGTGGGGTGCGGAAGGCGTCGTACCCCGTTATGTGGATAACGGCATTGAAAACGACAGCGTCTCCTTCTGGGGCGGCAACATCCTCAGGGGCGACGACGGGAAATACCACCTGTTCGTGTGTGGCTGGCCGGAAAGTTCGCCAAAGGGGCACCACGAGTGGCCCAATTCCACCGTCTTCTATGCCGTCGGAGACCGGCTTTCCGGCCCGTTTACGGTAAAGGACATCGTCGGCCGCGGACACAATCCCGAATTCTTCCGCCTGCAGGACGGACGGTATGTGCTCTACGTCATGGACGGCCGCTACGTGTCCGACCGGATCGACGGAGGCTGGACGTACAGCCATTTTGAATTCGACCCGCGGGGACGCCGGATCATCGAAGGACTGTCCAACCTGACCTTTGCCCGGCGCGAAGACGGTTCTTTCCTGATGGTTTGCCGGGGAGGGGGAATATGGATTAGCGAGACCGGGCTGTCACCCTACCGGCAACTGACCGACAGGCGGGTCTATCCGCCGGTGGAAGGCAATTTCGAAGACCCGGTCGTGTGGCGCGACCATATCCAGTACCATCTTATTGTCAACGACTGGCTGGGACGGATTGCGTATTACCTGCGCTCGAAAGACGGCGTCCACTGGGTAGTCGATCCGGGCGAAGCCTATCTGCCGGGCATTTCCAGGCATGAAGACGGATACGTGGAAGACTGGTTCAAATACGAACGGATCAAAGTCTATCAGGATGAATACGGCCGTGCCATCCAGGCCAATTTTGCCGTTATCGACGTGCTGAAAAACGACGACCGGGCGAACGATAGCCACAGTTCCAAGAATATAACCATCCCGCTGAATCCCGGTTTGTTGCTGACCGTGCTCGACACGGAACCCGTCACGCCGGCCACCCGAACCATCCGCGTGAAAATCGCCGCCGAAAAGAATTTCAATCCACATACGGACGTCGACGTAGCCTCGCTGCGTTTCGGCGCTTCGACAGAGGTCAATTTCGGACGTGGCGCCAGGGCTGTCCGTTCGGAGAAATCGGGCGACGGCCTGACCGTCACCTTCGATGCTGCCGGCAGCGGGATTACGGCCGATGAGTTTGCGCCCAAGCTGATTGGCCGGACGCCCGGAGGAAAACTGCTGTACGGGTATGCCCGGCTGCCTTATGTCGACTATCTGGAGCCGTATCTTTCTGCTCTCGCGCCCCTGTTTACACTCCGCACGGACGGTTTCGACCTGAGCGTGGAGGTACGGAATTTCGGTCAGGTAGCTTCGCGCGAAACGTCCCTGAAACTCACGGCGGAGAAAGATGGAAAAACGATAGAGGTCGGCACCGGAACAGTACATGCCCTCGAACCGTATGAGAAGACGCATATATGGCTTTCTTGCGGGACGCTTTTCGGGAAAGGACAGGAATATGTCTTTACATTGACCATCCTGTCGGAAGGGAAAACCGTTTCGACTTTCAATTTCAAGGCGACTCCGTTCGGAGCTTCGTAATTAGTAGTCAGTGTTTGGTGGTTAGCAGGCAGCTACGGCTTGCCGGATGGCTCGTACCGTCCAGAAGCATGCTCGATACTAACCACTGACCACTTCGCCGATATTGGCCTTATCCGCCGAACACATCTTCTATTTTATATTTACGAAGCAAAGGCAATCATTTTGATGGAAATGATTCTTTATTTTTCATACACTGCAAAATTCCTTATTTGCGGTTTGGCTTTACATTCCGTAACGATTAATCTTACTTCGCTGACGGAGCGGAGAGGGAACCTGTCGATATGTTTGTGTCCGATATTTGTTCCGGACGACAGTTCCGTCCATTCGCCGTTTTGTTTTCCTTCGACACGATATTCCAGCACGCGTTCTCCCTTTGCGATATCTTCCTGAATCACTATGCGGTCGATTGTCGCCGGCTGTTCGAACCGGATAAGATATTCCGTTCCTGTTCCCGATGTTTGGCGGAAAGGCGTCCCGTACTGACGGCGGATTTCGTTGCCGAAAAGTTCGATTTGCTTCACGTCCGCATCGGGCACAAGCCCGCGGTCGTCGATGACCACGCCCAGCAGCATGTTGGTATTACGTCCGACGGAGGTGATGTATTTCGTCATCAGTTCGTCGACGGGGAACATCATCGAATCCTGTCCCGCCGTCCAGAACCATCCGCCCTGAAATGAACGGTTCCACCGCAACGTAAAATCCGATTCGCCTGGACACCAGTAGGGAGCGAAAGGGTTGCCGTTCAGTCCGTCAATCACGACTGTCCCGTCGGCGTTGGTCGTCGAATCGGCCGTCGCCCAGCAGGGATACGGTGCAACGCCCTCTTCATTCCCTACCCAGCGAATCAGGTTGGGATGACCGTATGGCCCTTGAAAAGCGATGGCCTCCGGTTGCATTTTCTTCACCAGCGAAAGTACGTCTGCTCCACCCTTTTCCTTTGACAGCACGCCGCCGTCGAACCATATCTCGAACAGTTTGCCGTAGTTACTCCACAGTTCCGTCAGTTGCTGTACAACAATCCTGTTGTACTCTTCCTGCGTGACGGGAGAGCCGGGCTGCACAAATCCCGGATTGTCCACATAAAGATAACCGTTGGCGGTAGTGCTTGCATAAATTCCGGGTTTGATATTGTATTTTTTGCACGAGGCGACAAAATCCGCCACGATGTCGCCTTTACCGTCCCGCCACGGCGAGTTTTTCACGCTGTAGTCGTGCGCTTCGGTAGGCCAGAGGCTGAATCCGCTGCAATGCTTAGCGACCAGCACGGCATAAGTGGCGCCCAACTTCTGCGCCGTCTCCAACCACTGATCCGTATTGAGTTCGGCAGGATTGAACGTTGCCGTCCCGGGATGCGTCCCCCATTTGCGGAAGTCATAGTCGGGTTTAAACGTCGGCATGTCCAAATGAAACAGAACGCCGATTTCGGCATCTGCCCATGCCAATTGTATCTCATTGGGGGCAACAGCCTGTTCGGTTTCTTTACAGGATACCGACAGTATCAAAAATGATAAAATTAAAATCTTAACTTTCATAATAATCTTTGTTTTATGCTTTATTCATTGCTTTGATAATCATTTTAAATACGTTTACTACAATTTACCGCAATTTTACGGTCGGACGGTTTGATACGGAATACGCTGTTGTCTGTTTTTTCGACAGCGCCTTTTTCGAATATTACACTGTAATCAAAGCCGTTCCATGAAGCCTTGATTTGATTGTTTTCGATAGACCGGAACGGGAGTTCGGCGTCCGGAACTGTCTCCAGTTCCAAAGACCAGCCGGCGTCGCCTTTTGTGCAAATCACTTCGAAACGGTCGTCGTAAAAAACAATCTTGAAGGTTTGTTCTGAAACCGTCGAAAATTCTACCTGCAACACATTATCCGGAAGTTCGGACACAACCGGCGTATTTACAGCCGGATGATTCCCATCCTTATCCGTCAAACGCAATCCCGCTTTTTTATCCCTGCTACTCCAGAAAAAACCATCGACGAAAGGCAAAGTCGTGTAAATGCACTGAGTCGATGTACCGGCTTTGGTCAGATAGTCCGATTCCATACGTTCGTCGAACAGGTGGATGTCACGAAAACGGAACGCATCGCCTTCCCACACCAGATTGGCGCGATAGAAACGACTGTTGTACCAGACTGTTTTGTTGCCCTGATTACGGAAATCGGTCAGAGTGGTGACGGCAGTAGCGGGCGTTAGCGGATATTTTTCACGAAACCAGCGACCGGAAGTCTCCAGCGTTTCGACACGAACCTTGCCCTGTTTGCGTAACGAATCAATCAGCGGGATTTGTATTTCCAAACCCTTTTTCATCTGCGCCCAGGTGAAGGAATTTTCCTGTCCCGCCTGCACGTAATT
>JAISXP010000144.1 GCA_031270465.1 Tannerella sp. | reverse complement strand
CCTCCGCATCCGACAAGTCCCGCTTTCAACGGTTTACCGTCGGGCGCAGACGCCAGAATCTCCGGCACAACGACGTCTTTCAATTTACTTTCTCCCGAACCCTGACCGGAGCAACTGCTTAAAAAAGCAGGCGTTGCAACGGTGGTTCCCATAATACCCAATGCCGAACTCTTAAGAAAATTTCTCCGGCTGAAATGTGAATCTTTTTTATTCATAATATATTTGTTTAATTAATTCATATTCACTTATTACTGATTCCGGATATAAACCGAAGATGTTCTTTTCCGGTTTGTCATATCCATATTCTTTTCTTTATATATGCTGCTACAATACAATGACACAAAGATACAATTATTTTTTGATGATTCGAACTATCTTTCTTTTTTAGCAATTCTGTCAATAACAACCGCGATAGCGCCATCGCCGGTCACGTTGCATGCGGTGCCGAAACTGTCCATGGCAATGTAGAGCGCAATCATCAGGGCCTGAAGCGTCTCATCGAATCCGAGCATGCTTTCCAGTACGCCCACCGCCGCCATGATGGCTCCTCCCGGCACACCCGGCGCGGCAACCATCGTAATGCCCAGCATACAGATAAAGCCGCTGAAGTCCATTATCGTAACCGGCATGCCGGTCATCAGCATGACGGCCATTGCGCAGGCGACGATCTTCATCGTGCTTCCCGCAAGGTGAATCGTAGCACAGAGCGGCACGACGAAAATGGCCACCGCTTCACGCACACCGTTCTTAAGCGTCTGCTGCAATGTGACCGGAATGGTTGCAGCCGACGACTGCGTCCCCAGCGCCGTCGCATACGCGGGCATCATGGTTTTTAGCAGTTTGAACGGATTCTTCCGGCTAACGGCGCCTGCAATGGTAAACTGGATAAGCAACAGCAGTATGTGCAGTACGAAAATGAACAGAATCACTTTTAGAAACATCAGCAGGATGGTAGCCACCTGCCCGCTGAGCGTCATGTTCAGAAACAGGCCGAAGATATGATAGGGAAGCAGCGGGATGATGATGGATTTGATAAGCCGAATGATGATATCGCGAAACTCGGCGAAGGCGTTTTGCAGCGTCGTGCCCTTGATGAGCGTCAGTCCGATACCGAGCACGAAGGCGAGCAGCAGCGCCGTCATCACGTCCATCACCGGCGGCATCCTAATCGTAAAATACGGCTGGAGCATCATCTCTTCGGGGTTTTGCATGACGGAGATTTCGGCGTTCGGCGCAATGAGTTGCGGAAGCGCCACCGAACCGCCCAGGTAAGTGAAGAATCCCGAGAAAAGTGTCGAGCCGTATGCAATGACGGCCGTGAGGACAAGCAGCTTGCCGGCGCCTTTCCCGAGGTCGCCGATGGCAGGCACAACCAGTCCGCAGATGATCAGCGGAATGACAAACTTTAGAAATTCGCCGAAAAGCGAATTGAACGTCACAAATACACGCGCAATACTCTCCGGCAGGAACTGTCCCAACGCGATGCCCAGCCCTATTGCAAGGGCTACCTTACCGAGCAGCGAGATCTTGATTTTCTTCATCCGATTTTATCTTTTTAATTATTTTATAACCTGTCATGGCAACCAGTATGCTCATCAGCGGACTGATGATATTGAAAAAGCAGTAGGGCAGATAAGTGAATGTGGACACGCCCAGTACGGCCGACTGTGTCATCCCGCACGTGTTCCACGGGACGAGCGGCGACGTCACCGTAACCCCGTCTTCGAGCGTCCGGCTCAGCAGGCGGCTCTCGTAGCCCTTGTGCTTGTATATGTGTTTGAACATGTTTCCCGTCAGGATGATGGACAGATACTGGTCGGCCGTGCAGATGTTCAGGAATATTCCCGAAAACACCGTCGACCCGACAAGTCCTACCGTGCGCTTCATGAACCGCAGGAAAACCGACGTGATGCTTGCCAGCATGTTACTCGCCGTCATCGCTCCGCCGAAACACATGGCGCAGATGATCAGCCATATTGTATTCATCATACCCGCCATGCCGCGCGTCTTGACCAGTTCGTTTAGCGTCTCGTCGCCCGTCTCGACGGCCGTACCTCCATAAAACGTCCGGAGCAGCCCCTCGAAAAGCGAAGCGGCGCCGCCCGTTTCCGTTTCCGCAATTCCGCGCAGCAGGTTCGGCTGAAAAAAAAGTGCGAAGACACCAGCCAGCGCCGCCGAAACAAACAGCGTCACAAGCGCAGGCGTCCGTCGCGCAATCAGCACGCCCATGACCACAGGGACAATCAGCAGCCACAACGATATCCGATATGTCGCGTCTAACCGTTGCGTAAAGCCGAGAATGGACTCCGACGAAACTGTATGGTGCATGAATCCTGCAAACAGAAATATCCCCAGCGTAATCACGATGGACGGGACGGTCGTTATCATCATGTACTGAATATGTTTGAACAGCGGTGTCTCCGTGACGGACGAGGCCAGCACCGTCGTATCCGACAGCGGCGATACCTTGTCCCCGAAATATGCGCCCGAAATAATCGCGCCCGCAATCCAGCCGTCGCCGAACCCCTGCACCTTCCCGATGCCGTACAGTGCGATACCGATGGTCGCAATCGTTGTCCACGAACTGCCCGTCATTACCGATACGAGAATGCATATCAGACAAGTGGAAACCAGAAAAATGTCGGGACGGATGATTTGTACGCCATAGTAAATCATTGTCGGGATGATGCCGCTCACCATCCAGCTGCCCGACAGGGCGCCGATAAGCAGCAGAATAAGCAACGCGACCGTTACGCTCGTAATGTTTTGCACGATGGCCGCCTCGATCGTTTTCCATCTGATGCGGCAGCACGACATGGCAATCAGCACACATACTGCCGTAGCCGCCAGCAGCACGATCTGACTTGCACCGTCGAGCGTACCGCTTCCGAAAATCCGTATCGTAAAGAACAGCAGTCCTACCAGCACGATGATCGGCACGAACGAAAGGAGCGGCGAAGGAATTTTGACAGGTCTATCTTCCATACTTTATCATTTTTGCGTTGCAAACATACTTAAAAAATGGAAACCAACTGCATTTTGCACCCGTTAATCGTATAATTTTTTTTAATTCATGCCTCGGGGACAGAGAACGGGACGACATTCCGAAGCGTGTTTCCTGGGCGGATGGATGCATGTGTTTTTGAATCTTCGATTTTTTGCTATCTTTGCGCATCCAAAACAAACTGCACATGGCTCGTTTCGATATTACCATACTGGGCTGCGGCTCGGCGACTCCCACACTGCGACACTGTGCCAGCGCACAGATAGTCGACCTGCGCGACCGACTGTACATGATTGACTGCGGTGAGGGCAGCCAACTGCAGATGCGGCGGATGCGGATACGCTTCAACCGCCTTGCCCACATCTTCATTTCGCATCTTCACGGCGACCACTGCTTCGGACTACCCGGACTGATTGCCTCGCTGGGAATGCTGGGCAGGAAGAGCGACCTGTTCGTCCACGGCCCGAAAGGACTGGAAGACCTTCTGCGCATGGTCGGCGGCGGACTGCCTTTCGAGGTGAAGCTGAATGTGATCGACCCGTCGAAACATGCGCTCGTGATGGAAGACCGTTTGCTGAGCGTCTATTCCATCCCGCTGAAGCATCGCATCCCCACGTGCGGATATCTTTTTGCAGAGAAACCCGGCGAGCCGCACCTCGTCAGGGAGATGATCGACTTCTACCGCATACCCGTCAGGCTGCTTGCCGGAATCAAAAAGGGCGACGACTACGTGACGCCCGAAGGCGACGTGATCGCAAACAGCCGGTTGACACACCCGCCCGCCCCGCCCAGACGTTACGCCTACTGCTCGGATACGGCCTGCTGTCACGACATCGTCCCGCTGATCGAAGGCGTGGACTGCCTCTACCACGAAGCGACCTACATGGAGGCAGCATCGGAAAGAGCGCGGCAGACGTTTCACTCCACAGCGCGGCAGGCTGCCGAAATCGCACGGATGGCGCACGTGAAACGGCTCGTGATCGGACACTACTCGGCGCGCTACGACGACGACGACCTGCTGCGGAAAGAAGCCGACGCTGTTTTCCCCGGCGCCATACGCGGATACGAAGGACTGGTCATCCCGCTCGGCTGACAATGACATTCCTCTTTTCATTGTCAGCCGTATTCATCTTTATTCCGTGCAATAACATGAACAAAACTTCTTCCGTCGCGATTTGACACCGCACAAAGACCTTGTGCGAAGTATCTCCTGTTTTCACTATATAAAATCCTGAATTTTCAACTTTCTTTACACTTTTATCCTCCGACATTCCTCCGACCATCCTCCGACCATCCTCCGACCGGGGCTTACATTGGAAAACGGGGTTAAAATAACTGTTTTTTACATTTGAAATATTCCCATTCAAACAGGGCGCTGCAAGTTTGTTATACCTGCACTGCCCTTTCGATTTTTCCCGCTGAAAAATAAAACCTATCTTTGCGGAACAAAAAAAGAAAACAATCATGAACAAAAATTTTATCCGAATAAGTTTTACCCTGATGGCAATGGCCGTGTTGCCGTCGTGCAGCCCGGATTCCGAAAAGGCGGATATCCTTTTTACAAACGGTAACATCTACACGGTAGACAAGGATTTTTCGAAAGCCTCCCTCATCGCCGTGAAGGACGACAAAATCCTGTATGCGGGCACCGATGCCGAAGCCGCCCGGCAGCTGACATCTTCGCGCACCCGCATCGTAGATCTGGGCGGAAAGACCGTCATCCCCGGCATCATCGAGAGCCATCTGCACTACATGGATCTGGGCGAATCGCTGTCGGCCATCGACATCTACGAGAAGTCGAAGGCAGACATTCTGAAAGCCGTGGCCGAAGAAGCCGGCAAACTGCAGCCGGGCGAGTGGATCGTCAGTTCCGGATGGTCGCAGGAAGTATGGGACGAAGCCCGGTGGCCGCTCAGGGAAGAACTGGATGCAGTGGCGCCCGACAATCCCGTCTGTCTCTTCCGCAAAGACGGCCATTCGGCATGGGTCAACTCCAAAGCGCTGGAAGTTGCCCGCATCACTTCGGCCACGCCCGACCCGCAGGGCGGCGAAATCCTGCGGACACCTTCGGGCGAACCGGCCGGCATACTGATCGACACGGCCATGGACGGCGTGTCGGCTGCATTTCCCGCACCTTCGGACGAAAAGAAACTCGCCTTCTACCGCCGTGCGGACGACGAACTGCTGAACTTCGGCATCACTTCGCTGATGGACGCCGGTACCGGATACGAAAACATCAAACTGCTGAAGGATGCGTATGACAGGGGGCTGCTCCGCGTCCGGGCATACGAACTGCTGAGCGAGGGCGAAGATGTCCGATACCTTGCCGACGGTAACAGGCCGGCGCTGGACCTGTGCGGCGGCAAACTGTCCGTGAACGCCGTGAAATTCTACACCGACGGTTCGCTCGGCTCGCGAAGCGCATGGTTTCTCGAAGAATACAACGACCGGAAAGGCCACTGCGGCAATCCGCGCTATACGGACGACGAATTTTACGAGCGCGTAAAAAGAGCCGGAAACGAAGGCTTTCAGGTTGCTACGCACGCCATTGGCGATGCAGCCGTCAGGCAAACCATCGACATCTACGAAAAGGTACTGGCCGAAAACCCGTCGGCCGACCACCGATACCGGATAGAACACTTTCAGAACGTATGTCCGCCGGATTTCGACCGCCTGATACGCAACGGCATCATCGCCTCCATGCAGTCCGTTCATGCCACGTCCGACATGGCTTTTGCCGAGGCCAGAATCGGCGCATCGCGCGTGCTCAACGCCTATGCTTGGCGCACGATCATCGACCGGGGCGGCATCATACCCAACGGCTCGGATGCGCCCGTCGAATACGTGAATCCCTATCACGGATTCTACGCCGCCGTGACACGCCGCAATCTGCAGGGCGAACCGGCCGGCGGATGGTATCCACAACTCTGCATGACGCGCGAAGAAGCCCTGAAATCGTTCACGATATGGGGCGCCTTCGCCATGTTCGGCGAAAAAGTAAAAGGATCAATCGAAGCGGGCAAATATGCTGACTTCGCAGTGCTCGACAGAGACATCATGACTTGCAGCGAAAACGAACTGAAAGATGCGAAGGCGCTGATGACCGTGCTGGGAGGAAAAATTGTGATGGAGAAATTTCAGTATTGAACACTCGAAGTCCGGACGGACAAGGCAGTAGCCCTGTCTTGCACGACGGATTAAGAGCAGGAATGTTCTACGTGTAATTTGCTGTAATATGGGAAAATACCCCGTTCTTTTTCTTGCCGTAACGGTTTTCTGCACAAAATTTCCTGATTTTATTCTTGATTTTTTGTTCCTCCACTTTATTTCGTGTATCTTTGCACACGGAACGGGAGACGCCTTACGGCGACAGAGGATAAAGTTTGGTACTATCGCAAAGCGCAGTATCCCCTTCCGTGATTATAAGTAAATTAAGTTTTTGAATAAAATTAAAATGATTACCATGAAGGTATTAAAAAAAATGACGAAGACAGCAATGTCCGTCGCAATCATTGCAGGCAGTATGCACATCGCTGCCGGGACGGCCGATAAACCCGATTCGAAATTCGGCGGAGTGCAAATAGGCGCCATTACGTACAGTTTCCGCAGTATGCCCGACCAGTCGATTGCGGCTACGCTTGATTATGCCGTCAAGGCAGGTCTCAGTTCGGTCGAGTTGATGGGCGGCCCGGTAGAACAGTATGCCGGCATTCCGGACGACAAAAATGCCGTCCGTCAGTGGAGAACAACCGTTTCGATGAGCAAATTCAAGGAAATACGGAAAATGTTCAAGGACAAAGGCGTGAAAATCGACATCCTGAAACTGGGAGACGCAAGCTGGTCGGACGAAGAAATCGACTACGCTTTCAAAGTCTGCAAGACGCTGGGGGCAAAGGGTATAACCACGGAAATCGACGAGAAGGCCGCCGTTCGCCTGCTGCCGTTCGCCGAAAAGCACAAGCTGTATGTGATTTTGCACAATCACGGACAGCCGGGCAATCCCGATTTCAGTTTCGAAAAGGTGCTCTCGCTCGGAGGATGGCTCATGCTGAATTTCGACGCCGGACACTATTTCGGCGCAACGGGAAAGAATCCCTGCGACGTCGTCAGACGCCTGCACAACCGCATCGCCAGCATCCACTTCAAGGACAAAACGGGACCGGGCGCTACGCCTGCCGACACGAACCGTCCGTGGGGAGAAGGACAGACGCCGATAGCGGAAATCCTGCAACTGATACAAAAGGAAAAGTGGCCTATCACGTGCGACATCGAACTGGAATACGAAGTGCCGGCCGGTTCGGATGCCATCGCGGAAGTGAGCAAGTGCGTCGAATATTGCCGCAAAATCCTCGCGCCCGGGAAATAATCCTTCGCGTTCGTTCTCAAATCTTCAAGTCATATCCACAAAATACTTTTACTGTCTGAAAAAAAAGCCGATCGCAAGACCGGCTTTTTTTTCGGAAACATCTTTATTTTTCGCCTATTTCACATATTCGGCCTTGTTGAGGTAGTCGAAACTTTGCTGTACGCTGGCGACGGGGTCGTTGTCCGTGTACTCTTCCACTTCGACGTACCAGTCTTTGACTTTGTTGGCTGTCATCTGGTCGAAAATCGGTTTAAAGTCGATCTGTCCGCTGGCGCCGATTTCCTTTTCGTCCTTGATGTGGAGGGTCTTGAACTGTCTCGGACGGTTTTTCAGGTAAGCCACCGGGTCGCCTCCGCCTACGATACACCAGTATACGTCCAATTCGAAGAACACGTGATTGGGGCTTACATTGTCCAGCAGGAAGTCGTAAATCAGCTGGTCGCCGATTTTGCGGAACTCGAAAGCGTGGTTGTGATATCCGAACGCGATGCTGGCGGCAGCCGTCTTGTAGCCCACCGAGTTGAAATAATCGCAGAACACTTTCAGGTCGTCCGTCGTCGTATCCTTGTTTATATCTATCGACGGCTGCACGATGTATTTCACGCCCGCTTCGTTGTAGGTTTCGATAGCCTTGTCCCACCAGGCCATCACTGCGCCTTCCGTTGCCTTCGTATAACTCTGGTTCAGATGGGCGCTTGTGCATTTCATTCCGAGGTCGGTCACGATTTTCCTGAATTCGGACGGTTCCAGTCCGTAGATCTTACTTTTGTCCGAACTGGCCGTTTCGAGATTCTTGTAGCCCATTTTAGCGACGGTTTCCAGTACAGCCCGGATTCCGGATTCTTTTACCATATCCCTCAGCGAATACAACTGAAGGCCGATATTCTTGGCAGAGGCTGCTTCGTTGCACGAAGACAGCAGTCGAGGCATCACCACTCCACCCGCCAGCAACATGGATGCTTGTTTGATAAAGTCACGTCTGTTTTGCATACGATTCATCTTTTTTGTTATTTGATTGTTTGTTTCGGCAAAAATAATATTTATTCATGTAAAATTCGTTCAAACGGCAGAAAAAATTTATTTTTCCAAAGAAAATGCTTTTCGTCCGATCATGTTTCCGTCTGCAAAAATGTCGACGCGATAAGACCCGGGTGAAAGATATTCTTCGACATCCCAATACATTACGACCGGAATTTCTTCGCCGTCGTATTCAATCGTCTTCATCATGGAGTAGGCGATTTCTCTGTTTTCGAAAGGGAACACGCCGGAGTTCGGTTTGCGCAGAATGTCGTCGTCGGGCCTCATGATACGCACGTAAAGGGCTTTTTCGCCAACCGGTGCAGTGATGTTTTTAGCAATCGAGAATTGCACCATCAGTTGCGCCGTCTTGTCGATTTTTTTCGAGAGTTTCCCTTTCGAGGTAAGAGGCGTGACCTGGATGGCGGTCGCATCCAGCCGGCTTGCCAGGCTGACGCGCTCGGTCAGTTTCTCCTTTTCCTTAGTCAGTTGGGCAGCTGTCGAACTGGCTTGCTGGTATTTTCGCGTAACCTGCCGGTTTTCCGTTTTCAGTTTCTGGTTTTCGGCGTTCAGCGAATCAATCTGGGCGACATACCCTCTCATGATTTTGCGAAGCGATTCCAATTCCTTTTTCAATTCGTTGATACGTCGGGCGTTGGTGGTTTTTACTGTGCGCAGTTCCTCCATCAGGCGCTGGACGCGCATCTGCTCGGTAGTCAGCAGCGCCACAAGCGAATCGTTGCTCACATGAAACTTATATCCTTCGTACTGCAGCGACAATTCTTCATACTCATCGGTCAGCGACGCCTTTTCGAGCGCAAAAATCTCTTCCATATCAGACATGCGCTGCTGCTGCTGGAAAATGTAGTACACAGCCCCTCCGATAATTATCGCGACTGCAATAATTGCCGTAATAATCAATGATTTATTTCTTATTTCTCTTTCGTCCGAATCCATATCCGTATACAAGTCAAAACAGAATCCGGCACAAAGGTAATAATTTATCAAAAAAGTATGCAAACTTTTCTGCCGATGTAATTTTTTTTTGACAAAAAAGGGGTTCGCCGGCTCCTTCGGAAAAAAATCTTACATTTGCAGTCAATCTTTGAATTATACTGCGTGCGACATGATTTCATGCGCCGGAATATCAGTTCAAAAAATCAAATATTCAGGGGTTTTCGACAGAAAGGTCTTGTGTATCGATGAAAAGGTTTTTTATAACGCGTACATTAATATAAATAGTTGCATTAAAATTATTCAGACATGAAAAAGATACGATTCGGTGTTGTCGGCACCAACTTTATTACGGACTGGGTGATAGCGGGCGGGCGAGAAGACGAACGTTTCGAACTGGCAGCCGTCTGTTCCCGCACGGAAGAAACGGCGAAGTCGTTTGCCGCCAGACACGACATTCCGCATACGTTTACGACTGTCGAAGAAATGGCGGCAAGTCCGTGTGTCGATGCCGTGTATATTGCTTCGCCCAACGCCTTTCACGCGAGGCAGAGCATTGTGTGCATGCAGCACGGCAAGCATGTGTTGTGCGAAAAAGCGTTTGCATCGAATGCGTCGGAGGTGCGTGCAATGATCGCGACCGCCCGGAAACACGATGTAACGCTGATGGAAGCCATGAAACCGACGCTGACACCGGGATTTCGCGCCGTGCAGAAAGCGAGGGACGAGATTGGCGCCGTCAGGCAGTATTTCGCCTGTTACTGCCAATACTCGTCGCGCTACGACAAACTGAAAGAAGGTGTGGTACTGAATGCCTTCAATCCCGAATTGAGTAACGGTGCGGCGATGGACATCGGCATTTATACTATTTATCCGATGGCCGTCCTCTTCGGGCGGCCGCAGCGGATACAGGTTTCGGGCGTCAGACTGTACAGCGGTGTGGACGGACACGGAAACGTTGTTTTTACGTACGACAACGGTCTCAGTGCAACGGTTCTCTACAGCAAGATCGCCGATTCGCGACTCCCGACGGAGATTCAGGGCGAAGGCGGCATCATCACCCTCGACAGGATCAACGTCATTGGCAAGGCGACGCTGAAACGGCGCGGCGGCGAGACGGAAAACATCATGCCCGAAACGGCGCATCACGAATATTACTACGAGATTGCAGAATTTATCGATCTGATACAGTCGGGCAGGAAAGAATCGCGAATCAATTCGCTCGAAAATTCGCTGATTACGATTGAGATTATTGACGAGATACGGCGTCAGTTGAGAGTGCGTTTTCCGGCAGACGGCTAAAATTCTTCCGTGTCAAGTTCAAACCCGGACGGGTCGAAGGTATCGGTATCGTCCATAAACTGTTCCAGATCACGGCGTTCTTTTTTCGTCGGGCGTCCCAGTCCGTGCGCCCTGTCCACGAAGCCCGAAATCCTGTTCATCTCCAGCAGTTCGTACTGTTCGGGCGGCGTAACGTTTTCCACGTATTCGGGCACAAGTTTTGCGCCCATCCGCTTCTCGGTGAGGGCTAATACCTTGAATGAAAAGGTGACGGGCGGTTTGCGGATTTGCAGCGTCTCGCCTGCCCGTATCATCCGCGAAGGCTTCACACTGACGCCACCAATCGCTACCCTGCCTTTTTTGCAGGCTTCCGCCGCGACAGTCCGCGTCTTGAAAATACGTGTTGCCCACATCCACTTGTCTATCCGTACTTCATTCATCGGCAGGCGTTTTTAATCGGTGGTTATACAGGTTCATGGCGACGTCCACGCCGGAAAGGCAGAAACTTTTCACCATCTCCGAAGCCTTTTTCACATGTGCGGGCATCTGTTCGAGTTCTTCCGGCGCGAATTGTGCGAGGACATAATCGATCTGTCTGCCCGGCGGGAAATTGTTTCCGATGCCGAAGCGCAGGCGGCTGTATGTCTGCGTACCCAGCGTTTCTTCGATGTGACGCAGACCGTTGTGACCCGCAGCGCTTCCTTTCGGCTTGAGGCGCAACGATCCGAAAGAGAGGGCAATGTCGTCGACAACGACCAGCAGGTTCTCTGCCGTCAGGTTTTCCTTTTGCAGCCAGTAGCGGACAGCGAGGCCGCTCAGATTCATGAATGTATTTGGTTTCAGCAGGATCAGTTCCGCATTTTTCACGCGCATCCGTGCGACGGCGCCATAACGCACCTCCGTGAACGCAACGCCGCCTTCTTCGGCCACGACATTCACGATGCGAAATCCGATATTGTGGCGCGTCCCCCAATATTCCGATCCGATGTTTCCCAGTCCTGCAATCAAAAACTTCATCGACTCAAAAATTCAAAGATTCAAAAATTCACAGCCTGAAGCAATCCGGTCTTTTTTCTTAACCTTGTCCGAACAGAAGAGCCGGAATCCTTGAATCTTTGAAGTTACAAAAATTACGCCCCTGCCGACGCCTCACCACGTGCGGCGCGTGTCAGTTTCACCGAGCAGACGACGGCATTTTTTGCATTTATCAGTTCCAGATTCTCGAACTGAAGATCGCCCACCTGAATAGCTTTGCCCAGCCCAAGTTTGTCTACATTGACATGCAGATTTTCCGGTATTCTGTCAAACAGCGCCTTCACGCGCAATTTGCGCATTTCGAGGTTCAACTTGCCACCGGCCTTGACGCCTTCTGCATGGCCTTCGAGTATGACGGGCACTTCCATTACGATGGGTTTCGTTTCGAAGACTTCCAGAAAGTCGATGTGCAGGATGGCGTCCGTTACGGGATGAAACTGGATGTCTTTCACAAGAGATTTCACCGTGCGGCCACCCTCCAGCGACAAGTCGACCAGATAGATGTGAGGCGTGTAAACCAAATTGCGTACATTTTCGGTCGTCACAGAAAATTCCGTGACGATAAGACCTTTGTTATTAGTCGTTTCGACTACTTTCTCGCCTTTGTTCAACGTGCCGTTGAACGGCAATTCGACAGGCGCCTGCCCGTACAGCACGGCAGGAATTATGCCTTCCCTGCGGATGGCTTTGGTTGCTTTCTTTCCGGTACCTTCTCTTGGGGTACCTTTTAACTGATACGTGTTCATTTGTTTATAAAATTTGTGTTACTCAAAATTAGTTCTGCTTCCCCAATTTCCCATCACACGAAATGCAAGGGCTTAAAAAAGCGGGGCAAAGGTACAAAAAAAATTATTACAAATAATGGCTGCTCATGTGTATTATTTTTTCTACCTTTGCACGCGAATTTTATCATTTAATTAAACAGTTCATTTTTATGGATATTTCACACATAGAGCATTTGGGCATTGCCGTAAGGAGTATTGAAGCCCATCTTCCTTATTACGAGAACGTTTTGGGGTTGAAATGTTACAACATCGAGGTTGTAGCCGATCAGAAAGTAAAGACTGCCTTCTTCAAAGTGGGGCAGACAAAAATCGAATTGCTGGAGCCTACGAGCGAAGAGAGCACCATCGCCAAGTTTATCGAAAACAGGGGCGAAGGTATTCATCACATCGCGTTTGCCGTCCCGTCCGTTCAGGACGCTTTGGATGAAGTGGCATCGAAGGGCGTCCGGCTGATAGACCAGCATCCGCGCGGCGGAGCGGAAGGATTGCAAATCGCGTTTCTGCATCCCAAATCGACGGGAAGCGTACTGACTGAACTGTGTATGGAGGGAAAAAAGTGAGTGTGTCCGCTACGGGAAGATTCAAAATTCAAGATTTGAGAACTTGCTAACGGGATACTCTTACATGACAAAGTTGTCCCGGGCAAAAGAGAAAAAGTACAGTCAGACATTTTTATATGTTAAATGTTAAATAATAAATAATAAATCAATGAGCAATCAACTTGAAAAAGTAAAAGATCTAATCGCGCTGCGCGATCAGGCGCGCACAGGCGGCGGCGAAACAGCTATCGAGAAACAGCACGAGCGCGGGAAATATACGGCGCGCGAACGTATTTCGATGCTGCTGGACGAAAGCAGTTTCGAAGAAATGGACATGTTTGTGAAGCACAGATGTACAAACTTCGGACAGGAGAAGAAAAACTATCTTGGCGACGGCGTCGTGACGGGAAGCGGTACGATTGACGGGCGTCTGGTCTACGTTTTTGCGCAGGACTTCACCGTTTTCGGGGGTTCGCTCTCGGAAACGATGTCACAGAAAATCTGTAAGGTGATGGATATGGCCATGAGGATGGGCGCACCGTGTATCGGTATCAATGATTCGGGCGGCGCGCGCATTCAGGAGGGTATCAATGCCCTGGCCGGCTATTCGGAAATTTTCCAGCGCAACATTCTTGCATCGGGCGTGATTCCACAAATCTCCGGCATTTTTGGCCCGTGCGCCGGCGGTGCGGTTTATTCGCCCGCGCTGACGGACTTTACGCTGATGACGGAAGGCACATCGTATATGTTCCTCACCGGCCCGAAAGTCGTAAAATCGGTTACCGGCGAAGACGTGGATCAGGAAAACCTCGGCGGCGCAAGCGTACATTCCACAAAATCGGGCGTTACGCATTTCACCGCCCAAACCGAAGAGGAAGGACTGGCGATGATTCGTAAACTGCTCAGCTACATCCCGCAGAACAATCTTGAAGAAGCACCGCTGATGGAATGTACCGACCCGATCGACCGTCTGGACGACAACCTGAACGACATCATTCCCGACAGCGCCAATCAGGCTTACGACATGTATGAAGTGATCGGCACGATTGTGGACAACGGCGATTTTTTCGAAGTGCAGAAAGATTTTGCAAAAAACATCATCATCGGTTTTGCACGTTTCAACGGCCATTCCGTAGGCATCGTGGCCAACCAGCCGAAGTATCTTGCCGGCGTGCTGGACTGCAACGCTTCGCGCAAAGGCGCACGTTTCGTTCGTTTCTGCGACGCCTTCAACATCCCGCTGGTGACGCTGGTCGACGTGCCGGGATTCCTTCCGGGAACAGGTCAGGAATACAATGCCGTGATTCTGCACGGCGCCAAACTGCTTTATGCCTACGGCGAAGCTACCGTGCCGAAAGTAACGGTCACACTGCGCAAGTCTTACGGAGGTTCGCACATCGTAATGAGTTGCAAGCAACTGCGCGGAGACCTGAATTATGCATGGCCGACGGCCGAGATCGCCGTAATGGGCGGTTCGGGCGCAGCGGAAGTGCTGTATGCTAAGGAAATCAGGAATGCCGCCGACCCGGCCGCACTGATGGCCGAGAAAGTGGCCGAATACAATAACCTGTTCGCAAACCCCTACAATGCCGCCAAATACGGCTACATCGACGACGTGATTGAACCGCGAAACACACGTTTCCGCATCATCCGCGCACTGAGGCAGCTGCAGACGAAGAAACTGACCAACCCGGCCAAGAAACATGGCAATATTCCTTTATAAACAGGCAATATATGAAGGCAATATGTAAGAAATCCGGAACGTCCCTGCTGTTTGTCCTGCTTTTCGCGGCAGGCATGCAGGCACAGCAGGCTACTTCCGTGCGAATCAACGAGGTGCTGGTCATCAACAAAGACAATTTCGTCGACGATTACGGCAAGCGAAGCGGATGGATCGAACTGTTCAATCCGTCCGCAGGCACGGTGAACGTCGCCGGATGCTATCTGACGAACGACAGCACCAATCCCAGGAAATACCCGATTCCCAAAGGTGACGTGCTTACGAAAATTCCTCCCAGACAGCACGCGCTCTTCTGGGCTGACGGCATCGCGAATCGCGGTACTTTCCACGTGAATTTCATCCTCGATCCGAACAGGGAAAACTACGTCGCCTTTTATGACGCCGACGGCCGAACGCTGGTAGACAAAATTATCATCCCGGCCGGCCAGGAAGCGGACATCAGCTACGGTCGCCGAATCGATGGAAAGGAAGAATGGGCGCACCTGACCAAAGTCTCGCCCAGCACAAACAACCTGACGCTGGATATGGAGACGAAAATGGAAAATTTTCGCGAAAAGGACAGCAATGGAATCGTCATGACCATCATTGCGATGATGGTAGTGTTCCTTGGACTGATCGTGCTGTATACCTTCTTTAAATACATCGGCAAGTCCGCCATCGAAATGAGCCGGCGACGTGCGCAGAGAGCGAGCGAGGCGGAAAACGGCAGCAGCAGCGAAGCGCTCGAATCGGGCGAAATCGTGGCAGCTATCTCGCTGGCATTACACGAAGTAAACGAAGACGTACACGATTTGGAGAATACCGTGCTTACCATGCACAAAGTGGCGCGCAACTACTCGCCGTGGAGTTCGAAGATTTACGGATTAAGAAACCAACCCCAGAAAAAATAATTAATTTAAACAATCTGAAAAATGAAACATTTCAAGTATACAATCAACGGAAATATCTATAGCGTAACGGTCAACAAGGTAGAAAATACCGTTGCAGAAGTAGAAGTGAACGGCACGCCCTACAAAGTCGCAATGGACAAGCCTGCCAAGAAACATGTAGTGACCATCAAACGCCCGGCACAGGCGCCGACGCCCGTCGTATCGCGTCCGGCCGCTGCGAGCACAACCAAAGCCGTCAAGTCGCCGCTGCCGGGCGTCATCCTGAGCATCGACTGCAAGGTAGGCGACACAGTGAAAAAAGGCCAGAAGCTCCTTGTGCTCGAGGCCATGAAAATGGAAAATACCATCCCCGCCGACCAAAACGGCACAATTGCCGAAATCAAAGTGAGCAAGGGCGATTCGGTACTGGAAGGCGCCGAACTGGTAATAATTAAATAACATCATCATGCAAGACAGTTTTTTATCATTTCTCGGAGAAAACCTTCAGTTATTCCTGACGTATACGGGATTCTACAACGTCACGCCGGGGCATCTCATCATGATTCTGGTAGGGCTGATTTTCATCTTCCTCGCCATCAGATATGAATTTGAACCCATGCTGCTCATCCCGATCGGATTCGGCATCCTGATCGGAAACATTCCCTTCAAGGACGCGGGACTGCAGGTAGGCCTCTACGAAGAAGGCTCGGTGCTGAACATCCTCTACAGCGGGGTGCGGCAGGGATGGTATCCGCCGCTCATATTCCTCGGCATAGGGGCGATGACCGACTTTTCGGCGCTGATATCCAATCCCAAACTGATGCTGATAGGCGCAGCCGCACAGCTTGGCATCTTCGGAGCGTATATCATTGCACTGCAACTGGGATTTGACCCCAAACAGGCCGGTGCAATCGGCATCATCGGAGGCGCAGACGGCCCGACGGCCATCTTCCTCTCGTCCAAACTGGCTCCCAACCTGATGGGTGCGGTGGCGGTGTCCGCCTATTCATATATGGCGCTGGTGCCCATCATACAGCCACCGTTCATGACGCTGCTCACGACGAAAAAGGAGCGACTGATCCGCATGAAACCGCCCAGGCTGGTTTCGTCGACGGAGAAAATCATCTTCCCCATTGTCGGACTGCTGCTGACGTGCTTCCTCGTGCCGTCGGGTCTGCCGTTGCTGGGGATGCTGTTCTTCGGCAATCTGATAAAGGAATCCGGCGTCACGCGCCGCCTTGCCGAGACTGCCCGCGGCCCGATGATCGACATCGTCACCATCCTGCTCGGTGTTACCGTAGGCGCTTCGACGCAGGCGTCGCAGTTTCTGACCATGCAGTCGATACTGATATTCGGACTGGGAGCCGGCTCGTTTGCCATTGCCACATGCGGAGGCATCCTGTTTGTGAAGTTCTTCAACCTGTTCCTCCGTCCGGGCAACAAAATCAATCCGCTGATCGGCAATGCCGGCGTATCGGCCGTACCCGATTCGGCACGCATATCGCAGATTGTCGGTCTGAGATACGATCCGGCCAATTATCTGCTGATGCACGCCATGGGACCGAACGTGGCAGGCGTCATCGGTTCGGCAGTGGCCGCCGGTATACTGCTGGGATTTCTGGGATAGAAAAGTTCCCTTCTTTCCGGCCGGCAACACGGGCGGGAGAAATAATCGTGAAAAAGCCCTGCCGTTTCCGGCGGGGCTTTTCTGCTGTCATACGTTCACCCCGTTTCTGTAAACATCTGCATGTCAGCAGAAATATTTTATCAAATACTTCGGGAAGACATGTTTTTTGGCGATACGATATATCGGCCAGCGATTCGATATGTCTTTTGGCCATACGATATATCGGCCAGCGGGATTTCATGAGATGTGGCAGGATTTTAGCGAGCATTTTTCAACACGGGTGAAGATGGCGATTTTTTGTTTGCAGTGCAAAATTTTCCGTCATTCTGTCCCCGACGGGACGGGGGGCGGAATATGTTTTGCAGATCTGCCCGTATAGAATAAAGAAAGATTTCGCCGGATCGCGTCACTTTTTCCCGCCGAATGACTATATTTGCACCTCGTAATATCACAGAATTATTCATACAGTATATGGCAACAGTAGAATTCAATTATCAGGAACCTTTTCCGGCAGGAAAAGACGACACCGAGTATTATCTGCTTACCGGCGAGCATGTATCCACATCCACGTTTGAGGGCCGCGAAATCCTGAAGGTCGAAACCGAAGGCCTCGTGAAACTGGCGAAGGCAGCCTTTCGCGACGTGGCGTTCATGCTGCGCCCCGCCCATCAGCAGCAGGTGGCAGACATCCTTTCCGATCCCGGGGCGAGCGAAAACGACAGGTTCGTCGCCCTCACGTTCCTCCGCAACGCCGAAATATCGGCCGGGGGGATGCTGCCCTTCTGCCAGGATACGGGCACGGCCATCATCGTCGGCAAGAAGGGACAGCGCGTATGGACGGACGGCAACGACGCCGAAGCCCTCTCGCTGGGCGTCTTCCGTACCTATACGGAGGAAAACCTGCGCTACTCGCAGAATGTCGCGCTTGACATGTACAGCGAAATAAACACGAAATGCAACCTCCCCGCACAGATAGACCTCTACGCTACGGAGGGCGACGAATACAGCTTTCTGTGCATCGCCAAGGGCGGCGGCTCGGCAAACAAGACGTATCTGTTTCAGGAAACGAAGGCGCTGCTGAACCCGGCGGCGCTTGTCCCGTTTCTCGTCGAAAAGATGAAGACGCTCGGGACGGCAGCCTGTCCGCCCTATCACATCGCGTTCGCAATAGGCGGCACGTCGGCCGAAACCAACCTGAAAACCGTCAAACTCGCTTCGGCACACTATTACGATCATCTGCCCACGGAAGGCAACGCGGGCGGACAGGCCTTCCGCGACGTCGAACTCGAACGGCAGGTACTCGAAGAGGCATACAACATCGGACTTGGCGCACAGTTCGGCGGCAAGTATTTTGCGCATGACATACGGATTGTCCGCCTCCCGCGTCACGGCGCTTCCTGCCCGGTGGGAATGGGCGTCTCATGCTCGGCCGACCGCAATATCAAGGCGAAAATAAACAGGAAAGGCATCTGGATAGAAAAACTGGAAACGAATCCGGGACGCCTCATCCCCGAACCGCTGCGGCAGGCCGGCGAAGGCGACGCGGTGAAAATCAACCTGAACCGTCCCATGTCCGAAATACTGAAGGAACTGGACAAATATCCCGTGGCTACGCGGCTGGCGCTCAACGGCACGATCATCGTCGGCCGCGACATCGCCCACGCCAAACTCAAGGAACGCCTCGACCGCGGCGAAGGACTGCCGCCGTACGTCAAGGACCACCCGATATACTACGCCGGCCCCGCCAAGACGCCCGCAGGCATGGCCTCCGGCTCGTTCGGCCCGACGACGGCAGGACGGATGGACTCGTACGTCGACCTCTTCCAGTCGCACGGCGGAAGCATGGTAATGATCGCCAAGGGAAACCGCAGCCAGCAGGTGACGGATGCCTGCCAGAAATACGGAGGATTCTATCTCGGCAGCATCGGCGGCCCGGCGGCTGTCCTCGCTCTCGAAAGCATCCGGAAAGTAGAATGTCTCGAATATCCCGAACTGGGCATGGAAGCCATCTGGAAGATTGAAGTGGAAAACTTTCCCGCCTTCATACTCGTGGACAACAAGGGCAACGATTTCTTCAAACAGCTGAAACCGTACCGCTGCCCCGTGAACATCAAATAAAAAAAGAAACAGCAGATTATGAAAAAACTAAAAGTCCCGTTCGTAAAGATTCTGGATACGCGCGATCTGTCCGAAGCCGCTGCCGTCATGGAACTCCATGCGCTGCGCGAAAGCATCGACGTGCTGAACTGGAAGGAAACGTTTCCGTATAAACCCGTGGCCGTGTTCGACATTGCCCGCGGTGCGGAAGATTTGTATATTCACTATTTCGTGCGGGGACTGTCCGTCCGCGCCGTGTCCGACAGCGACGGCACGTATGTGCATCCCGACAGTTGCGTCGAGTTTTTCATGCGCAAAGAGAACGAAATGAACTACGTCAACTTCGAGTTCAACTGCATCGGCACATGCTATTCGGAACGTCACCGCACGCGGGCAGACAGTACGCCGCTGACAGCGGACGAATACCGCAGCATCCGCCGCTATACGACGCTGCAGCGCGAAGCCTTCACCGAAAAAAAAGGCATCCATGCGTGGGATCTGACAGTAGCCATCCCGTTCCGTCTGATGGGACTCGACCCGTCCGCCCTGCCGGAAAGGATTTTCGGCAACTTCTACAAATGCGCCGATGAAACTGCGAATCCGCACTACGTCACATGGAACCCGATCGACTTGCCCCAGCCGAACTATCACTGTCCGGAGTTTTTCGGGGAGATTTATTTTACCTGACCGGCAAACGATCGGCGGAAGCGTTCCGTGCGTCAGTGAACATGTAATCCAGCGCGCAGTATACAGTAATGAATATTTAACAGTTCATGCGACGGAAGCAGACAAAAAAAGAATTACATTTGCTGTCATTAACAGTTAATAAAAATACAGAGATGGTCAAGCCTGTTCGAAAAAGAAAAATTCAATCACCGCCCGCCCGGCCGGAAAACGAGCCGACACCGAAAGATAACTGGTGGAGTAAATTTTTGGGCATCAGAAGTATGGCAGTAGCGATTGCAGGATGCTTTTTGCTGTATACCGTCATATCCATGGATGAGGGTTACCGGTGGGTATGGAACAGTTTGCTGAAAGGAAACTGGGCTTTCATACAGGAGCATCGCAAAGCAAGCCTGGAAGAACGCAATCAGATGAAAATGGGTTTCAATTATGCGTATCTGAATCATATCAAAAAAAATACACCCGAAGATGCCATTATCCTTTTCCCGCTGCAAAAACATGTTACGGAGCAAAGCGGCGATATGAAATTGGGCGATGATATAACCAGCAAAAGCTGGGTGACCCATTTCGTGTACCCGCGCAGAGCGCTTTATAAAGACGAGGAAGCTACGAATCCGCTATACAGTCAGGTCACGCATGTAGCTGTTATTGCCGGTCATGGCTATGAAGATTTGGATTACGAAGTGCCGGCAAAGCCCGCATTTGCCGTATTCCCCAAAAAACATCCTAATTATCAAGAAAACAGATGATATGTTGATCACAGGCTTATTAATCAGTATTTTGCTTGGCATCTGCGTGGTGCTGAGCATTTCCCGACAGTTGAAATGGACGGAAACGTTAGGGCTGGCTTTTCCGGTGGGTATTGGCGTGCAAACCTTCCTGATGGTCTGTCTGGATTTTGCGGGTATCCGGATTACGGCAACGGCGATCATCCTTGTTTCTCTCGTGTGTATGGCGGCATTGATTGTCCGGCTGTATTTCTGCCGCAAAGCACTCGGGGAATGGATTGCGCCGATACGCGTTTTTTCATATCCGAAAATCAACTGGCTGTGGATTGCCGCTCTGGCCGCTCTGGCGGTAGTGTGTGTGATGAATGTCACAAAAACCATGTATTATCCCACTTTCGACACGGACAGCGTCAGAGGATTTAATTTGATCGGCATGGCCGTAGCACACGAAGGTACTATCAAAAATCTTTCGCTGTATAATGATGTGAATTTTCTGCCAAGAAATTATAATTTGTATATGACGTATGCTCCACTTGTACAGTTGGGTTATGCTTACGTATATATGTTGGGGGCAGAAACATCCAAGATTTTTACTGCGCTGATATTTGTCTCGTTTCTTTTTTCATTTTACGGTGTAACAAGTCGTTTTGCGACGCATACCCTGACCGCGTTAACTACATTTTTTGTTGTTATTACGCCTGAGATGTTAGGATTTTCTTCCATGTCGGGTACTAATTTCGTCCATGCCGTGTATGCCTCACTGGGACTTTTGTTTTTTGCAGTCTGGTATTATAAAAAAATACCGTCCTTTTTATGGCTTGCCGCTGCATTGCTGATGCTGAACGTATGGACGCGCAACGAAGGACTGGCATTTATCGGAGCCGCTTGTTGCCTGCTGTGCTGGCATAGTGTCAGAGCGAAACAATATAAATCCCTTTTTCTGTTCGTGGCGCTGTGTCTGTTCCCGTTTGTTTTCTGGAATGTTTTCCTGAAAATAAATCACCTGGAAATAGTACAGTTGATGATATTCAAACCTTATTGGGACAGTGAAAAAGCAGCAACCATAGGTAGAGAAATGTGGGCATTGCTCAGTAACCCTGTTTATTACGGGTTCACATTTGTATTGTTTATCATTGTCTTGATTTCCAATATATGGCATCTTTTCAGAAAAAGCGATCAGCTTGTTACCCTGCTGTTGATATTTTTTACGTGGCTGTTTTACACTATTCTGGTTTATCAAATTGATTATTTATGGGATACGTTGGAAAATGTGATGAGATATTCATACAAACGTTTTCTGTTCTCGTTTGTGCCGCTGTTATGGTTTTATGTGGCTGCAAGTCGAAACGTAAACTGGCTTTTCGGGAAGATTGACAATTTCATATTCCCTCTTCCAAAAACAGGCAAACAAAGATGAGTAAAACAATATTCGAATATACCGGAACTTCAAATTTGGAAGTCATGCAGGAAGCGGTTAGATACAATTCATTCCTTGTTTCACTGATATTAAATCGCACGCAGTCACCACAAAAAATGCTGGATATCGGAGCGGGTATCGGAGTGCTTGCCGAAAAAATAAGAGATGCCGGACATACCGTTGTGTGCATGGAGCCGGACGTGCAACAGGCTGCAATATTGAAAGCCAAGGGATTTGAGGTGTATACATCACTGGATGACATTCCCGATGAGAATTTTGACTGGGTATATGCTTTTAATGTATTGGAACATATTGCCGACGACAAACAGGCACTGAAAGAATGGTGCAAAAAATTAAGAACAATTAACGAGGGAGGGGGCAAAATATTAGTTTATGTGCCTGCTTTTAAAATACTTTTCTCGAGTATGGACCGCCAGGTAGGACATTTCCGGCGATACCGAAAAAAAGAACTGACTGGAAAAATTCGACAGACCGGATTAGTTCCTGCAGGCAGTGCTCATTATGCCGACAGTTTAGGCTTTTTAGCTGCCCTAATATATAAACTGACAAATAAAAGCGGCTGTATCAGCCGAAAAAATCTAATTTTTTATGACCGTTACTGTTTTCCCTTGAGTAGAATTGGAGACTTGCTTTTTGGGAAATTATTCGGCAAAAACGTATGGATTATTGCTGAAAAAGCATGTGTCTCTGAAAATAATAAATGAATGCATTATGAAAACGCTGTCCATCATCATTCCGGCCTACAACGAAGAGAAGACAATCATTCCTTTGTTGCAAAAAGTCATAAATGTCAAATTGATAAATGACATACAAAAGGAAATTGTCATTGTAAATGACTGTTCGCAGGACATGACTCCGTCATTGATAAATGACTATATCCTTTCCCGTCCGGAAGCAAACATCAGGCTGATCAATCAGGAAAAAAATCAGGGAAAAGGCGCAGCAATCCGTAAAGGCATTGAAATAATAACAGGCGACTATGTCATTATACAAGACGCTGATTTGGAATATGAACCGGAAGATTATAATGTTTTGCTGGAAACATTTCTGAAAAAAAACCTGAATGTGCTTTACGGCTCTCGTTTTCTGAATCCTCAAAACAAACATTCGTATCAGTCTTTTTACCTGGGCGGACGCTTGGTAACCTATTTTGCCAATTTTCTATTTGCTCAGCATCTGACGGATGAACCCACATGTTATAAATTTTTTGAAGCAGAATTCCTCAAATCCATTCCATTGAAATGTAGCGGATTTGAGTTTTGTCCGGAAGTGACGGCTAAAGTCGCGAAACGCGGTATTAAAATTCAGGAAGTAGCGATCAAATACTACCCCCGTTCGATAGAAGAAGGAAAAAAGATAAAGTGGACTGACGGGATAGAAGCCATTTGGACACTATTCAAATACCGGTTTGTAAATTAATATATCCTTCTCGCGAGACAAACAGGATTATTGACATGACAAAAATCCTTTAATTTTTGGATTTTAAAATTTTTGAACAGTTAAATACCATCCACAAAATTACGCTGTACATATACACTCTCATGTCACTTGCAGTATATTTTCCACTCCAATATTTTCGGAAGACAAATAAATTTCCCCGAATTTTTGCATAGCAAATTATCCGCGAATCAAATTATTTCACGTAAATTTGTGCGAAATTATTTACGGAATGTTTGTTAACATGACATGAAATGCATTGGACCTTCAGTAACATATATACGCAATACTATC
>JAISXP010000013.1 GCA_031270465.1 Tannerella sp. | reverse complement strand
CGCGACCGGCGTGTCTGCGTAAGCGTGGAAGACAACGGCGTGGGACGCGCTTACGCCAACCGGAATCCCGACCTCCACAGCTCGAAGCAGGGGCTTTCCATCCTCAACCGGCAGATAGAAATCTACAACCGTTTCAACCGCGAAAAGATCCTCCAGCGTATCGACGACCTCGCCGGCGAAAACAGCCGTCCGGCAGGCACCCGTTTCACCGTCGAGATTCCGGCAGATTTTGTATATTCGTTTTCAAGCGGCGGGCAGTACCCTGCCGGTGACAGGCCGATGTCATCAAGTTAAGAGAAATTTTCAGGATTTCCGATCTTCCGGATTGCTTTGTTCTTTATAATGACGTTCGCCTTTGCTTTCTCACTGTCAGTCATCTGGACTGCTTCGCTCCTCGCAAGAACGGGGTGTATCCGTCGTCATTGCGAGTCAAATAGACACAAAACTTTGTGTCTCTACACTGAAATATCATTACCTTTGCCTGAAAAAAAGATGATACGTATTTGTGTATTGTATACAGCAATTTTACTCGGTGCACAACTTTGCGTTGCCCAGACGCCGGCCGGTTCCGACACTCCGGCGGGACTGTTGTGCAACCTCCTTTCACATCCTGAACTGAGTGTGATTACAGACCGCCGTCCGTCTTTCGGATGGATTGTCCCTGCCGGCGGACAGACAGCTTACAGAATACTGGTGTCATCGAGTAGAGAGGCGGCGCTCAGGCGCGACGGTGACGTGTGGGACAGCGGCAAGGTGAAATCGACACAGTCCCTCCATGTCGTCTACTCGGGTTCCGACCTGAAACCCGCGCAGAGCTACCGGTGGCAGGTATGCACCTGGAACGGGGAAGACAAACGCTCGCCGTTCAGCGCGATTCAGCGTTTCAATACCGGTAACTGGAACAGAGTCCGCACATGGAAAGGCGAAAGCCGTCCGGTGCAAATTCCGCTGGACAACGACAGTACGATATGGACATTCGAAAACCGGCATCCGATCTCGTTTCGCACAGTCAGCCCCGTGAAAAGCGTGCAACGGGAGACAGGCGTCCTGTTCTTCGACTTCGGAAAAGCTGCTTTCGCAACAGCATCTTTCACCGTCACTTCTCCCGAATCGCAGGATATTACCATACGTATCGGCGAAAGAGCCGAAAACGACACCATCAACAGCCATCCGGAGGGCGGAGTGATTTACAGGGAATATCCGTTTTCTCTGCAGGCGGGTACACATTCACGCACGCTGGACATACCGCGTTTTACGGCGCACTACGCACACAGTCAGACAATGCACGCACATCTGCCGGAAGTGATACCGTTCCGGTACATGGAAATCGTCCCGTCGGACGATATGCCGGTTACGGTCAGTCGCATCGAACAGCACGCCCTGCACTATCTGTTCAACGACAGCGCTGCTTTCTTTTCGTCGTCGGACACCCTCCTGAACGCCATCTACGAACTGTGCCGCTATTCGGTAAAAGCCAACACCTTCAACGGCGACTATGCCGCCAGCCAGCGCGAACGCATGATGTACGAAGCGGATTGCTACATCCACCAGATGAGCCACTACGCAGTGGACAGAGAATTTGCTATTGCCCGCTACAGCCTCGAAAACATGATCTACCATGCCACATGGCCTACCGAATGGATACTTCACATCCCCCTCATGGCCTGGGCAGACTATATGCATACGGGCGATACTTCGCTCATCGCACGCTACTATGAAGAAATAAAACCCAAAACCCTCCTTGCCCTGTCCGGCGAAAATCACCTGATAAGCACGCGAACAGGCTTGCAAACGGAAGAAATGCGGACATCCATCCATTACAGCCAGAATGAATTGCGCGACATTGTGGACTGGCCGCAGAGCAGTCCGGCATACCCGAACGGCGGCGAAACGGATGCGTACGATTTCCGCACTTACAATACGGCAGTCAACGCATTCCACTACCGCGCACTGACGCTGGTGGCGCAGATGGCGGAAATACTCGACAAACAGGAAGACGCCCTGTTTTACCGCGACATGGCAATACAGGTGAAGGAGGCTTTCAACAGGCATTTTATCGACCCTGTAACAGGTATTTATACGGATGGTGCCGAAAGCGACCATTCTTCGCTTCACGCCAACATGTTTGCCCTTGCATTCGGGCTGGTTCCCGACACAAACCGGCAGTCGGTCATCGACTTTATCAAGTCGAAAGGTATGGCCTGTGGCGTATACGGAGCCAATTATCTGTTCGAAGCCCTTTATGACGCGGGTGAAGCCCGGTATGCCCTTGACTTGCTGCTGTCGCGCAGTGACCGAAGCTGGTACAACATGCTGCACGTCGGTTCAACGATGACAACGGAGGCCTGGGATTCCAAATACAAGGCAAACAATGGCTGGAGCCATGCATGGAGCGCTTCGCCCGCTCATATCATTCCCCGCAAACTGATGGGGGTCGAGCCTTTAACACCCGGATTCGAAAAGATGCGCATCAAACCGCAGCCGGCAACGCTGCAAAAAGCTGCCATCCGGCTGCCGACCATCCGCGGCGATGTTCGCCTCTCGTTCGACAACCATCCCGGCGAATCGTTCGCGATAGAAGTGGAAATCCCGGCAAACACAACTGCCGAAGTATGGCTGCCACAACCGTCCGAAGAGTATACACTGACGGTGGATCACGTCCGCCGGACAGGCATTTCCGAAAGAGGTTTTGTCGGAACAGAAATCGCCTCCGGAAAACACACGCTCACCATTGCCGGTAACCGGAAAATCAAAAACAGCAAACCGTAACACGCTTCCTTCAAAAAATAAATGATGAAGAGCGGGTAAATACGGGAAATCTCATGTATATTTGCAAGTGAAATAATAAATATTCAATATCATGTCAGTTTCGAAAAACAGGAAAGAGCGGGTGCTCATCTCATTTGATTACGCACTTAAACGACTACTGCGCAACAAAGCCAACTACGACGTGCTGGAAGGTTTTCTGAGCGAATTGCTCATGCAGGACATCAGGGTGCGCAACATCGTGGAAAGCGAAAGCAACCGGACGACTGCCTCGGAAGAACAAAACCGGGTGGACATTCCCCGGGACTGCATACTCGCGACGAACTTCAATCCTCCGAATCCCGGCGCAAGGGTATTCCACAAAACTTGCAGCGCAACCGGAAGTCGAGAAGAAATTCGAACCGGTGATTGCCGAAAAAGATGCCATCACCGACCGCGAACGTGCCGAAGAGGAAACCCTTCCTGCAGAACTGGCGGCTTTGAAAAACAATATTTCGTAAAACAGTAAAAATTACACCTGTGAAAAAGACGATATTATCCATTTGTATATTATTAGCCGGCTGCACCGGACAAAAGCCGGCAACATGTTATGAACCCGCTTTCACGCCTTCTGTCGATTTGGAAGCAGATTTTGCCGCGCCGCCCGATTATGCCAAACCGCGTGTATACTGGTGGTGGCTCGAAGGAAACGTTTCGGAAGAAGGGATTCTTTCCGACTTGTCGGAGATGAAAAAAGCCGGCATTCACGGCGCCATCCTTTTCGATGCCGCCTGCGCTGCCGGAACGACTTACGGAACGACCACCGACCTGACGCCGGCAGGCTATGCCTTCATGTCGCCCGAATGGCGAAAAATGTTTGTCCATGCCTGCCGCGTGGCCGACAGTCTGGGGATGGAAATCAGTATGAACATCACGAGCGGATGGAATGACGGAGGTCCCTGGGTGACGCCCGAATATACGTCGAAGAAACTGGTCTGGAGTGAACTGGCCGTACAGGGTCCAAAGAAATTGTCCGTAAAGCTGCCTCTGCCGGAAAGATTGTTGAAAATGGACGGTGAAACGCCCTTTTACCGCCCCGTTGCCGTGATAGCACTGAAACTGACGGCGCAAAGCGACACGGTGAAACAACTGGAAAATCTTTCGCTCAAAGCTGTTCATTCCATCGGAATACCCAGGAAGAACAACGGACTGGGATTCGACTGGGACATATTCCTCAAAGACGAACCCTCGCCCGAAGGTGACTGTCATGCCTTCCTGAACGGCGTGACGGATATTTCGGACAGGACAGACGCCGACGGGAATATCGTCTGGGATGTGCCGGAAGGAAATTATCTGATCATGAGTTTCGGATATACCGGAACGGGCATCCGCGTATCGACACACAGTCCCGGAGGCGGAGGGCTGGCCATTGATTACATGAGCGTTGAAGCCACAGACCTGCAGTACGACCATACGGTTGCCGTCGCCATAAACGATTTGCGACAGGCAGGCGTCAAAAGCCTGAAATTTTTGCACGACGACAGTTGGGAACTCGGCGCGGCAAACTGGACGGACGGATTCGATCATAAATTCAAAAAGGCAAACGGCTACGACATGTTGCCGTATCTCCCCATAATCACCGGACGGATTATCGAAAGTCGCGACGTTTCCAACAAATTTCTCTACGACTTCCGCCGCACCATAGCCGACCTGATATGGGAAAATCATTACAGGCATTTCCACGACCGCGCTCACAGCGACGGCTTAGGCGTTCATCCCGAAAGCGGAGGTCCGCATCCCGCTCCGATTGATGCGCTGAAAAACGAAGGACTGAACGATATCCCGATGGGCGAGTTTTGGATACGTGCAAATACGCATCGCGTTGCGCCTGCAAGCCGTTTTTACGTCAAACAGCCTGCCTCTGCTGCGCACATCTACGGTCGCCGTTTTGTGCAGGCGGAAGGGCCTACGAGTATCGGCTTGCACTGGGAAGAAGATTTTGCGTATATGAAACCGACGCTCGACCGGGCCTACTGCGAAGGTTTGAACCGTCTTGTGATACACACCTTTTCGCATTCGCCCAAAGACGCCGGCAAACCCGGAAACGAATATTTCGCCGGAACGCATTTCAATCCGAACGTGACATGGTGGAAGCAGGCTCCTGCGTTTCTCACATGGAACAGCCGCATCTCGTTCATGCTGTCGCAGGGGCTGTTTGTCGGTGATGTCTGCTACTATTACGGCGACAATGTGCCGAATCAGGTTCCGCTGAAACATGTCAACGAAGACCTGGGCGAAGGATACGACTACGACGTCTGCAATACGGAAGTGATCCTCGACCGGATGAGCGTGCGCGACGGTAAAATCATCCTTCCCGACGGCATGACATACCACGCGCTGGTGCTCCCAAAACACAAAGGCATCTCGCCCGAAGCAGCGAAAAAGATTGAATCGATGAAAAAAGACGGCGCAACGATAGTCGACCTGCATGCAGGCGAAAATACCCGCGATGCCCTGCTTAAAAAAGGTGTCATTCCGGATTTTACGTACGAAAGCCGCAAGCCGGGCGCACTGACAGACTACATCCACCGTACGACGGACAGCGCCGAAATATATTACGTCGTAAACCGCAACGAACGGCCGGAATATCTTCACGCGTCTTTCCGCGTCGAAGGCAAAACGCCGGAACTGTGGCATCCCGAAACCGGTACGACAGACGAATATCCCATTTATCAGACGGCGGCAGGACGGACATCGCTTCCCCTGTTCCTCGAACCGTTCGGCTCCGTTTTCGTTGTATTCCGCAAACCGCAGGGAACCCATTGCGAAAGCATTTCGCTGAACGGAAAAAATCTGTTTCCCGAATTGCCACGTGACACATTCGACACGCGGCCGTTCATCTTCCAAAACAGCGGCAAAATGCTTCCGATGCTAACCGGCAACTGGACACTGACTTCGTCCGACGGCATAACGCAGACATTCGACGCCGGAACAGAGACGATTCCTCTCACTGCTGCGTGGGAAGTCCGTTTCGACACGGCATGGGGAGGTCCCGAAAAAGCCCGTTTCGACAAACCCGTCCTCTGGAACGAACATCCCGACGACGGCATCCGGTATTACTCCGGCACAGCCGGATACACCACCGTTTTCCGTCTGACTGCCGAACAGCGTCGTAACAAACGCGTCTATCTCGACCTCGGCGAAATGTACAATATAGCCGAAGTACATGTCAACGGACAGTCTGCAAGCGTATGGTGGCAGCCTCCGTTTTCGCAGGATATTACGGACTTGCTGAAAGACGGCGACAACACGCTGCAAATACAGATCGTCAATCTGTGGCCTAACCGTCTGATCGGCGATCAGTTCCTGCCGGAAGAAAAACGTTTCACGAAAACAAATATCAGAAAGTTTACAAAAGAACATCCCCTGCGTCCGTCGGGGTTGGCAGGGCCGGTGAATATCATGCTGTATGCGGAGTGATACTGTACAACTTCGCAGCAATATTCCAAATCCCCGAATCTTTGAACTTTTGAATAAATGAGTGAGTTGGCAAAATACAGACAGATATACGAAACGCTTCGCCGTCGGATTGCAGACGGGACGTATGCGCCGGGCGACATGCTGCCTTCCGAAAATTCGCTTTGCTCCGTCTACGGCGTGGCTCATCTGACGGTCAGAAAGGCCATCGGGCAGTTGCTGAGCGACGGTCTGATCGTATGCCGTCAGGGGAAGCGAAGCGTCGTAAAGGGTACGCCGAAGGGTATCGGAATTTTGTCGATTATCGGTACGACTTCAGCGCTGAATCACCCAGGCCTGTCCACGCAGATAATCTGCAAGCCTGAACTGCGCACGTGGTCGGAAGCATTTTCGTTTCCTGTCGAGGCGCACGAACAAGCTGCCGGCTGCATCTATTTCGAACGGCTACGGCTGCTCGACGGCATACCCGTCTTTTTCGACATCACCATGATGCCTAACATCAATCTGTCGCGTTTCCTGAACTGCGACCTCGAAAACCGTTCCCTCTTCGACTCGTTGCGCATGATGTATCAAATCGTCGTAACGGGAGGCACGCAACAGTTTTTTGCCATCCGTGCCGACAAGCGCATACAAGACTGTCTGAAAGTTCACGCCGGACATCCCGTTTTGCAACTGAACCGCAAAATAGATACCAACCGCACAGGCTTTCACATATACAGCCAGCTCTTTTGCGTAACGCAGAAATACGGTCTGATCGGAACATTTTGACAGGAAACAGGACGCAAGTCCGAGCGGCGGACTGTGAGCATACAGGAGAACGGCGCGGACAATTTGAATTGAAAATCGACGCAGTCAAATGTTCCCCTGCTACACTACACACGGGATACATCTTCATTGGCACACGGGACACTTCCGCCGGAAATCCTTGAATCTCTGAATTTTTGAATCTTTGAACGATTCATTCAATATACGCAAAATCATGCCGCGCAATATAAGTCCGATGCACAAAATCGTGCCGTGCACAGCGGATATTTACTCCTTCACCTTCTCTTCCACTTTGCCCGACCACCTTTTATTCAGGTATTCAGTCACTTCGTCGGTAATATCATACACGTCGTCGGCATAGAAAATCGGATTGGTGCCATCGCTGCTGATAATCACTTGATATTTCTTGTCGCTGTTGTATTCCTTGAGGTGATGCATGATGGTATCGCGAAGCTGTTCGTTCATCCGTCTGTTTTCTTCAAGGAGATCTTGCGTAAGCTTTTGATCAAGCATTTGAATGTCCTGCTGTTTTTTCATCAAGCGTTCCTGTTCCTGATCGACTCTTGCCTGCGTGAGGAATGCGCTGTTTTGAACTTTGTACCTGAATTCGGAGACTTCCGATTCCAGATTTCGCATTTGCTGCGTCACGTTGGCTCGCGCATTTTCCTGTTTACGTGTAATCTGTTCGTCCAGATCTCTCGCAAAATTATAGTTCTGCAGTAGCATATCTATATGAAAATATGCGATAGGGAGAGACGATGAGTCCGAACTGCTTGTAACATTTTTATCCGATCCGGGCACGATTTTGTGTCCGGAAAACTGTATAATAAACAGGATAATTACTGCCACGGCTAATACGCCGTTAATCATATAGTTAATATTCTTCATATGGAATGATATTTATTTTTATGTAAGTTATTTAATCTCAATACGCTCATAAATATTCTTTTTTTCTGCAGTCATCCTGTCCTGTGTCGCCGCACAATGAATACCCCTGCTCTTCAGCGCAGTATTGTTGCTTATATGCATGCTCGGAAAGGTCCCGCCTTTCTTCAGAATAATACTGATACTCATTAAAGCGACACACACGATAAGAATTATGAGAGAAAATAATGCCGTTATAAACATTTTCGCTATTTTTGTGGTTACAAAGATAAGAGTTTAAGCAAATAGAAAGACTTGTTTTTTTGAATTATTTCTATCATTTTTCTTGCATGCTTTGTAACGGTTTGATAATTAACATGTAATGTAAATATAAATTATTGAAAAAGATGAAACAAATACTTAATTTAGAGCCAAAAGCCGTTTGGAAGTATTTCTACGAGATTACGCAAGTGCCCCGTCCGTCCAAAAGAGAAGGGAAAATGATACTGTATCTCGAAGACTTTGCGGCAAAGCACAACCTGCCTCTGAAGAAAGATGCGGCAGGAAACATTCTGATTACGAAGAATGCGACAAAAGGCTATAAAAACTTGCCGGTTGTCATCCTTCAATCGCATGTCGACATGGTTTGCGAAAAGAACAGCGATGTGACGCACGATTTCGAAAACGACCCGATCGAAACGATTGTCGACGGCGAATGGCTGCGGGCAAACGGGACGACCTTGGGCGCCGACAATGGCATTGGGGTGGCTGCCGAACTGGCCATCCTTGCCGACGACGACATTGCTCACGGCCCGCTGGAGTGCCTTTTCACGGTAGACGAAGAAACGGGGTTGACAGGCGCCAATGCGCTGAAAGAAGGATTTATGATCGGGAAAATCCTGTTGAATTTGGACAGCGAAGAAGAAGGCGAACTGTTTATTGGCTGCGCAGGCGGCAAAGGCACAATAGCCACATTCGTATATGAACCCCAGCCTGCGCCGCTCTCCTTGCAGTATTTCAGAATCGCGGTAAGCGGCTTGAAGGGAGGTCATTCGGGCAGCGACATACATTGCGGGCGAGGTAATGCAAACCGAATTCTGGCGCGTTTCCTTTATCGGTTGAAGGAGAAGTTCGACTTTGTCCTTTCCGAATTGAATGGCGGTAATCAGCACAATGCCATTGCCCGTGAGGCGTCTGTCGTGATTGGTGTGAATGTCGCCGATCGCGAAGCTGTCCGCGTGCTGCTCAACCATTTTGCCGCAGATGTCGAGAATGAACTGAAGCGCGTCGATCCCGATGTGCACATCACCATGGAAACAGTCGAAAAACCGGACTTTCATATCGGAAATGTATTGGCGGAAAGGCTGATAAATTCTTTGCTCGCATGTCCGCACGGCGTGATGGCAATGAGTCACGACATGGAAGGATTAGTCGAAACGTCCACCAATCTGGCATCCGTCAAGATGGATGCGGGAAACAGGATTGTAGTCTGTACGAGTCAGCGCAGTTCCATTGAGTCGGCAAAAAATGCCGTAGCCGACCAGGTTGCCGCCGTGTTCCGGCTGGCGGGAGCGGAAGTGGTGCATGGCGATGGTTATCCCGGATGGGCGCCGAATCCGGATTCGAAAATATTGACTGCCGCACGGGAATCATATCGCAAACTGTTTGGTAAAGAGCCTGAAATAAAAGCAATACATGCCGGTTTGGAATGTGGACTTTTCCTCAGTAAATACCCGTGGCTCGATATGATTTCATTTGGCCCGACATTGCGCGAGGTACATTCGCCTGACGAACGGATACGGATAGACACGGTATCTCTGTGGTGGAAACATCTGCTGGAGTTGTTAAAAAATATCCCCGAATAAAATAATGCGGGGAAGAAAAGCGTTTCTAAAGAAAACGATACATGGTTTTCATCATATTTAAAAAGGTTGCGATTGTGGCAAAGTGGATGTTGTTTTGTGTTTCTGCCTGCTGTTTTTTTTATGCACTGAGCGGATGCGAAAGCATAAACGACTATTCTACAAATCCTAATCACCGGCTGGCGTTTTCGGTCGATACGCTTTCTTTTGACACGATTTTTTCAACCGTAGGTTCCACGACGAAGCAGTTTATGGTATATAACCCGAACGACGAAGCGCTGCGGATCGAAATGGCGCTGTTGGCCAATCCCGGAAAAAGCGGCTTCAGGATCAACGTGGACGGGCGTAAGGGCGATACGTTCAGGGATATAGATATATGGAAAAAGGACAGTCTGTATGTCTCTGTCGAAGTGACGGTAGATCCGAACGGTGCCGAGCAGCCGCTGATTGTCGAAGACTCGGTGCTTTTTTATGTCAACGGTATCCGCCAGTCGGTGTTGCTGCAGGCTTATGGACAGGATGTGCATCTGTTGAAAGGCGGAGTGACGATTGCACGTGATACTGCGCTCGTTGCCGATATACCTTATTTAATATATGACAGCCTGAAAATAGCGGAAGGCGTTACCGTGACGGTAGAAAAAGGCGTAGTCATGTATATGCACAGCGGAGCAAATCTGATAGTCGAAGGCACAATTAAAGCTAAAGGAGCACAGAATAAGCCGATTGTCATTCGGGGTGACCGGCTGGATCATATCAAGACGAACGTAATTTTGCCATACGACCTGACGCCAGGACAGTGGGGAGGCATCCGTTTTGGCGCTTCCAGTTTCGGAAATGAGTTTGATCACGTCATTGTCCGTAATGGCATGACCGGCTTGACGTTTTGCGAATCGCAGCCGGACAGGATGAAAATCAGTATTCGCAATTCGCAAATCACCAACATGGGTAACAACTTGTTGACGGCAATCAACTGTCATATCGAGGCGTCGAACAGCGAATTTACGAATGCAAGGGATTCGACGCTCGCGCTTGTCGGCGGGAAATATCAATTTGCTCATTGCACGATAGCAACCCTTAATATATTGGGAGGTAGAGGCGTAAACTCTCCAAGTCTGATTCTTTCCAGTCAATGGGTTGTGGGCGATAACAAAACGCAGTATCCCCTGCTGCAAGCCAGTTTCGACAACTGTATTGTCGACGGCGGCCATTCGGCGGATTCGACGCATCTCTTTGGCGGTGAAATTCTGTTTGACACGGATGAACAAAATATGCAGGGAAATAGCGAAACATTCAATTATCGCTTCAATTCCTGTTTTGTCAAGACTGCTCGCCAAAGTAATGAACGATTTATCAACAGCCTGTTTATCAATAGTCCTTCCTACCTGAAAACGGGAACGAAAGACGAGGAATATACGTTCGACTTTCGGTTGAAGAACGGATCGGTTGGTATCGGAAAGGCTGACCGTACCGTTTCGGAACAGTATCCGGTCGACCGTTACGGCATAAACCGTCTGTCGGCTGCGGAAGGGGCTTCAATCGGGGCATACGAATATGTTTATCAGGAAGAAAAGGGAAATTGATGCGTAAACGAACTGTTTTGCTTGCATGTTTGCCGGTCATGCTTTTGACGGTCTGCCTGGCAGCGCAGGAAACACGACAGCAGGTGTTTCAGGTCATGTTTTATAATGTAGAAAACTTGTTTGATACGTACGACAATCCGCATACCACCGACAACGAATTTCTACCCGATGGCGTACGGTACTGGACACCATATCGTTACTACGCACATCTGCGTCAGACCGCAAGGGTCATCCATGCGGTGGGCGAATGGGATACGCCTGCGCTGGTCGGACTGTGCGAAGTCGAAAATGATTCCGTACTGATTCACTTGACCCGGCGTACTTCGTTGCGGGCGCAGAATTACAGATACTGTATCACCGACAGCAGAGACCCGCGCGGCATCAATGTGGCGCTGCTATATCAGGAGGATAAGTTCAGATGCCTTGAATACGCATCCAAACGTATTCCTTTCAAAAACAGGGCACGTCGTTCGCGCGACATTCTTCATGTTTCGGGCAGAGTGATTACGGGCGATACGCTGGATGTGTTTGTCTGCCATTTCCCTTCGCGTCGCGGAGGGGAAAAAATATCCGAGCCTTTCCGTGTGGAGGCCGCAAGTTACCTGCGTCGTTTGTGCGACTCGATTCACGCAATCCGCAGAACACCCAATATATTGATAATGGGCGATTTCAATGATATGCCTATAGATAAAAGTATACAGACCATCGTCCGTTCGTCCGATGCAGGGCGCATTTTTACAAACCTGTTTGCCGATGCGAAAAAACTGAATAACAAAGGAAGCTACAAATATCAGGGAAAATGGAATCAGCTTGACCAGATAATAATAAACCGTTCGTGGGAAAAATATTACAGGCCGGGCAGCGCACAGATTTTCATGCCGTCCTTTTTGCTGACGGTCGACAAGTCGCGAAACGGGCAGCGCCCGCTCCGTGTCTATTACGGATATAAGTACGAAGGCGGATTCAGCGACCATCTGCCCGTTATTGCATGCTTTTTATTACCTCTGCCAAAATAGGATAAGGCAATGATTCGGAAAACGTTTTACTTCGTAGCGATTGTCTGGGGGCTGGGACATTGCGGCATGGCGCAGCAACTGCACAATCCGTTCGATTTTCCCGTCGCCCTCAGCGGTAATTTTGGCGAACTTCGCCCCAACCATCTTCATTCCGGTCTCGACTTCAAAACGCAGCAGCGCGAAGGTAAGCCCGTTCATGCTGTGCAGGACGGATATGTCAGCCGCATCGCCGTCAGTCCGTGGGGATACGGAAATGCAATGTATATGACCCACGGCGACAGCCTTGTCACCGTTTATGCTCATTTGCAGAAATTTGCTGGCAGCCTTGCCGACCATGTCAAGGCACGGCAGTATGAAGCGAAGAGTTTTCGGATTGACCTGAACTTGTCTCCCGGGCAATTTGTGTTTAAGCGGGGCGATGTGATTGGCTACAGCGGCAATTCGGGCAGTTCGGGAGGGCCGCACCTGCATTTTGAGGTACGCGATGCCCGGACGGGCGAGGTGCTCGACCCGCTTCCTTTTTACAGTGACATCATCAAAGATTCGCGCCCGCCCAGGTTGCACACGCTTGCGGTTTATCCGTCCGAAGGACTGGGAGTTATAAACGGCTCCGCGGAAAAGCTGCAATTACAGCCGACTGTGGCAAAAGACGGCAGCATTTCGTTTCGCAACGTACCGGAAGCGTGGGGCAGGATTGGTTTTGCCGTCAATGTGGATGATTATATGGACGGTACCTCAAACGTGTATGGGGTGAAGGAAATCGTCATGTCGGTCGATGACCGTGAAGTCTTCCGCAGTTATCTCGACCGTTTTTCGTTTGCCGAATCGCGCTGTATCAATGCATGGATAGATTATGAAATGTGGGTCGAAAAAAGACGTTTTTATACGAAAACGTTTGTGGAGCAGGGAAACCTCCTCCCGTTTATTACGAGCAGGAATCGCGGTTTCGTGACAGTCGACGAGCCACGCACGTACCGGATTGATTTTCGGCTGACGGATGCTTTCGGCAACACATGCCGGTTTGGCATAAATGTGAGGGGAAAAGAGCAGTCCATCCCCGCGCCCGATACGGAAGGGACGACTCTGTTTTACCGTCGAAGCGACAATCATTTTGGTGCGAAGGGCATACGCCTCTTTATCCCCCGCCGGAGCCTGTATGGCAGCTCTCTTTATTTTCGTTACGCGGAAGTGGTGGATTCGAGCGGTCTGGCCGACTTGCACATACTCCACGACAGGCCTGCAGCGCTGTATCGCCCTGCGCGACTGTCGTTGCGTTTGAGGCGCGACGACGCTGTCGACAAGCGGCAATACGGCGTCGTTTTCCTGCAAAACGGCCGTTTGAACTGGACGGGAGGCGTCTACCGCGATGGCTGGATTGATGCGGAAATCAGCGAACTGGGCAGTTACACGGTCGGCATCGATTCCGTAGCTCCGGTGATAACGCCCGTCGACTCGGCGAGGTGGATTGCGTCGAAGACGATTTCTTTCCGGCTGCGCGACAATCTGAGCGGCGTAGACACGTGGCGCGCTACGATCGACGGCGAGTATGCCCTTTTCGACATGGACGGCAAGAAATCGCTGATTTCGTATGTCTTTGACCCTGAACGTTTGAAGCGCGGAAAACATGTCCTGCACCTGACCGTCGCCGACGCCTGCGGCAATCAGTCCGTTTACGAAACGGAATTTGAGTGGTAGCAAATTATTCACCACAAAAATACGGAGAGCCAGCGCATTTAAATTTTGAGAAGATGTAAAATGAACACCCTGTTCCATGCGGCCTTGAACCGTTTTTACACACCGATTCCACTTCTTCCCGCAATGTGCGACGATTGACACGAGAATCATGCTCTTTTTTTATGCGTTTGCCCTGAAAATTTGCAACTTTTTTTCATAATTCAAATTATTATCCGTATCTTTGTCGTATGTTTTTGGTGGCGTTTTCCCCATTCGGGAGAGACGCTGAAAAGGGAATCAGGCGCGAATCCTGAACAGACCCGCTGCTGTAAGTTCCGCTTGAGTCTTTGAACAATAACTCAAACCACTGTTCCGAAAGGAATGGGAAGGAAGTTTCAAAGAAGGAGCAAGTCAGAAGACCTGCCAAAATACATTGGGTTTAAAGCTTTCGGGGAATAGAGCTTGAGACAGACAGGGCGGGGTTATTTTAACCTGTTCGCGTTTATCCCAATATTATTTAAGATATGAACATATAAAGTTATTATATATTTATGGAGATATTTATCATAAAGCGGGATGGAAAACAGGAAGTGTTCTCCATCGAAAAGATCAGGAATGCCATTGCAAAAGCCTTCCTGTCGGTAGGCAGTTTCGCTACGCAGGACGTGATTACCAACATCCTGAGCCGGATAAGCATCACCAACGGCAGCACGGTGGAAGATATTCAGAATCAGGTGGAAATCGCCCTTATGTCTGAACGCTATTACGCTGTTGCCAAGTCTTATATGCTTTACCGGCAAAAGCATCTGGAAGACCGTGAAGTGCGCGACAAACTCCGGTTCCTGATGGACTACTGCGACGCCTCCAACGCGGCTTCGGGCAGCAAATATGATGCCAACGCCAATGTCGAAAACAAAAACATGGCAACGCTTATCGGCGAA
>JAISXP010000140.1 GCA_031270465.1 Tannerella sp. | reverse complement strand
CGATGTCGGGCGTTTTCAGCGCTTCAATGATTTGGAGACGTTCGTTGAAGGGGATGATGGGAGGCGCCTTGTACGACGACACCAGTTCGTCCGTGCTCACGCCCACAATCAGGATGTCCGCCAGGCTGCGGGCGTAGTTAATCATTCGCAAATGATTGTAGTGGAACATGTCAAACGTTCCCGACGTATATACAACAGTCTTATCTTTAAACATAGTTTTTAATCTTGCATAATGAAATTACATGGCCGGTTCTTCCCCGGTCAGGTCGAGCTTGACGCTATCGTTTCCCCTGTCCACGTACTGCTTCTGTAGGGGGTTGACCGTTATCCTGCGATACAGTTGCCGGTTCCGGAAGATGTCCATCGAGACGAACACCGCCCGGCGAAACGACTCTTCCGAAGCCCGGTTCCGCCCGGCAATGTCATACGCCGTTCCGTGAGCCGGCGAGGTGCGTACCACCGGCAGCCCGGCCGTATAGTTCACGCCGTTTTCCATGGCCAGGACCTTGAAGGGAATCAGCCCCTGGTCGTGATACATGGCCAGAATACCGTCGAACCGGGTGTAGGCCGTCGAGCCGAAAAATCCGTCCGCCGCATAGGGGCCGAAAACCATCAGGCCGCGTTTTTCCGCTTCCGCGATGGCCGGACTGATCACCGTCTCTTCTTCCGACCCCAGCACGCCCCCGTCGCCGGCGTGGGGATTGAGCGCCAGTACGGCGATGCGCGGCCGGACAATCGCAAAGTCCTGCTTCAGCGATATGTTGAACAGGTTCAGTTTTTCGACAATCCGTTCCTTCGTGATTTGCGACTTCACTTCTCCCAGGGGAATGTGTCCCGTGACCAGTGCCACGCGCAGTTGCTCCTGCATCAGGATCATCAGCGCTCCGTCCGACGGGTCATTTCCCTTGAAATGCGCTTCCAGATACTCCGTATGACCCGGAAAATGAAACGCCGCGCTACGGATCGAGTATTTGTTGATCGGCGCCGTCAGCAACGTATCGATCACGCCCCTTTTGATGTCGGCCACGGCAGCTTCCAGCGACCGGTATGCCGCGAGACCGGCTTCCGGTGTGGCCTTTCCCGGTACGACCTTTATATTTTCGTCCACACAGTTGATCAGGTTGATTTTGCCGTCCAGCGCATCCTCCGCCCGGTTGATGACTTCAAAACTTACGGACGGCAACTTCATGGTCCGCTGGTTATACTGCGCTATTTTCTGCGAACCGTAGATCACCGGCGTGCATAATTCGACCATCCGTTCGTCCGCAAACGTTTTCAATATGACCTCATAGCCGACGCCGTTGATGTCGCCGTGCGTGATACCTGTCCTGATCAGTCTTCTTTCCATGGATACTTCATTCGTTCACTTCCGTTTTTGGCTGTTCTTCCTGCGCGTCGGCTTCCCCGGGCAGCAGCAGGGTATGCAGCGACCCTTCCAGACGCCTGATGTAAGCGCGTTTGTCCGTCTCCGGCGAATAGACAAATCCTTCCGCCACGATTACCCGGTTCCGCGCTTCGTCGACACGGGCGTAGCTGACAAACGGGCCTCCCATCATGTCGCCTTCCATCTGCCACAGTCCGCGCAGCACGCCGCAATACTTGCCCCTTTGCGCGGTTGCCGTATAGGACACACGGTCTGTATCCGTTGCCATACGGGAGCCGGGAAACGAACCCGGAATATGGACGCCCAGTATCGAATCCCGCCGGGCAATCAGGTATTCTTTCGTAAAGGTACGCTCGTCCGTATAGGGGAACGTATACACGACGATGTCCATCCGTCCGGTGTTGGCGTTGTTGGACGACCAGAAGAAGTCGGTCGTATCCTTGTACGAACCGAACTCATCCGGCACATACAGCACAATGCCGAACTTCTCCTTCAGTTTGTTTTCAGTCCGTGTACTGTGCGTTTTCCGAAGCACCTGCGCCATCCGCGACATTTCTATTCGCGTATAGTAATCCACCAGCTGTCCCGGATGCTGCTCCAGGTACTCAAGCAGCATTTCTTTCTCCGGCGACGTCGCGTGAATCACGGCCTGCCCGCTCGACCACCTGTCTCTTTCGGTATTGAGAGACGCTTTGGTATACCGCGACGGATCGACCTCTACCATCAGGATATTGCGGACATACGTCAACATGCCGTTGAAATCGGCGGGTCCCACATGAGTAATTCTCATGGACGGTTCATCCTGCGGAAGGCCCGGAACAGACCGCTGCAGTTCGTCCTTGAGTTTACTCCCGACGGCGTCATTCCACAGGGAATGATCTGCCACCACCACTACTTCATAGGGTGCGCCGGCAGCGCGAACGGCCATCGAACCCGATGAAGACGAGAAAAAATTACAGGACACCAGCGTCATTGACAGCAGGAATCCCCAAATTGGCATTAAAATCGATGTTTTCATATCAATCAGTTTTTGTGCGGGCAAAAATACGGTTTTTATACGGAAACATACTCTCTATCCTGTTAATTTTTTTGTCGGAGAACGGATGCAGTAAAAAAAATACCCGAATAGTTTGCGTATTTCAAAAAATGCGTATCTTTGCACCCGTATTTCGCGGAAATAGCTCAGTTGGTAGAGCATAACCTTGCCCCAAAAGTTAGATGTAAAAACTAACCTTGGCAAGGGAAAAGCAAAGCCAAACAAAAATGCGGAAATAGCTCAGTTGGTAGAGCATAACCTTGCCAAGGTTAGGGTCGCGGGTTCGAGTCCCGTTTTCCGCTCACAAGATGCAAAGTAATACAATGCTCGAATGGTGGAATGGTAGACACGAAGGACTTAAAATCCTTTGGCCTCACGGCTGTGCGGGTTCAACTCCCGCTTCGAGTACAATAATAAATAATGCAGGATAGCAAACGCAAGTTTTATGTATACCATTAGCAGGGCTGTAGTTTACAGCAGAAAGGTTTGCGATGTTAATAAAGCATCATGAATAATTGAAAATCATAACAATGAAAAGTGCAAATACAATTTTGGCAATGCTCCTGTTCGTAAGAAATTATGACTGTTTTCTCTTGAGGATTTATGGTTAGCCTCGAGAGCGAATCAAAGCCTACGGCTTGCTTTTTCTTTCGTGCGGCTCGTCGTTTTCTCGTGGGGGACGCCGTTGCGGGTCGCCTTGATTACCCATAAATTCGCGCATGAACTTAAATTCCGCCTGCTGATATCTGTACAGTTTTTCGGGCGAAAGGATTTTCTTAAACTCTTCGTAATACTCTTTCTCGAGTTGCAACTCTTTGAGACGCGTTTCGAAGTTACAATTAATAAGTTTCAAGTACATTTCGTCCGATATGGTTTTTTTCGAACGGATTTCCCGGTTCAGTTTGCGACATTCGTTCCCTATTTCGAACAATTTCTCTTTCATTTGATTTTCCACGGGAATAAACTCGACGGCTTCGTCGCCTGTCAGTCCGATTTCGGCAGTGATAAAGGCATTGTGTTTTGTTATAAACTCCTGCCTGTCAAACTTTGGCCTGTTTCCAACCTGCGCCTGCAACGAAACGACGACAAAGGCAAGACACGTCATCATAATAATATATAAAACTCTATTTTTCATATCAATCTATATATTCTAAACTTACCGTAAGCAAATTTCTGTTATATTCCTGTTGCAAGTATTCGAGGTATTCTTCGTCCTCATTTGACATATCGGATTCCCGCACCAGCACGGATTCGCCTTGCGACGTATCGCTTTTGGGTGTGGCCGGAATGATGAACATCCTGAAAAGGAAAATGAACCCGATAAAAACGGCTGCAAGATACAGCAACGGACGTATCCGTTCATTGAGAGAAAAGACTTTGGATTCTCTCTTCGGCATATTTTCGGGTATACTGTTCATTATTTGGGAGGTAAGTCCTTCCATATATCCTTCGGGGACACGAAACGGATTCTGGCCCTTCAATTTTTCCAGTTTGCTTTGTTTTGCTTCCATACAATTTTATCCTCCTCGTAATTTGACGTACTAAAGTCCAAAAGGTTTAAATGTTGTCTGTTAAAAATGTCTCGATTTTTTTTACTGCATGATGATACGACGCCTTTAACGCGCCCACCGAAGTCCCCAATATCTCAGACATCTCTTCATATTTCATCTCTTCATAATATTTCATATTAAATACAATTCGCTGCTTCTCAGGCAAGTTTAATATTGCTTCCTGTAATTTCAACTGCAGGTCATCGCCATCGAAATAATCGTCGCTTTTCAGTTTTTCCAGCAGAAACACGTCCACATCATCGATGGATATGTTGTTCATGGCACGTTGCTTGTTCAGAAACGTGATATTTTCGTTGATCGCAATTTTATACAGCCATGTCGAAAGTTTCGAATCGCCCCGGAAACTGTCCAGATTCATCCACGCCTTCATGAAGGTGTTTTGGACAATATCGTTCGTATCGTCGTGAGACAAGCCCATTTTCCGAGTCATCCAATACAGCTTTTCACCGTAATCCTTAACCACTTGCGTGAATGCTTCCCGCCGTGTATCCGGTTGGCTCAGCTTCTTTATCATTTCATCTTCCGTATCGCGATGCATCAATTACTGTTTTCAGTCTGTAAAGGTAAACGGTTTTTTATAAACGGAAGTATAAAAAATCGCCCTGTTAACGATATTTAAATAAATTTGCACGTTGAATCATTCTTTCTATATTTGCACGCTCTTTTTGCACAAAATGCACAGAGATAAGGTTCAAGTATTAATTTCTAATTTATTTTTCATGAAAAGAAAAAGAATAAACGGATGTAAGGTTTTTCGTTTTAAGCGATTTTCGAGAAAGTCCTACAGCGCATTCAACAGTATGCACAAAATCGTAAACATTGGTGTAGTAATGAGTTGTACGCTAATATTTGCACATGTTACTTCGACGTCGGCGCAGACGTCGGCGACAGCACAGCAGCCCGCAAAGATGCTGGAGGAGGAGCTTGAAGAAGTGACAGTGACAGCGTCGCGCACGGAAACGCCCGTCAGCCAGTCGGCCAAGTTAGTCACCGTCATCACGAAAGCGCAGATTGAAAAAGCGCCCGTGCAAAGCATTCAGGATCTGCTCGTCTACGCCGCCAATATCGACATCATCCAGCGCGGCGGGCACGGCGTACAGGCCGATATTTCCATCCGTGGCGGCTCGGCCGACCAAACAGCCGTACTTCTAAATGGAATCAATCTAACCAGTCCACACACAGGACATTACAACTTCGACATTCCCATCAGCCTTTCCGACATCGAACGCATCGAAATCGTACACGGCCCTTCGGCGCTGATTTACGGTTCGGGCGCTTTTTCCGGCGGAATAAACATCATCACCAAAAAAGAGACGGACACCCGTTTTTATGCACGGGCGGAAGCCGGCATGCATGCGCTCTACGGGATTGAGGCGCGCGGTGCGGCTACTGCCGGGCGAACATGCAACAGCCTGTCGGTCAGCCGTCAGAAGTCGGACGGATATATTGCAAACAGCGATTACGACATCTGTAATCTGTTGTGGCAGACGCGCCTGAAGATGAAAGAAAAATCTTATCTTGATTTTCAACTTGGCTACAACAATAAAAAATATGGGGCAAACACCTTCTATTCGGCTGCATATCCCAATCAATACGAACGATTGAGTACGTGGATGGGTTCGGTGAAAGGTTCGTTCGGCAACCTGTTCAAAATCATCCCTATTCTTTACTGGGACAGACATTATGACCGGTTCGATCTGATAAAAGATACGGAAACAGGACGAAACTATCACCGTGGCGACATATACGGTGCAAACCTGATATTCCAGTACACATCCCGGCTGGGTATCACGAATCTGGGTGGAGAACTGCGTCGCGAAGAAATCTCGAGCAGCAATCTGGGGTTGCCGATGACGCAGGCGCACGGCCATTATACGCGCTACGACGAACGTACCAATACGTCCATCACACTGGAGCACACCGCAAACTGGGAACATTTTGTTGCCTCGGCCGGCGTGATGATGAATCACAATACAATTCAGCAGGGCCTACATTTCTATCCGTCCGTCAGTCTTGCCTATCGCCCCGACAATGCGCTCAAGGTGTATGCCACGTGGAGCCGTTCTACCCGTATGCCGACGTTTACCGACCTGTATTACACTACCGAAACCCATCTCGCCAACGAAAAGTTGAAATCCGAGCGCTCGGAATCGGTTGATTTGGGCGTCAAATATAACCGGCCGTTCGTGAGTGTTTCTTTAGTCGGTTATCTGATGTGGGGACGCAACATTATCGACTGGGTCAGGGCGTCGGGCGATGCGAAATGGGAGTCGTGGAACTTGACCGAACTCGACAAGCAAGGCGCAGAAGCCGGACTGACGCTTCGTCCGGGCAACAAATGGCCGTCGCTGGGCGAAACAACCGCACTCACCGTCAGTTATGCCCGCATGAATCAAACATGCAATACCGGCGGCTTGGAGTCCAGGTATTCATTGAATTATTTGCGGGACAAGTGTACCGTACAACTGCATCACGCTATTTTCAAAGAATTATCGGCAAACTGGTATTTCCGTGTGCAGAAACGGATGGGAATATTTCGCAGATACGAGAAAGGCGTCGACATGGGGCTGCAGCCTTATCCGGCTTTCTCGACAGCCGACCTGAAACTGAATTACAAACTCAGGCAGTGGAGTTTGCATCTCGACCTGAATAACTTGTACGACACGTATTATTACGATACGGGCAATGTTCCTCAAGCAGGATTCTGGTTGACGGGCGGCATCGGTTACACATTGCCTTAGGCACACGCGCAGGCAAGGACTTAGTCTTTCTCTTCTACGCTTTTGGCTTCGTTCCAGATGGCATCCATCTCGGCAAGCGTCATATCCTTCAGGGAACGGCCTTGCCGGATGGTTTGCGCTTCGAGATAATTGAAACGCCGGATAAATTTCCTGTTGGTACGTTCCAGTGCATTGTCGGGATTGATTTTATAGAGGCGGGCAGCGTTTATCATGCTGAAAAACAAGTCGCCAAATTCGGCTTCCATACGATCTGTGTCCATCCGGCCGATTTCGGTTTTCAGTTCGTTCAATTCTTCTTCGACTTTGTCCCAAACCTGTTCGCGCGTTTCCCAGTCGAAGCCGACATTGCGAGCCTTGTCCTGTATTCTGTAAGCTTTTATGAGCGACGGCAGCGTGACGGGAACACCGTCAAGCACCGTTTTGTTTCCGCCTTTTTCTTTCAGTTTGAGCTGTTCCCACGACTGCTCCACTTTACGGCTGTTTTCGGCCTGTGCATCGCCGAAGACGTGCGGATGACGGTATATCAGTTTTTCGCAGAGGCTTTCGCAAACGTCTCTGATATCGAAAATCTGTTTTTCTTCTCCTATCTTGGCGTAAAATACGACGTGCAGCAGCAGGTCGCCCAGTTCTTTCCTGATGCCGTCCTGGTCGTCGCGCATGATGGCGTCGCACAGTTCGTACGTTTCCTCGATGGTGTTGGCCCGCAGGCTCTCGTTCGTTTGTTTGCGATCCCACGGACATTTGACGCGCAGTTCGTCCATGATGTCGAGTAGCCGCCCGAAAGCCTCCATCCGTTCTTCTCTATCGTTCATTTTCATCGCATTAACTGTTGATATTTTTTCAATCCGTCCGACAGGAAACGTACATATTTCGCGACGTCTTCGTCGTATGCATAAGGCGGAGCAAGCAGTTTGCCTTCGTTGTCGAGAATGACGTAGAACGGCTGTGCATTTGCCCCGAATTTGACGCGCTGCAGGTAGCTCCACTTGTCGCCGACACTTTTCAGCGTACGTTTTTTTTCGCCTTCGACAACGACGAGCGGAGCGGGCAGCTTGCTTTTATTGTCGACCATCAGTGTAATAAGGATGTACTGCTCTTCCAGCAAACGTTTCACCTGCGGGTCTGTCCATACGGCTGTTTCCATCTTGCGGCAGTTCACGCAGCCAAAGCCCGAAAAGTCTATCAGTACGGGTTTCCCGATTTTTTTTGCTTTAGCCATTCCTTCTTCATAGTCGTTGTAGACGCTGTGCACTGTATTTTCATAAAGGTTAAAGTCCTGCGTATACAGTGGCGGGGCAAACGCACTGATGGCTTTCAGCGGCGCGCCCCACAATCCTGGCAGCATGTAGATGGAAAAGGCAAACGAGATGATTGCCAGAAAAAGGCGCATCACGGAAACGTGCCGCAACTCGCTGTCGTGCCGGAACCGGATCTTGCCCAGCAGATAACATCCCTGCAGGGCAAAGATTACAATCCACAGCACCAAAAACACTTCGCGGTCCAAAATTCTCCATCCATACGCCAAATCGGCAACCGACAGGAATTTAAGCGCCAGAGCAAGTTCAAGGAATCCCAAAACAACCTTCACCGAATTGAGCCAGCTGCCCGATTTGGGCATGTTTTGCAGAAGATTGGGAAACACGGCGAAAAAGGCGAAGGGAATGGCCAGCGCGAGAGCAAATCCCGCCATTCCGATAGCAGGGCCTGCCAGCGAGCCTCCCAGAGCCGCTTCGACCAGCAGCGTGCCGATGATGGGTCCTGTACACGAGAACGATACCAGAGCCAGTGTGAACGCCATAAAGAATATGCTCAGGATGCCCGAGGTGGAATCGGCCTTTGCATCCATCCTGCTCGTCCACGAAGACGGCAGAACCAACTCGAATGCGCCGAAAAATGAAATGGCAAACAGCACGAGTAACAGGAAAAACACGATATTGAAAATGGCGTTCGTCGAGAGGTCGTTCAGGGCGCTTGCTCCAAAAAGAAGCGTAATCATCAGCCCCATCGCCAAATATATCACAATGATGGACAATCCGTAGACGAAGGCTTCCCGGACGGCTTTCCGCCGCTGTTTATTGCGTTTCAGGAAGAAACTTACCGTCATCGGAATCATTGGCCAGACGCAGGGCGTAAGCAGAGCAATGAATCCACCTGCAAAACCGGCAAGGAAGATCAGCCACCACGAGGAGCCTGTCGATGTAATGTTTTCTTCACCGAAGGCTTTCAGTTCTTCGATAACGGGCGTCCACAATTCCGGCTGCGCTGTCAGAACATCCTGCACAGCCGTTGCCGTTTTGTCACCTGCCGGCGTATATGGCCGAGCGACAACAGCGTTTGTTTCGGTGGAATCCGGCGCCGTTTCCGTCGAATCCGCATCTTCCGTCCCCGGAGGAAGCGTATCCGCCGTTTCCGCTACGAGCGTATTCATGCGCGTCTGTTTCACATCATTTTTATCGAACGAAAAAGATATTCTGTCCGGCGGAAGGCATGTCTCGTCGTTGCATGCCATAAATTCCACTTCGCCCCCGAGAGCGAAAGACTTCGGGTCGGTCACTTTAATTTTCTGAACAAAAACAACTTTCTCCGAATACCAGCGCAATTCCATGTCGAATATGTCGTCGTATATGGTGGCAGGCGCTACGGACGCTTTTTGCTCGCCGGTCAGTTCGACGCCCTGACGGCGTTCGTAAGTGATACTTGTCGAGACCGGACCTCCTTTCGGCAGATTCATATCGTACACATGCCAGCCCGGATCGATAGTCGCCGTAAAGAGGATTTCTTTTTCCGCCGATTCCGAATCGACCAGCCTGATGTCCCATTTCACGGGCGTAAGTATCTGCGAACAGGCAAACTGCGAGACAAATATCAAACATGCAAAAATAATGCTCTTTTTAATCATAATCATTCCTTTTTGAGAACGGACAAAGGTACTACATTTTTGCTCTCCGGAAAAATATTTTTCTCTTCCGGGTGTATTTCAGATTGTCGCAAGACAGAGAACACAGAGAAAAAACATACCCCGTCGAACGGTTTTGCACGTTCATTTCCAGGTTTTGCTCATTCCTGCCTGTTTCGCTTTGACAGGCGACACCAAATGGCATTGCCACAAATATAAGTGACTTTATCGAAATTATTCTCTTCAATAAACGTATTTGTTATTGCATGACGTTATGCTAATACATAACATACTTTATTGTCCTGTTTGCAGGATGCAAAGGGCCGGTGAACATACCCGTTTCCGACACAAAATATGCTTTTTCTCCGTGTCTTCCGTGTCTCCGCGGCGATTCAGTTCATCAGCGCCGAAGAGATAAGCATATAGATAAGCATCCCGATGATGTCGTTCGTGATGGTGATGAAGGGGCCTGTTGCAAGGGCGGGGTCTATGTGCAGGCGGTCGAGCAGCATCGGAACTACCGTGCCGAAGATGCTGGCGAACAGTACGACGGAGAACAGACTCGCCGAGACGGATATCGTGATGTTGTGATCGCCAAGCGTGAAGACGTTGTAGAGAAAGACTATCATGCTGATGATGGATGCGTTGATAAGCGCGACGGCGGCTTCTTTCGCTATCTGGCGGAAGACATGGCTGCGCTTGAGCGAGTTGTTCGCCAGCCCCTGAACGACGATGGCGGACGACTGTATCCCCACGTTCCCGCCCGTTCCGCCGATGAGGGGAATGAAGAACACCATCTTGGGGTTGCTGGCAAAGCCAAGTTCGAATCCGCCAAGGATCATGGAGTTGCTCAGCCCGCCGATCATGCCTATCAGCAGCCAGGGGAGCCGTGCGACGGTCTGGAGGAAGACTTTGTCGGACGATTCGACGTCGTGCGAGATACCGGACGCCAACTGGTAGTCGCGCTCGTGCTGTTCCTGTATTTCGTCCATGACGTCGTCGACGGTGATGCGTCCGACGAGGCGTCCGATGCTGTCGACCACGGGCAGCGAGACGAGGTCGTATTTCGTGATGAGTTCGGTCACGGCGTCGATGCTGTCGCTGTCGTGTACGATGACGGGGTCGCGCTGCATCACGTGCTTGATTTTGGAAATGGACGGATTGGTGATGAGTTTCTGCAGCGGCAACATGCCTCTGAGACGGCCGTCGTTGTCGACAACGTATACATTATATATCTCGTCCATGTCTTCGGCCTGCTTCCGCATCTCGTCGATACACTGCGGCATGCTCCAGTTTTCGTTCACCACGATCATCTCCGTGCCCATCAGCCCGCCGGCGGTGTCTTCGTCGTATTTCAGCAGGTCGACGATGTCGCCGGCCTGTTCGACGTCCTCGATGTGCGAAAGGATTTCTTCCTGTGTATCTTCGTCGAGGTCGCGCATCAGGTCGACGGCGTCGTCGGTATCCATCTTGTCGATAAACCGTTTGGCGATCTGTTCCGTGGGAATTTCCTTCAGCAGTCGGCGGCGGTCTTCCTCTTCGAGTTCCATGAGCACGTCGGCCGTCTTGTCGCCGTCCATGAGCATGTAGAGGTAGATGATCTCCTGGAGGTCGAGTTCGCTGTAGAGTTCGGCAATGTCGGCGGCATGAAGATCGTCCAGGAGGGCGAGCGCCTTTGTACTGTCCTTTGCGTCGATGATGCGCTTCAGGTTTTCGATGTATTCTTTCGTAACGTCAATCATGGGGTTGCATGTTTTTTTCCCGCCGTCCGTCCTTTTCCAGAAAGTCCTGTACGACAAGAGTGAGTTCAACAAACTGTTCGATGGAAAGTTGCTCGGGTCGCTTGTCGAAAACGGGCAAACCGTATTCGGAAAACGTCGCGCCGAGAATGGGTTTCATGGAGTTTCGCAACATTTTGCGCCGCTGGTTGAACGAGGTCTTCACCACCAGCCTGTAAAGCGTTTCGTCGCATCCGAGCGTCTTCCGGCCGTTGCGCGTCATCCGTATGACGGCGCTTTTGACCTTCGGCGGCGGCTCGAAAGCATCCTCGTCGACCGTGAAGAGATATTCCACGTCGTACCACGGCTGTATCAGCGCGCTGGTGATGCCGTAAGTCCTCTTTCCCGAAGGCGACGCGGCCAGCCTTTCCGCCACTTCCTTCTGCATCATGCCTGCGCAGCAGACCACATGCTCTCTGTAGTCGAGCACCTTGAAGAAAATACGGCTTGAGATGTGATAGGGATAGTTGCCGATGATGCAGCATGAGGACGGATACAGCGCCTCCAGGTCGAGATGGAGGAAATCGCCGGCAATGATGCGCCCCTCAAGCGCGGGAAAACGGTCGCGAAGATAGCCGACCGATTCCATGTCGATCTCCACTACAGACAGGTCATACGCCTCGTCCAGCAGGAAACGGGTGAGCGCACCTGTCCCCGCACCGACCTCCAGTACAGGCAGATCCCGGTACGCGGACAGCGTCTCCGCAACACGCCGGGCAATACCGGAGTCTTTCAGGAAATGTTGTCCCAGTGACTTTTTCGGCCGTATGATCTTCATCCATTTTCAATGTTTTGTATGATTATCCAGGAAATTATGTTTATATTTGCGGCTACAAAGATATGAAATATTTTTATTAGTTCGATATATATTCATGAATTTAAAGACATTCCTTCGTAAAACTGTCCGAATCGTACTCCCCCTGGGGCTGGGCTGCATATTGTTGTGGTATTTGTATCAGGGTCAGGATTTATCTGAAATGGTAAAGGTCATAAAGACCGGCGTTCGCTACGACATTATCCTGTATTCGCTTCTGTTCGGCCTTGGCGCTAATGTGGCTCGGGGGTACCGCTGGGGGCTTTTGATAGATTCCCTGGGGAAAAAAGTCCGGCGAATCAATACCGTGTTGGCCGTGCTCGGCAACTATGCCATCAACATGGCGCTTCCACGCGTAGGCGAGATATGGCGCTGCGGCATCATCGCAAAATATGAAAAAGTGCCGTTCTCCAAACTGCTGGGCACGCTGTTTATCGACCGTGTGATGGATACGCTCGTTGTGGGCATACTCACGCTTTGCGTCGCAGTCTTTAATATCAGCTTTTTTAATCGCTATTTTACGGATCATCCCGAGTTTCTCACCGGCTTCAAGAGCCTTTTCACTTCCGTATGGATATATGCAGCGCTTGCCTTTGCCGTCGTCTGCCTCTGGCTGATGTTTGCGAAGCTGAGCCATCTCGCCTTTGTGCAAAAAATCAAACTGATGCTGCTGAACATCTGGGAAGGTGTCAAAAGCCTCTGGAAGATGAAACACAAAACACGCTTCTTCCTGCAAACGCTAATGATCTGGGCAGGATATTTCCTCTACTTCTACATCACGTTCTACGCCTTCGACTTCACCCGCGACCTGGGTCCGCGAATCGGTTTGATAGCGTTCACCATGAGCAGCGTGGCCGTGGCCGTGCCCATTCAGGGAGGAATCGGCGTATGGCACTTTGCGGTGATAAGCACGCTGATATGCTTCGGCGTTTCGGAAAGCGACGCCGCCACTTTCGCGCTGGTCGTTTATATGGTGCAGTCGGTACTGTGGACCGTATCCACAGGCCTTGTCAGTATTCTGGCGCTACCTGTCATCAATCGAAAAGAATAATCATAATCGCTAATCCAATAAAAAAAAATATCTATCATGTCAGCAGAAATTAAAAAACTCAACCCCCAGCCTGTGTGGAACTGTTTCTATGAACTCACACAGATTCCCCGCCCGACACACTCAATGGAACGCATCACGGCATATATGCTGGATTTCGGCAAGTTGCACAGCCTGGAAACCCGGCAGGACGAAGCAGGTAACGTCATAATCCGCAAACCGGCCTCGCCGGGCTATGAACACCGCAAGCCGATCGTGATGCAGGCGCATTTGGACATGGTGCCCCAGACCCTTGTCGAGCACGACTTCCTCAAAGACCCGATCGACGCTTATATCGACGGCGAATGGGTGAAGGCGCGCCAGACTACGCTCGGCGCAGACAACGGCATCGGCGTAGCGCTGATAATGGCCGTTCTCACCGACCGGTCACTGAAGCACGGAGCGCTGGAAGCCCTGTTTACAACCGACGAAGAAGACGGTATGACAGGCGCCAACGGACTGAAACCTGACCTGCTGAAAGGACGCATCCTGCTGAACTGCGATTCCGAAGAGGAAGGCGAACTGTTCGTCGGGTGCGCAGGCGGAGCAGACCTGAACATCGCCTTCCGCTACGGGAAAAGCGCCCCTCTGATAGAAGGCGACGTCGCCGTGAAAATCAGTCTGAGCGGACTGAAAGGCGGCCATTCAGGTATCGACATTCACCTCGGACGCGCCAACGCCAACAAACTGATGTTTCGTTTCCTGAAAACGGCCATCCGGGATTTCGGCGCGCGTCTGGCATCGGTCGACGGCGGAACGCTACGCAATGCCATCCCGCGCGAGGCTGTCGCCATTGTCACCCTGCCAAACGACAACGTGGAAGTCCTCTGGGAACTGATAGCAGACTGTCAGGAACTCTTCCGGACGGAATATGCGGGAATTGAAACGGATATTCATTTCACGGCCGAAATGGCGCCACCGCCTCCGTACCTCGTTCCCGAAGAAATTCAGGACGATTTGATCAACGCCATCGAAGGTTGTCCGAACGGCGTCTTTAGCATGTTGCACGACTTTCCCGATACGGTTGAATCGTCGTCGAACCTCGCATCCGTCAAGTCCGGAAAAGGCGTGATTGAAATCAAGATACTTGCACGCAGTTCATCGGACAGCAGGAAGGAGTGGGTTTGTTCGTCGCTCGAGAGCGTCTTTTCAATAGCCGGAGCGAAGGTCGAATACGGTTCGGCCTACGGCGGATGGCAACCCGACATCCGCTCGCCATTACTGAAAACAATGCAGGAAACGTATCTCAAACTGTACGGTCGAAAGCCTTCCGTCAAGGTGATTCATGCCGGTCTGGAGTGCGGCATCATTCAGGAAATATATCCCGACATGGACATGATATCGTTTGGCCCAGACCTGGTTCATCCCCATTCGCCCGACGAAGCCGTCAAGATTGCTTCCGTGCAGAAATTGTGGGATTTTACCGTCGCGGCGCTGGAGGAATTAGGGTAATTCCGGTTCAATAACCGGATATTCCTGTCATTTATTTTTAATCGCTGCATGCAAAAGAAGACGGAAGCAGACGACCCCTGTATACACATCAGGGGTGCACGGGTAAACAATTTGAAAAATATCGACGTAGACATTCCGCGCGACAAGCTGATTGTGGTCACGGGATTGTCGGGGAGCGGAAAATCTTCGCTTGCTTTCGACACGCTGTATGCGGAAGGTCAGCGTCGCTACGTGGAAAGCCTGTCGTCCTACGCCAGGCAGTTTCTCGGAAGGATGAGCAAACCCGAGTGCGACTATATCACCGGCATTCCTCCCGCCATCGCCATCGAGCAGAGAGTGAATGTGCGCAACCCGCGTTCGACGGTCGGGACGTCTACCGAAATATACGAATACATGCGGCTGCTGTATGCGCGTATCGGCAAAACCATCTCGCCCGTCTCGGGTCAGGAAGTAAAGAAGCATCAGGTGAGCGACGTGGTGAAGACGGCGCTGGGTTATCCCGAGGGCACGCGTTTTGCCGTTTATGCGCCGGTGGTCGTTCCCGATGGACGCTCGCTGAAGGAACAACTGGAAATTCTGTTGAAGGAAGGTTACACGCGGATAGAGTCGCACGGAAACGTGATGCGCATCAGCGAAGCGCTGAACGATGCGACGCTGCTGCAATCGAAAGATGTGGAACTTCTGATAGACCGGCTCGCCGTATCGGACGACAGACTGCTGAAAAGCCGCCTTGCGGATTCTGCGGAAACGGCGTTCTACGAGGGGCAGGATCTGTGTCGCCTGCGGGTATATCTGCCCGGCGAAACGGTCGTGCACGAGTTTTCGAAAAAATTCGAGGCCGACGGTATTGCATTCGAAGAACCGTCGGAACTGATGTTCAATTTCAACAATCCCGTCGGAGCGTGCGAGCAGTGCGAAGGTTTCGGGAAAACGGTCGGAATAGACGAGCGCCTTGTAGTGCCCGACAAAAGCCTGTCTGTCTACGAAGGCGCCGTGGCATGCTGGAAAGGCGAAAGCATGGGCGAGTGGCTGCGCGAGTTTATCAACAAGTCGGCCAGATACGATTTCCCGATACACCGCGCCTACTACGACCTGACCGGGGCGGAAAAGGATTTGCTGTGGCACGGGGCATCGGATGTGCCGTGCATCGACGAGTTTTTCCGTTATGTCGAAAACAACACATACAAGATACAGTACCGCGTGATGCTGGCGCGGTACAGGGGAAAGACGACCTGCCCGTCGTGCAGGGGAGGCCGGCTGAAAAAGGAGGCGCTGTACGTACAGGTCGGCGGCGCGTCCATTGCCACGCTGACGGCCATGCCCGTTTCCGAGTTGAAAGTATTTTTCGACCGCCTGCAACTGAGCGAAACGGATGCAGCCATAGCCAAGCGACTGCTGACCGAGATACGAAGTCGCCTGCAATTTCTGATAGACGTGGGGTTAAGCTATCTGACGCTCGACCGGCTGTCGTCGTCGCTTTCGGGCGGCGAAAGTCAGCGGATAAGTCTTGCCACGTCGCTTGGCAGCAGTCTGACAGGCTCGCTGTATATCCTCGACGAGCCGAGCATCGGCCTGCATCCGCGCGACACCGACCGCCTCATCGCGGTTCTGCGCCACCTTCAGACGCTGGGCAATACGGTTGTCGTGGTCGAACATGACGAGGAGATTATCCGCGCAGCCGACTACATCATCGACATCGGCCCGAAAGCGGGACGGCTGGGCGGCGAAGTCGTTTATCAGGGTGCAACGGACAGACTGGAAAAAGAAAGCGACAGCTATACCGTCCGCTACCTGACTGGACAGGAAACCATCGAACGGCCGGATATCACACGGCGGTGGAACGAATATATCGAGATAAAGGGAGCGCGCATGCACAACCTCAAAAGGGTGGATGTGAAATTCCCTCTGCACGTCATGACGGTCGTGTCGGGCGTAAGCGGCTCGGGCAAAAGCACGCTGGTTCGCGACATACTCTACGAAGGACTTCGCCGGATACTGGACGGCTCGCAGCCCGCCGTCGAATGCGACGAAATATCTGGAGACGTGAAACGTATCCGCGCCGTCGAGTTTATCGACCAAAATTCCATCGGGAAAAGTTCGCGCTCCAACCCCGTGACCTATATCGGTGCATATGATGAAATCCGCAAACTGTACGGCAACCATCCCCTTTCGAAACGGATGGGATATACGGCTGCATTTTTCTCGTTCAACAAAGAGGGCGGACGCTGCGAAGAATGTAAGGGCGAAGGGCGAATCGTGGTGGAAATGCAGTTCATGGCAGACATTTCGCTTGAGTGTGAAATTTGTCACGGCAAACGCTTCCATCCCGATGTGCTCGAAGTCGAGTTTCACGGAGCGAATATCTACGACATTCTCGAAATGACGGTCGACCAGGCAATCGATTTTTTTGAATCTCATCCCGATCTTCAGACCGGAAAGATTGTGAAGAAACTTAAGCCGCTGCAGGACGTCGGGCTGGGCTACGTCAAACTGGGGCAGACGTCGTCGACGCTTTCGGGCGGCGAGAACCAGCGTGTCAAACTGGCCTGCTACCTCGGAATGGAGAAGCACGAGCCGACGATGTTCATCTTCGACGAGCCGACGACGGGACTGCATTTCCACGACATCAAAACGCTGCTGAATGCCTTCGCGTCGCTGATTGCCCACGGACATACGGCAGTCATCATCGAACATCATCCCGACGTAATCAAATGCGCCGACTACGTGATCGACCTGGGTCCCGAAGGCGGCAGGGACGGCGGCCATATCGTCTGCACGGGAACGCCCCGCGAAATTGCGGCCTGCAAGGCTTCGCATACGGGGCGCTATTTGAAAGGCAAGATTTGAAAGTCAGGATTCGGAAGCCCGGATTCAACTCTTCTTTTTTGTCGACGAGGCGATGATTTTCCGGCAGTCGTCCAGCGTCAGCTTTTCGGGGTTGGTATTCTTCGGAATCCTGTAATTGGCGCCATTATGTGTGATGTATGCGCCATACCGTCCGTTGAGAATTTCTATGCCCTCGCCTTCAAAGCTTTTGATATGGCGCTGCATTTCCTTTTTACGCTTTTCTTCGATGAGTTGAATGGCTTCTTCTTCCGTGATGGCAAGCGGATTGAGCGTTTTGGGTATCGAGATGAATTTTCCGCTGTGACGGATAAAGGGTCCGAAGCGGCCTATGCCGGCCACCATCGCATCGCCTTCGTATTCGCCGATCGTACGCGGCAGGTCGAACAGTTTCAGAGTTTCTTCGAGGGTAATGGTTTCGATGGACTGTCCTTTCATCAGGGATGCGAAACGCGGTTTGGTGTTTTTATCGTCCGGATTTGCCTGTCCGATTTGGGCGATGGGGCCGTATCTGCCAATCTTGACATAGACGGGTTCTCCGCTTTCGGGGTCGATACCGACCTGACGCTGGCCGACTTTGTGTTTTGTTTTCACGGACGATGTGGCTTCGACGATGGGATGGAAAAACTTGTAGAACTTGTCGAGCGCTTTCGTCCAGTTCAGTTCTCCTTCGGCGATGGCGTCAAATTCTTTTTCGACGTTTGCCGTGAAGTTATAATCCATCACGCCCGGAAAGTATTCCATCAGGAAATCGTTTACTACAATGCCCGTATCTGTCGGTATCAGTTTGTTGCGGTCTGTGCCTGCTGTTTCCTTCTTCTGAGCGGATTTTATTTTCCCGTCTTTGAGAATGATGATGCAGAAAGGCCGTTCTTCGCCCGGTCTGTCGCCGCGAATGACGTATTCCCGGTTCTGAATGGTCTGTATCGTGGGGGCATACGTCGAAGGCCGTCCGATTCCCAGTTCTTCGAGGCGCCGTACCAGGCTGGCTTCCGTGTATCGGGGCGGACGCTGCGTAAAGCGTTCGGTGGCGGTTATTCCGTTCGACGTGAGCGGATCGTTCGGTTTCACGGGGGGCAGAAGTCCGCTGTCCGGCTGTTCTTTTTCTGTTTCATCGTCGGTACTTTCCATGTACACGTGCAGGAAACCGTCGAATTTGACAACTTCGCCCGTGGCGACGAATTTTTCTTTCAGCGTGCCGATGCGGATGGATATGGCCGTGTGTTCCAGTTCGGCGTCGGCCATCTGGCAGGCTATCGTGCGTTTGTATATCAGGTCGTACAGGCGTTTTTCCTGTGCGCTTCCACTGATTTCGGGTGTATTCATGGCGGTCGGACGTATGGCTTCGTGTGCTTCCTGTGCGCCCTTGCTTCTGGTCTGGTATTTGCGGAATTTGTAATACCTCTCGCCGTAGCTCCGGAGGATGGCTTCTTTGGATGTGCCAAGAGCCAAGTCGCTCAGGTTTACCGAATCCGTACGCATGTAGGTGATATGTCCCGATTCGTAGAGCCGCTGGGCTACCATCATGGTTTGCGATACCGAAAAGCCTAATTTGCGGGCAGCTTCCTGCTGCAGGGTCGACGTGGTGAAGGGCGGTGCGGGCGATTTTCTGACCGGCTTCGTCGTAATGTCTTCGATGGCGAAGTCGACAGAGCGACATTCGGCGAGAAAGGCGTGTACTTCCGTTTCGTCTTTCAACCGTTTGTTCAGTTCGGCTTTCAGGAGGGTTTCGCCGTCGGGCAGTACGAAGGTGGCTGTCACCCGGAACGAGGATTCGGCCGTGAACTGCTGTATTTCGCGCTCGCGTTCGACAAGCAGGCGTACGGCGACCGACTGTACGCGTCCGGCCGACAGTGCGGGCTTCACCTTGCGCCAGAGTATCGGCGAGACTTCGAAACCCACAATTCTGTCCAGCACGCGACGCGCCTGCTGGGCATTCACCAGGTTGATGTCGATGCGGCGGGGCGTTTCCAGCGCATGCATGATGGCATTTTTCGTGATTTCGTGAAATACAATGCGCTGCGTATTCTCCCGGTCAAGTCCCAGAGCTTCGGACAGATGCCATGCAATTGCTTCTCCTTCGCGGTCTTCGTCAGAAGCAAGTAATACCGTCCCGGCTTCGTGGGCGGCTTTCTTCAACTCGGAAACCAGTTTCCGTTTGTCGGCGGGAATCACGTACTGGGGCGCGTAGCCGTTCTCCACATCGACACTGAATTCTTTCGCTTTCAAATCCCTGATATGGCCGTAACTCGACATGACCTTATAGTCCTTTCCCAAAAATTTTTCGATTGTTTTGGCTTTTGCAGGAGACTCTACAATAACTAAATTTTTCTGCATAGTGTTACCTAAAACTGTTTTAAAACGGCGGCAAAGGTACATGAAATATTTTGAATTGTATGCAGACGGGCAAAAAACAATTCGCCTCGCACCGGACAGATGCTGTCCGGACGGGGTTCCAGCCCTATTATCTTTGAAATGCTGTATGACGCAAAAAGGGCAGACCTTCGACAGCCTGCCCCCTTTTTCACCGAAAACTGCGGGATGTTCACTTCGCGACCTTCCTCACCCAGCAGCTGCCGCCGCGGACGATCAGCACGTCGCTGTACCCGCCGCCTTCTGCGTCCTGTAGAGCAGTTGTCCGCCGGCGGAATACACTTCTACTCACTCGGCCGGAGGAGTGCTGACCGACAGCACGCCGTTGCCGTACGAAATACCTGCCGCCTCGACGGGTATCTCCGAATAAAAATCACAGTCTGTCAAAAAATCATTCAAATCACAGTTCAGACGTTCATGTTTACGGCACGATAGCCGAAACGATTTCCGACCAGGGGACTTTCTCGCCACGGGTATTTTCCCACCGGAGGCAGAACCATACGGTCTTGCCGCGGTTTTCGCCACGGAAGGGCGAGTTGGTGTCGAAAGCCGAGAAGGGCAGGTCGTCCGGAATGATGACCGGCGTTTTCGAGAAGCCCCACCTGATTTCGGGGAAAGAATTGCGGACGAACATTCTGTCACGTATTCCGTCCGTTTTTTCATCAAAACTGCGTTTGTCTGTTTGTTCATTAAGTTTTCTTCGATGAAAATGACAATTGCAAAAGTAGACAAAATGTGCAGATACGAAGTTATTTTTTCTTAAAAAAACTGTTAGTACGACATTTTTTCAATAAACCGTCTATATTTGCCCCGCAAAACAAATTTTAAAACCAGAATAAATGAAAAAACCTTATGTAATAGGTATCGACCTGGGAGGTACGAATACCGTTTTCGGAATAGTAGACGCGCGAGGTTCGATTCTGTATAGCAGTTCGATAAAGACCGGCGAGTATCAGGAAGTCGACGTATACGTATCGGCGCTGGCCAAAGGGCTGAAAAGTATAATCGAACAGGCTGGCGGCAGTGATCAGATCAAGGGAATCGGCGTTGGCGCGCCTAACGGCAATTATTTCACGGGCTGCATTGATTTTGCGGCCAACCTGCCGTGGAAAAACAGGATTCCGCTGGCTCGGATGATCAGCGACAGCACGGGAGGCATCCCCGTGGCGCTGACGAACGATGCGAATGCGGCGGCCATTGGCGAGATGACGTACGGCGCGGCGCGCGGCATGAAAGATTTCATCGTGATCACGCTGGGTACGGGCGTTGGCAGCGGCATCGTCGTCGGCGGTAACCTGGTATACGGACACGACGGCTTTGCAGGCGAACTGGGGCACGTCATCGTCCGTCGCGAGAACGGACGCCTTTGCGGTTGCGGCCGTCATGGCTGCCTCGAGACGTACACTTCGGCTACAGGCGTCGCCCGCACGGCAAAGGAACTGCTTATTCAGCGTACCGACGACAGTCTGCTGCGAAAGCTCGAACCTGAAAACATCACATCCAAGGACGTGTACGATGCCGCTCTGGCAGGCGACAAACTGTCTGTCGAAATATTCGAAATAACGGGCGAAATACTGGGTGAAGCCTTTGCCGACTTCATTGCTTTCTCAAGTCCCGAAGCCATTATCCTGTTTGGCGGTCTGGCCAGGGCGGGCGATCTGCTCATGAAATCCATCAGGCGCGCGCTGGACAAGCACGTGCTGAAGGTGTTTGCCGGCAAAACCAAACTGCTGTTTTCCGAACTGAAAGAAAGCGATGCCGCCGTACTTGGCGCCAGCGCGCTGGGGTGGGAAATAAAAAACTGAGATACGCGCTGCGGTGCCGGGCTGTTCGGGCGGGGTTTTGTCCCAATGCCGTCAAGTTGAGGAAAAAAGACTGGGCGGCTTCACTCCGTTCGAAATGACGGAGCGTGTTCGACGCATTGCGAGGAACGAGGTAATTCGGAAGACTGACAAGTGAGAGGATAACTGAAAACGTCATTGTAAACGAAGTGAAGCAATCCGGCGTCATTCAGTCATTCAGAAAAATTCCCGACAGTTCCGGGAAGTCGGAAATGATGGCGTCGGCCGTTTCGCGGCCATCGCAATCGTTCCAGCCCGTTTTTTTCAGCCAGACGGTACGGCAACCGACAATCGTCGAGGGTACGATGTCCTTGTCGTACGAATCGCCGACGACGGCCACTTCGTCCGGCGGCAGATGCAACGCCTCGACGCCCAGCCGGAATATCTGCGGGTCGGGCTTGCGGACGCCGACAACGGCCGATTCTATCACCGCAGAAAAAAAATCCCTCAGTCTGAAATCGTCGAGAACAGCGTTCAGATTGCCGTAAAAATTGGATACCAGCGCAATGCGATATTTCTCCGTCAGCGCGGCTATGACCGGTCGCGCGGCCTCGACCGAACGCGCCGCGTATTCGTAGCAGCGGTTTGCGATGCTGTGTGCCGTTTCCGCGGCCGCCGCTTTCCCGTGCAGGAATCCGTTTTCTTTCAGCCGGTCGAACTGAATCCGAATCTTCAGGTGCATCATGTCGGCAAACGTATGATGAGGGCGTACGATGGGATTCCTTCCCAAAGTCCGTTCGCCGTGTACGTACGCATCCCTGAAAACCGTCCTGTCGGGGAAGACGATGTTTTCCGCTTCGTATGCCAGGCGGATGACATCGCCCCAGTGCATTCCGTTGCTGTCAATCGTTCCCCCGTAGTCGAACAGGATGCCGCCGATATGCCTGCCGTCAATCATGCCGCCTCCTTTGCCAGCCGGTCGACGAACAACCTGCAGAACCGTTCGTGCGTGACTACCATGTATGCCAGCAGGGCGTTGAGCACGGTCAGTTCGAAGGCGAAATATATCCACGGTATATTGACAAACAGCGAAATGAACAGCACGACGACGCGCGTATTGAACGAGAGCATGTTGGTATACTTCATCAGCGGAAAGCTTTTTGAACGAAACGCGCTGCGAAACCATTCCGGAGCGCCGTCGGGATATTTTTGCGTCAGCACATCTCGCATCCGAAGAAACTGCTTCGCCCATGCTTCCTGTCCCTTCGTGTAGCTGTAATAAAGATAGTCGGACAGTTTGGACATGAATCCGTCCGCCCATTTCTTCCGTTCGAAATTTTCCAGCAGCGTTCGTGCGTCGGCCAGTTCGCTGCCCGACCTGCCTTTGAGGAAAAACAGATGCACGTTGCGATAGTAGTCAGCCATAGCCGCCTGCTTCCCGTGAAAAAAACCGGTCACGGCGCCCAGAACCCATATCCAGAGTCCCCACTGCGGCATCAGGCGCAGGCAGATGGCCGCATAGATGCAACTGAACCAGACCTCGCCGCAAAAACCGTCCAACATGCGTCCGAGCGGCGATGTCTGTCCCGTCATGCGCGCCAGTTGCCCGTCGGCGCTGTCGTACGAGTTTGCCCAGACAAGCAGAATCATTCCCGCAATGTTCACCCACAGACTGTTAAAATAAAAACACGCGCCCGCCGCCGCGCCAATCAGCATCGCCGCAAGGGTGACGGTATTGGGATGTACGCCCCACTTCCTGAAAAGCAAAGCCCACCGGTAACCTATCGGGCGATAAAAACGGATGTCGATAAATTCTTCCGTGTCAAGCGACTTCAGCGTGGCCTCAATGTCCGACGCCATACGTTCTTTTTTCATCAGTTTCAATTAAACGGTTAATACATTCGGCAATATACGGTGCGGCCTCGTCGCGGCAGGGAGCAAAACTCGGCCAGTCGTTGAAATCAATCAGCCGTATGGTACTGTCTTCGGCCACGACACAGTCGCCGCCATATATTTTTATGTTCAGAATGTCGGCGGCAGCAGTACAGAGCCTGTGCAACCCTTCCTTGTCGAACGGGATGCCCCTCGCCTGGCCGTTAATCTTTTCCAGCCCGAATTTGCTGTGTTTGCCGGGAATACCTGTCGGGTAGAACCAGTAAAAAAAGCTCGTACCGACCACGCCGTAGAATTTCACAAGGTCGCCGACCAGATGTTCGTTTATGACTGCCGTTTCGATTCCCCGTATGAAATATTCTTTCAGGATGCATCTGGCCTCGTCGAGGTGCCTTACATAAGTAACATCTTCACGATGAATGGCATGAAAATCTCCCCGCTTGATCCAGCAGTTACCGAAGCCGGCTTCTTCGAGCATGGAGACAGGGTCGCAGCCGGTCTCGACGATGATGCTGGACGGATGGGAAATGCCGTTGGACATCAGCAGGCGTGTCATCCGTTCGCGCGTACAGTTTTCGATGCCGTAGCCGGAATTGACGATCAGGCGGCCTTCGTCTTCCATCTGTTTCAGTCGGCGCACCGATCCGAGGTCGCGCACCATATTGAATATGGCTTTTTCATCACACGTTCCGGTCAATAAATCGGTCTCGACATATTCGTTCACGATATATCCCTTTTCGCGCAGATGACTGACCGTCAAAGAAAATATGGCTGCGTCGTTTCCGATATGATTGGGTGAAAACCGGTTCCCTCTGCGAATGCCGGCTATTGTTCCTTTACTCATTCTTTATTTTCATTTGCATAAAAAAACGGGGCAAAGATAACAAATTATATAGATAATAAAACGAAAAAAAGAGACAAATCCGCAGAAGATTGTCAACCGTATGAAAAATCATTCTATTTTTGCATAATTATTGCTTTATATATTGTCATGGTAAAAGGACGTTTCTACATTATTATATATATGCTTGCACAGTCGGCATTTTTGGCGGCGCAGGAAGAGCATGTGCCTGATTCGCTGATGAAAGAGAGGCGCGAGATTGTGATGGACAGGATTGAGGAACTGACGCCCAAATACAATGCCGACAGTGTGCGTGCCGAAATAGAGAAGGGACCTTACTTCTCTCTCTACAAGGACAACTACTTCATCGGAGGGACGGAAATCGGCGAGGGTATCAACGGCATGACGGCGGCAAATTCGAACATCAAGTTTCAACTGAGCATAAGCCAGCGCCTTACGCGCAGCCGCTTGCCGTTCGACACGTATCTCTACATCCAGTTCACGCAAAAGACGATATGGAACGTGCTCGAAGAATCGCTCCCCATGTACGACATGAACTTCAACCCCGGCATCGGCCTGGGGCATTTGATTATCCGCCAAAACAAATATATCGGCAATGCCTACCTCATGCTCGAACACGAGTCCAACGGGAAAGACGGTGAATATTCGCGCAGTTGGAACAAGGTTTCGTTCGGGTGGCGCCTGATGCTGAGCAAATATGTGGATACGCACGTCAAGGCGTGGGTACCCATCGTCGACAGCGACAACAACCGCGATATATTGAGATACAACGGGCTGGCCGAAGTCTCGTTTAACTATATTTCGCCCGGCAAGCGGTTTATTTTCACGCTTGCTTCGACATGGCGGTCGCGGTCGTTCAGTTTCAATACGCAGTGGGAACTCAGTTTCAAGACAAACAAAAATGTGAATCAATACCTTTTCATTCAGTATTATAACGGTTACGGCGAATGTCTGCTCGATTACAACAGATATAAAAACATGCTGCGCATCGGATTTGTCATCAAACCGCAGGGATTCAATCTGTTTCATGCTCTTCCCTGAGAGGCGTGGCCGGGCTGGCCTGCAAAACCTGTTCAAAAGTATGACAAATTGAAACAGAAAGGAAGTCTCTATGGCTGAATACTCTTTATCAGGCATATATGCATATATTCGATTGCAAAACTGCAAAAATATTTCAATACAGGCACATTTGGACAGTACAATTTGTTTATTGTTTGTATCTTTGCCCCGCAATGAAAAAAAGGAAATATATTGTTTTATTCATGTTTTTGTCTGTTTGCCAGGCGATTGTTTCTCAAAATGTGCGCATATTCGGGAAAGTGACGGACAGCGTGACGGATGAGCCGCTTATCGAGGCGACTGTATTCGTCAAGGGGACAAATGTCAACGCGCTTACGGCCGTCGACGGGACGTATTCACTCTGGATACCGAAAGGCACGTATACTATAACTGCATCTTATATTGGATATTATCAGAAAGACATCAGGATAAGAGTATACGAAGGCGAACAGGCGGCAGATTTCAAGATGGAAGGCAATACACAGTTGTATGAAGTCACCATTTCGTCGCAGGCGCGCGACGAGCGGGTAAACATGCTGCAGATGGGTCTGGAGAAGCTGACGGCAAGCGAAATCAAACGCATGCCCGCCCTGCTGGGCGAGGTCGATGTGATTAAGGCAGTGCAGTTGCTTCCGGGCGTCCAGACCGTATCGGAAGGCAGTTCCGGCTTCAGCGTGCGCGGAGGCTCGTCCGATCAGAACCTGATTTTGCTCGACAATGCCGTCATTTACAATGCCTCGCATCTGCTGGGATTTTTTTCGGTATTCAACAACGACGTGCTTCGCGGACTGTCTCTCTACAAGGGCGATATTCCGGCAAAACATGGCGGGCGGCTGTCGTCGCTCCTCGACATACAGACTAAGGCAGAGATTCCTGAAAAATTCGGCGCGACGGGTGGCATCGGATTGATATCGAGCCGCCTGATGCTCGAATCACCCATCGGAGAAAATACTTCGTGGATGGTTGGCGGACGGCGCAGTTATGCGGATTTATTCCTCAAAATGTCTCCTAACAAGGATTTACGATCGGCGTCCGTCTATTTTTACGACACGAACGGCAAGGTGACGCACCGCCTTTCGAGAAAAGACAAACTGGAAATGAGCGGCTATTACGGAAAAGACCATTTCGGCGCAGGCCCCGGCACCTTCGACTACGGTAATGCCTCGACTACGCTGACATGGTCGCACATCTTTTCGGAAAAATTCTTCTCCGGCATCGGCGTCTACCTTTCAAACTACGATTACGGACTGGAATCGAAGATGGAAGGTGCGCAGGCTTCATGGAAATCGTCGATCACGGACTGGTCGCTGCGATTCGATTTCAGCCAGCCGGTCAGCGATTTATGGAATCTGAACTACGGTTTGTCGAGTACGATTCATTCATTCAACCCGGGACTGGTCACTGCAAAAGGATTTGACGATATTGCAATTCAGGGCAACAAAGCTCTGGAACACAGCATATACGCATCGAACGAACAGAAGTTTTCGACATGTTTCAGTGTCAAATACGGCGTCAGGTGGTCGTTGTTTCAAAATGTCGGCAAGGCGACCGTGTTCAATTACGACGAAAACTACCAGTCCACCGACTCCACGGTATACGGAGCAGGGAAAATATACCATACGTACTCCGCCTTTGAACCGCGCGTCGGCATGGTGCTGAAACTGAGCGGATCGTCGTCCGTCAAAGCCAATTACGCACACAATGTGCAGTTTATCCAGCTGGCAAACAATTCGGCTGCTGGCTCGCCTCTGGATATCTGGTTTTCGGCCGGCCCCAACGTCAAACCGCAGGAAGTGGACATGTTTGCATTAGGTTATTTCCACAATCTGAAAAATGATGAATACGAAACTTCTATCGAGATGTATTACAAAAAATTAAAGCACGTAATTGATTTTGCCGAACATGCGCAACTTCTCCTGAACGACAAATTGGACGGGCAGATACGCACCGGCGTCGGACGAGCATACGGCGCGGAATTTATGGTCAGAAAAAACACGGGAGCGCTGACCGGCTTCGTCAATTACACCCTGTCGCGCTCCGAACGTACAATCCCCGCTATCAATCACGGCAAGACCTATCTGGCGCCTTACGACAAGACTCATTCGCTGAATATCGCGGTAAATTATGACCTCTCGCGAAAGTGCAGCCTGTCGGCAATCTGGATATATGCGACCGGCAATCCGACGACGTATCCTTCGGGACGATTCAATATTCAGGGCGAATATTTCCCGATCTATTCGGGACGTAACGAATATCGCCGTCCCGACTATCACCGGCTGGATCTCTCCTTCACCTTCTCGCCCGACAAAAATTCGGGAAAGCGGTGGAAAAGCGAATGGAACGTATCGCTTTTCAACGCTTACAACAAAAAGAATCCGTGGATTATAACTTATCTTCAGGATGCAGATACCGGACTGCCGTATGCCGAAATGATGTACCTTTTCGGTATCGTTCCGTCCATCACGTACAACTTCCGATTTTGAACAGCATGACACATACGACAAAATCAGTTTTAACCCTGTCCGTCCTCCTGTGGTTGAGCGCCTGTACCGCGCCGATAGCTATTGAAACGAATGATTCGAAGCCTGTTATCGTAATATACGGTTGTCTGACGGAAGGTTTGGCATACCAGAAAGTCCTGATATCCGGCTCGTCACCCTACTTCGACGAAAAACGGAATACACATGTCCCGGATGCCGTGGCAAGCATATATTCGTCGGATAATCAGGTTTTTGATTTGATGGAAGACCCGGACGAAGAGGGCGTATATATGACATCAAGGCCAATGGCCGCCATACCCGGCATAACCTATACATTAAATGTGGAAGTTGATTTTGACGGAGACGGCGTCGTGGAAACGTACAGCGCTTCTACCGTCATGCCGCAGCCCGCCGTCATCGATTCCATCACAATCAAGCCGCTGACTATCATGGGATACAGACATTATGCGCTGAGTTTGTTTGCGCAGGATGCGCTTTCTGCCGATTATTATCTGGCGCGTTTCATTATCAACGACACAATCGAGGCTCATCATATCACCGACCTCACCGTATTTTCCGACGAAGGCGTTAACGGACAGTATTTTAATGACGTAGCATTGTGGTATTTCGATGACATGGACAGCGATTTCTCTTTTTCCGGCAACATAGAGATTGATACAACCTTTTTCGTTCGTCCAGGATACAGTATTGCACTGCTGTTTAGTCGTATAGAGCAGGGTTACTTCAACTTTGTCAACCAGTGCCAGCAAGAGAAAAACGGCGAAAATCCGTTCTTCGGCGGTCCGCCTTCCAATATCGAAACGAATATCAGCAACGGCGGTGTAGGCTATTTCACCGCATTTTCTACCGCAAAAATGGAAACTGTTGTGCCGGAACCTGCGGGAAAATAACTGAAAAGCAAACCACCAGGCGAGTTCGAGAAATGAAAATCGGAATCATGCAACCCTATTATTTCCCGTATATCGGATATTTTCAACTGATTCGGGCGGTCGACAGATTCATTCTTTACGACAAAGTGCAGTTCGTCAAAAAAGGATGGATTCACCGGAACAGGATTGTACAACCGGATGGAAGTGAATTGTATATTCGCGTTCCGCTTCTGGAAAGAAAACATGACACACCGATTAGCCGGATAAAAATAGACAACTCCGGTAACTGGCGGAACGTTGTTTGCCGGCAATTGAACTATTACTATCGGAAGATGCCCTGTTTCGAAGAATGTTATCCCGTCGTGGAATCTGTCCTGCAAAAGACATTCGAATATCTCGGCGATCTGAACGAAGAATCTGTTCGGGCAATATGCAACCTTCTCGATATCAAAACCTCGATTATCGGAAAAGACTATCCGTCCATCGAAGAAGAACTGGATGATTATCCGCATAAAAAAATGGAAAACAGGGTATTAGCAATATGTCGACGGGAAAATGCCGACACTTACGTCAATTCGATTGGCGGGCAACAACTGTACGACAGGGATGCCTTTGCAAAAAGCGGCATCAACCTGCTGTTTGTCAAGACGCCGGACTGTCGGTATCCGCAACGCTGCCCTCAGTTTGTTCCCCGCCTGTCCATCCTGGATACGCTTTTCTGTTGTGGCAGGGAAGGAACGAAAAGATTGCTGGACAATTATTTGCTTATATAAATAACTGAATGACTGAAAATCGGGTTTGCGCCATCTCCTAGTCAGCATTTGCGGAAGGCGAGCGGTGAAAATCCTGTGTGCTTCCTGAAAAACTTGCCGAACGCAGACTGGTCAGGAAAGTTCAGGTCATCAGCAACTTTCTGAATGGTTGTGCGCGGCATTTTCAGCATTCTTTTCGCTTCGACCACAAGCGCATTCTGTATCCACTGGCTGGCTGAATGGCCGCTCTGCTCTTTGAGTATCAGGGAAAGGTATTGAGGTGTAATGCAAAGTTTGCCGGCATAAAACGATACTTCGTGCTGCGATTTGCAATGTTCCTTCAGCAGCAAAAGGAAATCGGAGAACAGTTCTTCCTTTCGTGTCAGTTGCGGTACGAAAAAGTTGTCTTTCTTCCTGAAGAAAAAATGAGCCATATCTAAGGCAAATGCCTTCAGAAAAGTTTTAACCACCTCTTTCTGAAACGAATGTGCATTCAGTTTGAATTTATCCCTGATTGTTTGCAAATGCTCGTAGAGCAATTTAAATTCTTCCGGCTCGAAAAGGCTGTACGGATACTTTTTCAGTTGCATGTACGAAATCATCGGCGTATCGCCGAATCGCTTTTGTATATTGTTATCTATAAATAATTTAGTCAGATGCAACATCCATACTTTCGTGCCGTGTGCAATATCCGTGACCTGCATGATATGGGTCGGCATAATCCAGACAATCCCGTTGGCGGGAATGCGGTACGGGCTGTAATCGACCGAAATACCGAGTTCGCCGGCCATGACGCCCAGCAATGTCAACGCTTCGTGACGCGATGGCGCCGGAAAAGGTATCGGCTCGGCGGCGTCACTCGGCGAATAATTAAATTCAGCTATCACGATATTATCCTGAAAATCATCAAAATAAACCGTTGCCCTATTTAATATCTTCATATTCTGCGATAATTCCGAGTTCATAATAAAAAAAATAATCGTGCAAAGATAATACTTTTATCCCGGTTTTGTTTTTTACCAGCCGTTTTTTCTTTTTGTGCATAAAAAAGACGCGAAAAACATAATTCGCTTTCGATTTTGACCAGTAATGTAACAAATGATACCTTTACGGTTTACTTTATAACGCCTATCTTTGCGGCGAAGTTTTTAGCAGGGAGTAATGTTGAAAGAACAAATCATAGCAACAGCGAAACGCCTTTTTCCCAGAAACGGAATAAAGAAGGTAAGCATGAGCGACATAGCCGAAGAAGCGGGCGTGTCGAAACGGACATTGTATGAATTGTTTGAAAACAAGGAATCTCTGCTCGTCACGATACTGAAAACGGAATATTCAAATATCAAGGCATGTCTGGACGAACTGGATATCGAAACGAATACCGCGCTGGACATCATCCTGCTGTTTAATCAAAAGATACAGGGGAAGTTGGTTTGCGACGCATTTTACAAAGACATACTGCGCTATCCGGGCGCTCTGGCGATGCAGACCGTATATAAAAAGGCGATGTTGTGCAAAATGATATCGCTGGTGAAGCGCGGTGTGAATGAAGGCGTTTTTTTGCCGGAAATCAATTACGATATGATTGCCCTGATGATGAGAGAGTTTGCAAAAATGTCGCCTCCTTCCGAAGCATTTAAAATGTATACAAACGAAGAAGTACACAATACTTTCTTTTTGCTTTTTATCAGGGGAATATGTACCGATAACGGACGTAAAATTTTCAAACGGTACGTCACTGAGGGGTATTACGATTTGCTGCTGCCGCGACTTGTCAACCGGATTGAAACAATACAGGAAAATATATGAATACAAATTTTTTTTGCATTTCAGTAAAATATTTTTCCGTTTTGTCTGTCTGTAATAATACATACTATCTATAATATATAAAACAGAAAAAAAATGACACGTATATTCAACAACAAAACGTTGGGATTCATGGCGATGATTCTCCTCTGTGCGCCGGTTTTTGTCTCAGCGGGGACCGGAGACTCGTCGCGCGTGAATCAGGAACCGTTAAGAATCAGCCTGACGCAGGCGATTGACATTGCTTTGTCCGACAATCCCACGATTAAGGTGGCCGACCGCGAAATCGAACTGAAAAAGGAATCGAACAGGGAAGCCTACGCAGGCCTGTTTCCCGACATATCCGCCACGGGCGGCTACAGCCGGACGCTTAAAAAGCAAACGGTGGTGATGGACATTGGCGGAGAAAGCCAGACGTTTCAGATGGGTATCGACAACTCGTACAACGGTGGCTTTGTCGTCAGTCTGCCCGTTTTTGCGCCGGCGCTTTATAAAAGCATCAACCTGACGCAAACCGATGTAGACCTGGCTGTTGAAAAGTCGCGTGCATCAAAGCTGGACATGGTGAATCAGGTCACGAAAGCCTATTTTCAGCTCCTGCTCGCGCAAGACAGCTACGACGTTCTGCAGAAAAGTTACCGTCAGGCCGAGGCCAACTTCAACGTCACAAGCGAGATGTACAGGCAGGGAATGGTCAGCGAATACGATAAAATCCGTTCGGAAGTGCAGGTTCGAAGCCTCAAGCCCAACGTGGTATCGGCCGAAAACGGTATAAGGCTTGCCAAACTGCAGCTTAAAGTATTGATGGGGCTTGAAAAAGATGCCGAAATCGAAGCGGAAGGAAATCTGAAAGATTACGAAACAGGTCTGTATGCCAACGAAATGGCCGACAAGTCGCTCTCGCTGGAAAACAACAGCGACCTGAAGCAAATCGACCTCAACGCCGAAATGCTGCTCCTCAACATGAAACTCCAGAAAGCGAATTTCATGCCGACGGTCAGCGCGTCGTTCAACTACATGTACACGTCGCTGAGCGACCACTTCAGGATAAGCGAATACAACTGGTTCCCTTATTCCACGGCAGGTCTTACGCTGACCATACCCCTCTTCAGGGCAAGCAATTTCCCCAAACTGAAAAGAGCGCAGATTCAAATGTGGCAACTGGAAGAAACGCGCCTGAATACGGAACGAATGTTGCAGATGCAAGTCGCCAGCTGTCTTAACAATATGAGCGCCAGCTCGGAACAGGTAGCCAGCAATAAAGAAAGCATCTTTCAGGCGGAAAGAGGACGCCTGATTGCACAAAAACGCTACGAAGTAGGGAAAGGCACCATCCTCGAACTGAACGATTCGGAAGTAGCGCTTACGCAGGCTCAACTCGTCTATAATCAGTCCATCTACGACTACCTGATTGCCAGGGCAGACCTGGACAAGGTACTGGGAAAGGAAGAAAGAATCAAATAATATAACATTACACATAACAATGAAAAAAGGAATTAAATTAACAGCATTGCTCGTTGTCGCACTGTTAAGTGCATGTTCGGGAAACAAAGAGGCACAGAAAATCGCTGCGGTCGAAAAGCCCAAAGTCAAACTCGCTCTCGTAACCATCCGTCCGGTAGACCAGACGCAGGATTATACCGCCACGGTAGAAGCTGAAGTGACGAATAATATCGCGCCCTCCACACCGGTACGCATTTCGAAAATATTCGCAGAAGTAGGCGACCGCATCGTCAAGGGACAGAAACTCGTGCAGATGGATGCCGCCAACCTGAAACAAATCGGACTGCAACTCGAAAACCAGCGTATCGAATTTTCGCGTATCGACGAACTGTACAAAGTGGGAGGCGTTTCCAAATCGGAGTGGGACGCCGCCAAGACAGCGCTCGAAGTGAGAGAAACGTCCTACAACAATTTGCAGGAAAACACCGCCCTGCTAAGCCCTGTCAACGGCATTGTCACCGCCCGCAACTACGATGACGGCGACATGTACGGCGGAGCGCAGCCTATCCTGACGGTCGAACAGATCGTTCCCGTCAAACTGGTGATCAACGTCTCCGAGACATACTTCCCGAAGGTCGTCAAGGGTGCGCCTGCGACGGTGAAACTGGACACGTATCCCGATGAAGTGTTCGAAGGCAGGATAAGTCTCATCTATCCGACAATCAATCAGGCAACCCGCACGTTCCCCGTCGAAGTACAGTTGAATAACAAAGACATGAAGGTGCGTCCGGGCATGTTTGCACGTGTGACGCTGAATTTCGGAACCGAAAGCCGCGTCGTCGTTCCCGACCTCGCCGTAGTCAAGCAGGCAGGATCGGGCGACCGCTATATTTTTGTCTATAACAACGGCGCCGTATCATACAACAAGGTAGAACTCGGACGCCGAATGAGCAGCGAATACGAATTGATTTCGGGCGTCGAAAACAATTCGCAGGTAGTAATAGCCGGACAGTCGCGACTGATCGACGGCACGGAAGTGGAAGTAGAAAACAATTAATCCTGTAGTCACAGCAAATTAACAATCATGAGTTTATACGAAAGCGCGGTTAAAAAACCGATTATGACATCGCTCTGCTTCATCGCAGTGGTGATATTCGGCCTCTTTTCGCTGAGCAGGTTGCCTATCGACTTGCTCCCCGATATTGAAACCAATACGATCATGGTGCTTACATATTATCCGGGAGCAAGCGCTTCCGACATCGAGAATAACGTGACGCGCCCGCTCGAAAACACGCTGAACTCGGTCAGCAACCTGAAGCATCTGACCTCCAGATCTTCGGAAAACCTGTCCCTGCTCACGCTGGAATTTGAATTCGGATACGATATCGACGTACTGACAAACGACGTGAGAGACAAGCTCGACATGGTAGCCTCCATGTTGCCCGACGACGTCGAAAACCCCATTATCTTCAAGTTCAGCACAGACATGATTCCCATTCTGCTGCTGTCCGTACAGGCCGAAGAAAGCCGGCCTGCGCTGTACAAGATTCTGGACGACTTCGTCGCCAATCCCCTGGGGCGCGTGCCGGGCGTCGGTACGGTCTCCATCGCAGGCGCTCCGCAACGCGAGATACAGGTGTACTGCGACCCCAACAAGCTGGAAGCCTACAATCTGACGGTCGAATCCATCAGCGCCGTCATCGGAGCCGAAAACAGAAACATCCCGGGCGGACACTTCGATATCGGACACGAGACTTATCCGCTGCGCATCGAAGGTGAGTTCCGGGACGCCCGCCAGATGGCCGAAATCGTGGTCGGTTCCTACAATGGCGCCAATATTTACCTGCACGACGTCGCCCGAATCGTGGATACGCTCGAAGAACGCGCGCAGGAGGTTTACAACAACAACGTGCAGGGCGCCATGATTATCGTACAGAAACAGTCCGGCGCCAACTCGGTGGAGATTGCGACCTCCGTGCGGAACATGCTCCCCGATTTGCAGAAAAACCTGCCGAGCGACGTCAAACTGGGTATCATCGTCGATACGTCCGACAATATCCACAACACCATCGACAGCCTGACGGAAACCATTCTCTATGCACTGCTCTTTGTGGTACTCGTCGTCTTCTTCTTCCTCGGACGATGGCGGGCGACACTGATTATCGCCATCACGATTCCACTGTCGCTGATTGCCTCCTTCATCTATCTGGCCATCACCGGCTCGTCGCTGAATATCATCTCGCTCTCGTCGCTCTCGATTGCCATCGGCATGGTGGTGGACGACGCCATTGTGGTGCTCGAGAACGTCACGACGCATATCGAACGGGGTTCGGAACCCAGGCAGGCGGCCGTACACGGCACCAACGAGGTCGCCCTGTCGGTTATTGCTTCGACGCTCACGATGATTGCCGTCTTCTTCCCCCTGACGATGATTACCGGAATGACCGGCGTCCTGTTCAAGGAACTGGGCTGGATGATGTGCGTGATCATGTTTATCTCGCTCGTATGCTCCCTGACGTTGACGCCCATGCTTTGCTCGCTCTTCCTGAAGCTTCAGAAAAAACAGACCAAAGCGTTCCGTTTCTTTTACAAACCGGTCGAACACGGACTGGACGGGGTCGACAACGGGTATGCCCGTATGCTGAAGTGGGCTGTCCGTCACAGGACTGTGGTCATCATCGGATGCCTGCTGCTCTTCATCTCCAGCCTGTTTTGCCTGAACGGCATCACGTCCGAATTTTTCCCGATGCAGGACAATGCCCGCATCGCCGCCACGATCAAGTTGCCTATCGGTACACGCAAGGAGATTGCTCAGGAACTTGCTTCGAAAATCACGCGCGAATGGCAGGAGAAATACCGCGACGAGATGACCATTTGCAACTATACCGTGGGGCAGGCCGGCGACGACAATACATTCGCGTCCATGAGCGACAACGGTGCGCATATCATCTCGTTCAACATCTCGCTCTGCGATCCGGGAGACCGTATCCGCTCGCTCTCGGAAATCTGCGACCTGATGCGCGAAGACCTGCGGGGATATCCCGAATTTAAAGAAACGCAGGTCATTGCCGGCGGAGGCATGGGTGGCATGGGTGGAGAAAACATGGCCGACTTCGAGATCTACGGCTATGACATGGAGGTGACAGACCGCATCGCCACAGAGTTCAGAACGAAACTGCTCACGATGAAGGGCGTCTCGGAAGTCATCATCAGCCGCGGCGACTACCAGCCCGAATATCAGATTGACTTCGACAGGGAAAAACTGGCCATGCACGGCGTCAATCTCTCTACGGCGGGAACGTTTGTCCGCAACCGCTTCAACGGCGCCATCGCCTCGCAGTACCGCGAAGACGGCAGCGAGTACGACATCGTCGTCCGATACGCGCCCGAATTTCGCACCGAGCTGGACAATCTGGAAAATATCCTGATATACAACAGTCGCGGGCAGGCGATGAGGGTAAAAGACCTCGGCGTCGTAGTCGAGCGTTTCGCTCCGCCCACCATCGAACGCAAAGACCGGCAACGCATCGTGACCGTGTCGGCCATCGTGTCCGCCGGCGCACTGAGCACCGTCGTAAATGAAGGCCAAAAAATCATCGACACCATCGACAAGCCGGGCGATGTGACCATCCAGATTGCCGGATCCTACGAAGACCAGATGGATTCGTTTCGCGACCTGTTCACTCTGGGCGTGCTGATCATCATTCTGGTCTTTATCGTCATGGCGGCGCAGTTCGAATCGCTCTCGTACCCCTTCATCATCATGTTTTCGCTGCCGTTTGCATTCAGCGGCATCCTTCTGCTGCTGTTCGCCACGCATACGTCGCTCAACGTGATGAGCCTTCTGGGTGCCATCATGCTGGTCGGCATCGTGGTGAAAAACGGTATCGTGCTGATAGACTACATCTCGCTTTGCCGCGAAAGAGGTCTGAGCACACTCAATGCCGTAGTCGTTGCCGGACGCAGCCGTCTGCGTCCCGTCCTTATGACGACGCTGACCACCATTCTGGGAATGATTCCGATGGCCGTCGGCTCCGGACAGGGCGCGGAAATGTGGCGACCGCTGGGCATTTCCGTCATCGGAGGATTGAGCATTTCGACCATTCTGACGCTGATACTCATCCCCGTGCTTTATTGCGTATTTGCAGGATTCGGCATCCGCCTTAACCGCCGCAAGATTCGCAAACAGCGCGAAATGCAAGCCCACTTTGACTCGCACAAACAGTATATCATCAAGAATAAAAAATAAAACGAAACATAATGAAATCCGTATTAATCACCTTCGACCAGGCGTTTTACGAACGCATTATCGCCACCCTCGACCATTTGAACTGTCGCGGATACACTTTCTTCGAGCACGTGCAGGGACGCGGGTCTAAAACGGGCGAGCCGCACTACGGCTCGCACGCATGGCCGGCGATGTGTTCGGCCATCATCACCGTGGTCGAAGACCGTACGGCCGACCTTCTCCTCGACGCCCTGCACAAGATTGACCTGCAAACCGACCGACTCGGTCTGCGCGCCTTCATGTGGAACATCGAGAAGACCATCTGACGGCGCACGACGCCCCGGCACCCGGCGCCCGCACGACGCCCCGGCGGCATAAAAAGAAGCCCCCGCGCACTCACGAGGTATAACCTCTGAGTGCGGTCAGGGCAACCGCACCAAAATATTGAAGATGTTTCCATGCGGTCGCTCCGTGTCCTCCGTGCCTCCGTGGTGAAATAAAGTTTGCTGCCGACATGTCGTCACTGACGGGGCTTTTCCGTTATTCTGTGTTATTTATTTTTTATCTCTCCAAAAAAAGAATTAATCTCGAAAAAAAACTGTTGTTCGAAAAAGTTTCAATATCTTTGCTCCCGTTAATGCAGTTTGTGTAAGAATTAAAATATTGTATATGCGATCATTTTTCTTAAATAAATGCAGGTTGAACCGGGAAATCGCCTGGTTTGATGCGGTTATTGCAGGAGGGGAACCGGGTAACTGCATCGTTTCCCCGCGTATATGTCAAAATTTTTTCGAATTGTCATTTATATGTTCGGCTGGTTTTCCCTTGCGGTTATGGTTTGCCGGCAATGCCTGCGCCGGTTGCTGTTTCGTTTTTGAGGCAGACCGTCACAAAATGTTCCAGTCGGCCGCAACCCTCGGGGCAGACCGTCACAAATTGTTCCGGTCGGCCGCAGCTTTCGCGACCGTCAAAAAAACTTTTTCACGGTCATACATGTTTATATCCACGATACGGTTTCACAAATAAAATTTATATGTCATGAAAATAGAAAGTATTTACAGTCATCATTTGACTCAGGCTTTACACCTGCAATTTGCCGGTGAAGCAAAAGGATTGATGGAAAAATTCGATCCCAAGACGTTGAAAATCGTTCCGCAATATGAAGTTTTTCGAGCGAGCGTCGAAAAGGAAGACCTGTGCTACAAGATCATCCGCAAGAGCGATCTCTCGGAAGCCAAAGAGGATGCGGATCAAGCCCGCGATGTTGTTTTCACAGGCATCAGCGAAGGAGTGAGAACCGCTCTCCGTCATTTCGACACGACAGTGAGCGAGGCGGCGAAAAGATTGAAAATCGTTCTGGACGCCTACAACACTCCCAAGTCATTGACAAGGTTGCCTTTAGACGCCGAAACGGTTGCCATCGCCAATCTGCTGCAGGAATTTGAGGGTAAGTACGGCGCCGATGTACAGGTTGCAGGACTGGCGACGTGGGTGGCGGAACTGCATAAACGCAACGACGCGTTCGACCGGCTGACAAAAGCGTATAACGAACAGCAGGCGGCAAAACCTCCGTTCCGGTTTAAAGACGTCCGTCGCGAAACAGACGAAGCATACAAAAAAATCGTCCTTGTAATCAATGCCCTGATCGTGATGGAAGGCGAAACGGCTTATGCTCCGTTTGTAACCGAACTGAACGGGCTGATAAAGCATTACAACGACCTGTATGCGCAACACCTCGGACGAATCAGGGCGAAAAAGCAAAATGAAGAAACTTTGGAATCCGGGAACGGGAGTGAGTCGAAAAGTGAAAACTGATTGTACAGGCCTGTAAAATAATTTTGTATTACTGTAAGAAAAGGAGGAAATCATGGGAAAATTAGGTGATTGGCTAAACGTGTGGGAGGCGGACATCGCATCAAGGATTCGCCGCATTGTCTTGCCGGACGAAGGGCGTAGCGCTCTTGTTGACGCTGACGAAGTCTGTTTCTTCGGAGCAGTCCGGACGCTACCCCGGTCGATGGAGTATCTGCAGTCATTAGGTACACCGCAGATCAATCCGGAAGTTTACATTATCGGGGTAAAGCGCGGCGAACTGGTTGCGCCGGATATATGGTTCGCACCTCCCAGAAGGGAGCAACTGGAAGCGGTCGCGAAAATATTGATGCGGGAGATGACGGAACTCATGAATCTTTGCGCCGAGGAGGGTTTCTTTCCGCCTGCCGCCGTCAAAACCGCCGTGACAGTGAGCACGGGACAAACATTTACCAAATATGAGTTCGACCCGCTGCCGGGGCCTCCTTTCGCAGGAATGACCGCCGCCGACTGGGCGTTCGACCAATGGACGAATCGCATCCGGGACGTCGGCAGCGCCATGCAGGAACTGCAGGAGTCAAAAAAAACGGAATGAATAATGAAAATCAATGTGAAGGAACGGACACGGGTCATAAACGACAATTTGAATTGAAAATCGACGCAGTCAAATACCCTCAATACAATCATCATGAAACATTCATTTTTTCAAAAACTTGCATACCTTGCAGCCGGAATGCTGTTCTGCACCTGCATGAACCAAATTCGGGCAGCAGACCCGGAAATTGTCATCAACTACATCCCGCCGACAGGTGAAGGAGGCATCGCCGAAGGGAGGGTAGTATGGGACATCCTCACGGAAAGCAATGCCGCTCAATACGCCGTCATTGCGATGCTTCGTGCTTCGTGGGGCGACGACTATGTGAAGCCTTACTACGACAACTATCTGAACGCCATCGACGCATCGGGCAATTTTGCGGTCAACATCACAACCAGTGGAGAGGGCGATTTCGCGATCGCCGATGTCAGCTTTTACCTCGTATTGCGTACTACGTTTCGCGGCATCGACGGAAGCAGCGTGAAGGCCGGCTACATGAACGGGAAATATATCGGCCGGCCGCTCACCGTGAACCGGAACGATTTCTGGGCGAACCGCCCGCAACCACCCGTGCCGGATATCCGTCCGGGACTGGCTGATGCGGGACGGCGCATCAAGCTCTCGTGCCAGGCCGGAGGCGTCATCCTGTACACACAGGACGGCAGCGACCCGGCCACTTCCGCTTCCGCCCGTACATACGGCGCCAGCACCACTTTCGCCGTGCCTTCCGACGGGTCGCTGCTCGTCAAGGCTGTCACCCGCCTGTCGGGCGCGTTCAGTGCGCCGGCCTCTTTCGTATGGCTGCCACGCGAACCGCTCACTACCCCCTTCTGGGGTATCAACGTCTCGCTGGCGCTCAACGGAGAACCTTTCGGTCATCCCCTCTCCGAAGAAGCGACGCGCGCACGAATGGCGCCCGTCGCCCGGCTTGCGAAGTGGGTCAAAACCTTCGGTACACTGGACAACGGCCTCCCGTACATCAACAAAATTGCCAGGGAACAGGGTTTGCGGACAATGATCGGCGTGTACGTGACCAACAGTACGTCCGACAACAACGCGCAAATACAGGGTCTGCGGCAGATCCTCGCAACCGGGCCTGCACCGGATCTCATCATCGTCGGCAACGAATGTAGCCTGGCGGAAGTTGCTCCGGCAACACATGCTTCGTGTATCGACGCCGTCCGCAAGGCAGTGAAAGATGCCGGATTCGTCATCCCCGTCGGAAGTGCGGACATAGCCGGCGTCTCCTGGAGCCACTCCGTACTGGACAGACTCGACTTCGTCGGCGTGAACATCTACTGCGGCACGTGGGACAGGACACCTGAAAATGAAATGACCGCTGCGCTCATCCGAACGTATGCCGGCCATCTGGCCGCATTTCCTTACAAATTCGTTTTGCTTACCGAAACGGGGACTCCCTATTCGGGCGGTTCGTACAGCGTGGAAAACGGCTTCGTCCAAACCCCTTCACCGCAAAAAGCCGTGAAGTATCTGAACGGGTTTCTCGAATGGATTGCCCGCGACAATGTTCCGTCATTCTACTTTGAGGTATATGATGAACCCGTCAAATCGCAAAATGGAGGACATCCCATCGAACAGTATTTCGGACTGATGGACGGCAACCTCGAACTGCATCCTTTTTATCGGGAAACGGCCGTCGATATTCAGGCTGTGCCTTCGGCAACTGTTGTGCTTTATCCGAATCCCACGTCGGGCGCCGTCTTTTTGGAAAAGGAAAGCCGCATAAAAGTGTACGACCTGCAGGGAATGTTGCTGCAGGAAGTCGTGGGTAACCGCGTTGACCTGTCCGCCTATCCGCAGGGAGTGTACTTCTTCCGGGTCGACGAAACATTCGTCAAAGTAGTGAAGAAATAGGGGGTACGGACGGGGATACGGAGTGATAAACAGGAATGCGAATGATGGAGGCGGCAACTAATCGCGCCAGATTCCCGGACAATCATTGAATAACCCCACTGTCAGTAAGAGGGATGATGAAACGGTCGCACAGCGCTGCCGGAATCCATTTCCTCCAGCCTCATCCGCACGCTTTCGGCTTCCAGCCATCCGTAGCCGCGGTTTTGCAGTTCGGGGAGCAGTATTTTACCGAACTGTTCGTCCGTCCAGGCGGGATGAAGCGCGAGGAAACGTTCCAGGAAAGGGCGTGCACCTTCGTCCCACTCCGCCCAGCCGGGAAATTCGTAGAAATGCTCAAAGCGTATCAGGCAGCAGTGTGCCGAGCAGGCGAGGGCATAGTTTCCGGCAGGATGTATCGACAGGAAATGACCGTCGTGGCGAAGAGAGAGGAGATGCTTCCCGGCGACCATATCCCAGCAGCAAATCGAACCGGGCGGGCCGGCAGAGAGGGCGTAGCGTTCGTCGGGGAAAAACTTCACGTCGGCGGCGCAATAGCGTGGGTTGTTTTTATGTCGACACGTGGCAAGCGTTGCGGAAGTATGCATGTCGATCATTTCCACGCCCCCCATACGTCCCAGCAGTAGCCGGGCGCCGCCATAGTCGGGGCAGATGCTGTATACACTGTCGCGGACGGTTTGTTTTTCTCCGTCGCGGATGTCCCATCGAAACACATCGCCCTGCCGTTGACCGGCCGCTGTGGACAGGGTGACGACTGTCCGCGTGTCCGGCCCGAAACATACGCTTTTGACTTCGCCGTCGTGGACGAAGCTGCGGGTACAGCGGCGCCGGCCGATGTTCCACAGCCGGGCTGTTCCGTCGTCGCTCCCCGAGAGGAGGTATTTTCCGTCGCGACTTATCACGAGGGCGTTGACGGTGCGGCTGTGCGTATCGTCGAACGAAAACAGATATTTCCCCGTTTGCACATCAAAGGCCTTGATGCGCTGCGAATGTGCGGGGCCTTCGGTTATGCCGTAGACATGCCGGTTGTCGGGGTCGAACGTGTAAAGGGCAAACGGTTCGTCGAACCTGCGCAGATATTCCTTTTTGAAAACGTCGTAAAGCCGTCCGTCCGAAATCACATATCCTTCAGGACTGAAGGCATATCTGCCACCCGTTTTCCCCACGGTTTTTTTCTGCACCAGAAGCGACCTGATGCTCCTGATGCGGCAGTACCGGCCGATGTCGTCGCTCAGTTTTTGCCTTGCCGCCCTGGAAACGGACGAAATTCTGAACGTCTTTTCCAGATATTTCAGCGCAACGGCCATGTCTTTTTTCTGGATGCATGTTCTTGCATCCGCCATGATTTGGCGGAAGCGGCGCCGTCGCGTCTCCAGTTCCTGCGTATCGACGATGCGGCTCAACGTCCACCGGACGCCCGGCTCGCTGTCGAGATTCGGGAGGGAAATGAGAATCAATCCTCTTTTCAAACTGTCGCGATCGACGATAGCCGCAGTCAGTGCATATTCCCGGTTAAGATGCAGGATATTGGCGTCGGGGATAAATTCGTCCGACGTATTGATGCAGCGTCCGGATGCGATTTCGATCAGCCTGCAATCCGACGACACGACATGCGTGTGCCGTCCGTCGGGAAAAAAGTGTATGCTTACATCTGCGAAGTTGCCCTCGCGCCGGCAAATCAGTCTGCCGCCGGAGACATCCCACAGGTAAAATGTGCCGCCGGCAGAGGTTGCGGCGACGTAGCCGTCCGGTGTGAGCAGAGCCGTCCGAACGGCGGACGCCTTGTCGCCCGTCCCTTCGTGGAGAAAAGTCTGCACCGCCGCTCCGGTATGCACATCGAACAGTTTGACCGCTCCCCGCCTGTTTCCGATCACGAACGACCGACCGTCCGGCGCGAAGGATACGGCCGAGACGTTCTGCTCGCCGACCGTAACCGTGCGCAGACATTTCCCGCTGCCGGCGTCCCAGACTTTCAGTTCGCCGGAATCGTCGTCGCCATCGCCCCACGCCACCGTCAATACGTGTGTGCCGTCCGTGCTGAAACAGGCGTCTTTCGGCTGCCCGCTCCGAAATCGGGGAGAAACGAAACGGTGCAGACAGCGGCAACTGTCGACCGCCCACAGACAAACGGCTTTTCCGTTTACCGGGCGGCCGTTTTCATCTTCCCTGCCTTCGAGCGTAAGCACATGCTTCCCGTCGCTGCCGATGCGGAAAACCTTAACCTGCGTCCAGTCCCATGCTTGTTTGCCGGCCGGCCGGGCATCGTTGGGGACGCCTTCGGGCGAGTATCCGAGCGCCCACCGCTCAATGCCTTTTTCCGAGCAGGAGACGACGGTGCCACTGTCCGCGACGTGCAGCAGACCGGCGCAGTCTACCCCGTCGCACAGGATGCGGCGCTCCGGCCTGCCTCCCGACAGTTTGACGGCGCGGAGAAATGCACTGTGCTTTTTGTCGCGAAACGCTTCCTTCCGGTCGCTCAGCAACTGTATGGCCGTCCGGAAGTCGCACCGTTCCAGACAAAGGTTGGCGTAGAGCCAAATCACGTCGTCATTGTCCGGATGGATTTCGTACAGATTTTTGAGCGTGTCAGCGGCCTGCACATCGTCTATCCGGCCGTTTCTCCAGAGATATGCGGTATTGTTGAAAATGCTGTCGACATGGTCGGGCTGTTTTTCCAGGGCTTTCTCCCAGCATTTTTCGGCTTCGTCCGTCATTCCCATGTCTAAATAAGACAGCGCCCTGTTGTTTAAATTTTCCGCCGTATCGGCCGCAGCTCTGGCTTCGGGACGGGTGTAGGATTCTCCCGTTTCGGTGTAATAGGCGTCGCGCAGCAGGGCTTCGATTTCGGCGAAGCTGTCCGGCCGTTCTTTGGCTTCGAAGCGGAAGCAGCGGCGCAACAGATTTTTCATCAGCTCGGGGACGGGAATGTATGCCGTTTCGAAATAGTTGTCGCAGGATACTCCGGCCGCCACGCCGTTGAGCCAGGGTTTGCCGCAAAAAAACATTTCGAGCACGGATACGGCCCAGCTCCAGATGTCGGTACGGGTTGTCAGAGGTGTGTCGCTGAGTTGTTCGGGCGAACAGTAAGAAGGCGTGTTTGCTGCGTCGGAAGCGATGCTTTCCAGCCCTGCTCTTGCTTTGGCCAGTCCAAAATCAGCCACCTTGGCCGTGCCGTCGGCGGTCATCAGCAGGTTGCCCGGCTTGACATCCCGATGAATCAAACCCTGCTTGTGGGCGTATTGCAGCCCGCGGGCAAACTGGATGGCGATGTCGAGGATGCGTCGGAGCGCGGCTTTCTTACCGCCGTCGTAGAGTTTGCCCGGACGTTTTTTATCCTCGTCATTCATGCTCGCCCACGCGCCGGCGCCGTTGTCATTGTTTTTGGCGTATATCCAGTCTTTCAGGCTGCCTCCATTCATCCATTCGGAGAAGATGGAGGGAATGCCGTCTATTTCGCGCACGTAGTGGCATGAAACAATATGCGGATGCAGGCCAAGGGTGATCCAGACGTCGCATTCGTTGATGAACAGCTGTTTTTGCTGTTCGTTGATGAACAGTTTTTCTTTGGGCTGTTTCATGGCAAGTTCGACATTCCACCCAATATGATGCACATGAAACACACGGCCAAAGCCGCCTTCCACAGGGCTGTCTACGATTCGGTACAGACCACGAACAATATCATTGATCCGGTACGAACTTTCGGACAGCTCTGAGGCAGAATCGGCTCCGCTCAACAGCAGGGTGACATTGTCCGAATTTTTCATACTCCGCTGGAAAGTACTTTTTTCAGGTTCGTGATCCAGTTGATGCAAATCAAAAACCCTATTATGCACGAACCGACGGTGAATATCCACCAGAACACGGAGTAAGCTGTCGTGTGCAGGGGAGCTTTCAACAGTCGCTCTTCAAAAAGCATCAGGATAAGGTTTCCGACGAAATTGCTGCCGTGCCACAATCCCCTGAGCCATCCGGCTTCGATTGCCGGGTCGATGCGACAGAGGAAATAGGGGATCAACAGTCCGATGCCAAACATGATGATTGAGCTGACAATGTAAACGGATACTGCGCACCCGGGGTTCAATTTTTGTTCCATGTTTTAAGAAAATTTAAATGGTTAATAAATAAAATGTTTATTGTGAATATTATTTGAGGATTTTCAGGTATACGACCGATATGTTGTCGCGTCCGCCGCAGGCATTGGCCTCGTCGACCAGATTCCGGCATACTCTGTCGGGACTGCGTCGCGCCGAGCGCATCAGCCGGGACAGTCGGCCGTCGTCGACCATGCCGTACAGACCGTCGCTGCACAGAAGCAGGCGGTCGCCCGGCCGGACTTCACAGATAAACACGTCGGGCTTTGCCGGCGCCTGCATGCCTGCAAATTGCACAAGGCGGGAACTCGAAGAATGATTGCGCGCTTCTTCCTTCGACAGTTTGCCCAACTCGACAAGTATGGCTGCCAGGTTGTGATCGGTTGTGACTTGCCGGATGTTTTTCTTGAAACGGGGCAGGAGATATCCGCGGCTGTCGCCCAGATTCACGAACAGGGCATGTCTGCCGATCAGCCACACGCCCGACAGGGTTGCGCCGAAATAAGTATGCCGCTCGCTGTTTCCCGTATCGTAAATATTGTCGCTTAGCGTCTGAACCTGCTGTTTCAGCAGTTCGGCAGCACGTTTCGGTGCAGGCTTTCCTTCGAGCAAAGAGACCGCTTCCCGCACCATCAGCGGCAATACCTGCCTGATCATATCCGAAGTCACTCCGCCTCCTCCGTTGGGCAGCCCGCCCATCCCGTCGGATACGGCGTAGAAACCCTGTTCGGGACATGTGATGACTTCGTCCTGGTTGGAGGAACGTTTTTGCCCGATGTCGACTAACGCGGCGGCCTGAAAGGTGTACTTGAAAAGCGGCGTCTGCAGTTTCATCGTTCGATGTCTTTTCTCGTGGAGGCGGGAAGTATGTCCCAGACTTGCTTTTGCCAGTTCGAGGACAGAGCTTCCCAAATCATTTTTTTCAGCACGAACGCTTCTGCATGTTTTCTGTCGGATTTGCGGCCATACTCGCGGATCAGTTTGTGGATGCCGATTTCGGATCCGTCCACGAGTGCGGTGTCGATTACTTTCGCCAGTTTATCGGGAATGGCGGAGTTGCGGCGGCGGATGGGTACGGCATCTTTTGTAAGCACTTCGCGAATGAGTTCCGCGCTGTTCCGTCCCCTGATGTCTTTTGGGAACAGTCCTGTCAGCATATTGTAATAGCTGGCGGCGGCAGCCCATGCGTCTACGTCGGGCTTCGCATATCTGCAGTCGAGTATTTGCTGGCGCGGCATAAAGACAATGGTGCCGCGTATATCTCCCTGTTTTGTGGAATCGGTATATCCGGCTGCGTCGAAAACTTTTGCGAGTCCGAAATCGGCGACTTTGGCGAGGGGTCGCGCGGGGTCGTCGTTGGCGATGAAGATGTTTCCGGGCTTGAAGTCGCGGTGTACGACGCCTTTTTGCGTGATGGTACTGCCGTCTTTCAGTCGGACGGGCGCGGTGGCGTTGTGCGTGTAGTAAAGGCCGTCCAGTATCTGAAGCGTAATGCTTGTGGCACACGCGATATCCTTTTCATTACGACCCAGAGAGCCGTCCTTTGCCTCCATCAGTTTGTCCACGCTTCCGCCCCGGCACAGTTCCATGAGGATAAAAAACATGTCGCCCGAACGTCCGCACTTGTGGTGGCGCACCACGTTTTCGTGTTCCAGCGCACAGCCGATACATGCTTCGCGCATAAACATTTTCTCGCTCAATGCGTCGCGCGCCACTTCGGGGAGCATGATCTTGAGCGCCATTTTCTCGCCCGTTTTCTCTTCTTCGACGAGCCATACCTGTCCCATACCGCCCTTTCCAAGCAGTTTGATATTCCGGTAGCCGGCAACTTCCCCGGCGTCGTCTCTTTTTTTTCTTGCCTGCAAAAACAGGTGCATTAACAGTTTGGCGGGGTTGTTCCGACATGCCGTGCAGATATTCGTGCCGTTGGCGCCTTTGTCGAGCGGCTCTTCGCATACTGCGCATTTGTTTTTTTTGCTGGAGACTTTAGGAGCGGCGTTTCCATTTGGCTTTTCCTCCACCGGATTTTCTATTATTGGTTTTTTCTCCACCGGATTTTCGACTACAGGTTGTCCTTTCTCCGATTCTCCGTTTTTTGGCTGTCCAACTTCCGGATTTTCGGCCGTATTGGCGGGATCGCTTTCTTTTTCATCTTCGACTGCCGTCGCGTGTCCATTCCTGTTCCCATTTTGCTTGTGTGCTTCTTCTTCACGGCGCAACGCTTCTATTTGTTGCTTGCGCTTCTTCTTTTCCTGTTCTTTATAACATTTTTCGCAAAGCGGCTGGTTTGCGTCGTTTTTGAATTTGACTTCCTCGATTTCACATTGACATTCCGTGCAAACGACGGCTTTTGCGATATTCAAGATTATTTCACAGGATGTTCCCAGACACAGGCTATCGCCGGACTTCATCTGAAATTCGGTGCACTCAAGTTGCTGCGCTTCTTCGGGAGAGAGGGAAGGGTCTCTCTGGCCGATTTTTTCGCCGTTCAGAAAAGTTCCGTTCAGACTGCCGAAATCGCGTACGAGCACCATGGGCGGATTGATGTCGACGTGGCAGTGATAGCGCGAAACGGAATCGTCGCCGAACCTGACCGTGCAGTCGTCCGCTCTTCCGAGCACAAGTTTTTCGCGACGGTCGTAGACAAATTCCTTGTCTTTCAGGCTTCCCGATTTGATTTTTAATACTACTTTTGATGGCATAATCTTGTTTTTTTACTGTTTGACATTGTATCGTTTTTTCGGACTTTTTATTCTTCCGTTTTTCGGGTTTCGGCACTGGCGCTGTCTATCAGTTCGCGCATGGAAAGCGAACCGACGCCGTTGAACACGGTGTCGGTCACGTCTGTCGCTTTGATGGCCATGCCCAGTTCGTTTGCCGCGTCGGGATGGCGGGCATTGAAATCGGCTTCAATTTCTTCTTCGAATATTTTCAGATAGATGCAGTCGTTGAAGGCCTGCCTCAGTTTTTCGTCGCCTTCGATGGCTTTGTATACAAGCCGTCGCACTTCGGGGGTTGCTGCTCCGTCGATCACGGCAGCAAACATTTCGTCGGATATCATACTATTACTTATCATAATTTATTATATCTTTTTTGTTATTGTCATAACGTAATATTCCCGGAACTGTTTTTCCGCCCTGCCGGACAATACATAGAAGTAATCTTGAGATACACCCATTTCTATTGCCAGTTCTTTGCACGTTTTGCCTTCGAAATACAGTTTAATCAGAATGTTCCGGTACCGTTCGTTCGGCATTGCGAGCAGGGTTTTGTTTACTATCATCCTGTTCCTTTCGCTGATCTCACGGTCTTCTCGGTCTTCGCGGCTGCTCCACAACGGTTTCACGTCGTCGATCGGGATCTCGGGCGGGATGCGCCTGTTGTGGAGATCAAGGAAAAAATTGCGTGCAATTGTTGACATCCATGTCTTTATCGAGGCATTGTTTCGCCCCTCATACTGCCTCAGTTTCTTCCAGTCATCTTTTTTTAGATAGATGTAAAGTTCATGAATGGCTTCGTCCAGTTGCATCTGTTCCCCCTTGAAAAATCTGCGCGTCTGGTACTCGATTACCGGAGCGCATTTCACGAAAAACAAATATATTTCCGCTTTTTTATCTCCGGAATATATCGCCTCCTGCAGTTGTTTGTCCGTCAGACCGAAATAATACTTTAGTTCTTCTTGTGTCATAAAATTCAATTTACATATCAGCACCATATTTAACAGCCCACAAATATAAAAAGATTCTTTTGTCTTTTCAAGGCAAAATAACGAAATATTTTTTTTCATACCAAACTTTTTATTGTATTGATGCCGCCTGCTGCCGAAATCTATCATCTTCCGGTTCGAAAAAATATCTGTTGTTTCATAAGTATGTCATTAAATTTATTTTATATTATTTCGTATCTTTGTGCCCATGAGTCGAGTAAATACACCCACACTATATGAATTACGATTTAAAAATTACGAATTACGAACTCGGTATTTGTTTTTGTCCTTTCCTTACTTTCGGGGCAAGCATACCGTGCCAAACCGCATGGGTACAAAATATAGTAAAACAGCCCGTAATTCTCCGGTGACAATCCCGTTATCGTTGCTGCGGGGACTGTATTTGATTCGTGCCGAAGTCGAGGCCGATAATCGAATGAAGAATCCATATTTACTTACCAAATTCAAAATAATTGCGTAGCTTTGTATCCGAAACAAAACAAAGCAAACATGAACACATCAGTTCGAGGAAAAATGCCACTGGGAGATACTCGATCCTGCGTCCGAACGGTTCATCGGCGACGGGGAGGCAAATGCCTTGTCGACCCGCAAATACCGTTCGCCGTACGTCATGCCCGAAACGATATGACTTCGATGAAACACATTTTGAAAACAGCCGTTCTGTGCATCCTGCTGGGGGGTACGGCGTCATGCGGCAGCGGACAGAAAGGCGTCCGCCTGATTGCCGACGAAGACCGGCGGAAAATAGACGTGCTTTTCGACGGAAAGCTGTTCACGTCGTACATCTTCCCCGACAACATGGAAAAACCCGCACTGTATCCCGTGTACACGGCAAACGGCACGGTCGTTACGCGCGGCTTTCCCCGTGACCCGCGGCCGGCCGAACGCGTCGACCATCCGCATCATGTGGGGATATGGTTTAATTTTGGCAACGTCAACGGACTTGATTTCTGGAACAACTCCGGCGCGATTCCCGAAAACGAAAAACATCGCTACGGAATCATACGCCACAGGCAAATCACACATATCGAAAACGGCCGTGAACAGGGCGAACTGTCTGTCGTCTGCGACTGGACGGACGCCGCCGGCACGACGCTGCTGCAGGAAAACACGCGCTTCATATTCGGCGGCAGGGGCGACTGGCGTATCATCGAACGCATCACCTCCCTCACGGCGCATCACGATACGGTCGTCTTCACCGACAACAAGGAGGGACTGATAGCCATCCGCACAGACCGCGCCTTTGAAGAGCCGTCGGAGCGGCCGGACATCTTTCTCGACCTCCACGGCAAGCCGGCCGGCGAACCTGCCGTTCGCAACGAGGGCGTCAACGGCACATACCGCAACAGCGAAGGACTGGAAAACGAACGCCACGTGTGGGGCAAACAGGCGCGGTGGGTATGCCTGTCGGCAGAGAAAGATGGCGAGCAGATCTCCATCGCCATGTTCGACCATCCCGACAATCCCGGTTACCCGGCGCACTGGCACACCAGAGGATACGGCCTGTTCGCGGCAAACAACATGGGCAGCCGTGTGTTCGACCGCTCGTCGCCACTGTTCGAACTGACGCTGAAACGGGGCGAAACCGTCACCTTCAGGCACTGCATCGCAATAAAGACAAACGGCTTCGCAACAGACAGCGAACTGAACGAACTGTCGGCGAAAATGAATTATCACTACAGGTAAACTTTTTAAAACAGAATAAAAATGACTACAAACAAAATCTTAACCGCAGGCATTATGGCCTGCCTGACCGTTTTCTCTCTGCCGGCCAAGGTTCCCGCAACGGGCGATTTCCATTTCAATGCCGACGGCAAGTTTAAAATCATGCAGATAACCGATACCCATATTATATGGGATTCGCCTCACTCGCAGGAAACTGTTATCATGCTGCAACAGGTGCTGGACGCCGAGAATCCCGATCTGGTAATCTTCACGGGCGACGTGGTCACGGGCAAACCGTACAGGAAAGGACTCGACATGGTGGTCGAACCGCTGCTCAGCCGCCAAATACCCTGGGCGCTGGTACCGGGCAATCACGACGACGAGCAGGATCTGTCGCGCGAAGAGTTGGCGGAGATGCTTCACGGTTATCCTTTCTTCGCTGGAAAGATGAGGAAAATAAAAAACGTAACGGGGTATGGCAACTACGTACTCGAAGTCAGAGGACACGGCAGCAAGAGCGTGAAAGCGCTGCTGTACTGCATGGATTCGGGCGCATACAGCGGGATGAAACCGCTCGTCGACGGGTATGCGTGGTTTGCGTTCGACCAGGTGGACTGGTATCGCAGGACAAGCCAAAAGTACACGTCGGCAAACGGCGGTCAGCCTCTTCCTGCACTGGCATTCTTTCATATCCCCCTGCCGGAATACCGTATGGCTGTGCACGGAGGAACGGTTGGCACCGGCTCGCGGCTCGAAGATGAATGTTCGCCGGACGTCAACTCGGGGATGTTCCTCTCCATGCTCGAAAAGGGCGACGTGATGGGTACTTTCGTGGGACATGACCATGTGAATGACTATGTCGTCAATTACTACGGCATAGCGCTGGTGTATGGCCGCTTCTCGGGAAGCAAAACGACGTATACGCAAATGAAAAACGGCGTCCGCCTCATCGAACTGACCGAAAACAGGCGCGGCTTCAGAACGTGGGTGCGGCTCAATGAAGATATCGTGATTGAAGATATTCGCGTGCCGGACGATTTTTGAGAACTGCGAGAGGACGCCCCGGGAGTGGATACAAAAAAATGAACGGTTGGTTTGAATAAAATATCATCTGGCTGGCATTCCGCAGTGTATCCTGATCTATCCCGATGGAAATGTTGCGAAACTATAACCTCAATGGTGCAAAAGAAGAAATGGCCGGGGCAGGCCAAACACCGCCCGTAACCATACGGATTATGGATAACAGCATCGGATATATCCGTCTGTATGCCTGCCGAAAAAAAACCGCTGTAATCCTGAGTGTTACAGCGGTTTTTATAACTTTGTTGTTCACTTGTTTATGGACGGTTATTTTCCGATGCAAAAATTCTTAAAGATATTACCGAGCACTTCATCCGTAGATATTTCGCCGGTTATTTCGCCGAGGTAGTGCATACATTCGCGGATGTCCTGCGCCACGAAGTCGCC
>JAISXP010000147.1 GCA_031270465.1 Tannerella sp. | reverse complement strand
CATAATAATTCGTAAATAATTCTATATGAAAATTAAGTTGTTTTTATTTGCCGGATAATGATCTGTCGTCTGCAAGCGCCGCACGGCTCACGGTGGATGAAACGAAAAACACGAATATCAACCAAAAAGCACTAAGTAGTATGAACAAAAAAGTATCAATCAAGTGGAAAGCATTACCGGTTGCCATGGCAATGGTATGCATGCGTACAAGAGTTAAAATTTTTAATGACATGAGGTCTTCAAAATTTTATATAGGTTTATTATTGGCATTGGGGATTGTTTTTCCCCTTCCTCTTGGTGCGCAAAATAACGCCATGCAGGGAATGGCTCATAAAAAGTCGAAATCATACATTTATCCGAAAGAGCCGGAAGTGTTGAAGCAGTTGGACCATTGGCGGGATTTGAAGTTTGGCGTTTTGATCAGCTGGGGTATTTACAACGAACTTCCGGGCGGAAACATCGGTTCGTGGGTGCTTTGCGCCGAAGACCACGACTGGATTAATCCCCACCGCAAAGTTCCTTACGATGAATACAAACGCAATTACAGGGAACTGATTAACAAATTCAAACCCGACCGTTTTGAACCGGAAGCATGGGCAAAAGCCATCAAACAGGGAGGTGTTAAATACATGATATTTATAACCAAGCACCACGATGGTTTCTGTTTGTGGGACACTAAACAGACGGATTTTTCCATTGCTCACGGAGCGTTTCGTGACAATCCCCGTCGCGACCTTGTTAAGGAAGCGTTTAACGCTTTTCGTAAAGAAGACTTTATGATCGGCGCATATTTCTCCAAACCGGACTGGTTTTGTCCGTACTACTGGTGGGATTTCTTTGCAACACCCGACCGCAATGTAAATTATAACGTCAAAAAATATCCCGACAGGTGGAATAAATTCAAGGAATACACATACAGCCAGATAGAAGAACTGACAAACGGCGATTACGGGAAAATAGACATCCTCTGGTTAGACGGCGGCTGGGTGCGTCCGCCTCAGCAGGACATTGACATGCCGAAGATTGCCCGTATGGCGCGAAAATATCAGCCGGAACTTCTGATAGTTGACCGTACAGTCTCCGGCGAATACGAAAATTATCAGACGCCGGAACAGGAAATTTCCGGCGCACAGTTAGAAACGCCATGGGAGAGTTGTATCACTCTTGGAAACGCATGGGAGCATTTGCCCGGAGATACGTATAAATCAAGTGCGAAGGTGATTCATATTCTGGTGGAAATTGTGGCAAAAGGCGGAAATCTCGCGCTGGGAATTGGTCCTGCAAAAGACGGGACAATGCCGGACGAAGTTGTCGCCCGTCTGAAGGAAATCGGCGACTGGCTGAAACAAAACGGGAAAGCAATTTACAATACCCGCATAACGCATTATTACAGGGACAATAATACATGGTTTACCCAAAGCAAAGACGGAGAGAAAATCTATGCAATTGTTTGTTTGCCGGAAGGCGAAAAGACGCCCGCCAAAATTGTATGGAAAGGAAATGAACCCGCCCGCAACAGCAAACTGATCTGTCTGCAAACGGGTAAATCCGTCCGCTGGAAGAAAACAGCAGAAGGAATTGAAGTCTCCTTACCCGCGAATCTGCCGGATGACTTGCCTGCCATTGCTTTTGAAATGAGCAAATGATTAAATGGACTTTTCAACTACTCCGATTTGAATATATTTGTGGTTTAATTATATAAACAAAAAAATGGGAATCAAACAGTTTACAGCAATATATTCCCGCAAAACCGCCGGGAACACAAAGAAAAGCATTTGCGGGCTTTGCGTCTTTGTGGGGAGCATATTCCTCCTGTCTCCTCTTTACGGACAAAACAGGCCGGCAGAGGAAGAATTTATTCCATCATCACAGGTCAGGGAGTATGCCGAACAGTTCAACCGGACGGATAACGAACTCTACGTGCAACTGATTCCGAACAGCGAGGCGGCGGAATTTCTTTCGGGAAACATTCCCCGCTTCGAGTGTCCAGACAGGCAACTGGAAGAAATCTATTATTTCCGCTGGTGGACGTTTCGCAAGCACGTCAAGCAGACGCCCGACGGATACATCATCACCGAATTTCTTCCGTCGGTGCCCTGGGCGGGGAAATATAACGGCATCAACTGTCCCGCCATACATCACTACCACGAGGGACGGTGGCTGCACAACCGCGCTTATCTCGACAGTTACGCGCACTACTGGCTGCGTGGCGGAGGAAGTCTGCGGGCATACACGTTTCCGGTAGCCTGCGCTCTGTACGAATATTATTTGGTGACGGGCGACGATTCGCTGCTTCGAACATATCTGCCCGACCTGATCGAAAATTTCGGCGCATGGGAAAAGGAAAAGTTCGACGAATCGCGGGGACTGTTTTGGCAAAACGACGGCAACGACGGCATGGAAGTATCCATCGGCGGCAAAGAAACGCCGCTCGGATACCGCGTAACGATTAACTCCGCCATGATTGCGGAAGCGAGGACTATCGCCGCCATCGCCAAACGCTTCGGGCATCCGTCAGGCGACGCTTTTGAAAAAAAGGCAGCCGCCCTGCATACGAGAATGTTGCAGACGCTTTGGGACGAAGACGCTCAATTCTTCAAGGTCATTCCGAAAAAAGACGGCGCCGGACTGTGCGACGCACGCGAATTGCACGGTTACACGCCCTGGTACTTCAACCTGGCGGACGAAAAATATGCCTGCGCATGGAAATTTCTGATGGAACCGGAACATTTCTACGCGCCCTACGGCCCCGTCACCGCCGAACAGCGCCATCCCGGATTCACGATTTCGTACGAAGGCCACGAATGTCAGTGGAACGGGCCGTCCTGGCCATTTGCCACCTCCGTCACGCTGACTGCGCTGGCAAACCTGCTCAACGGACAGCAGCAGGATTTCATTTCTGCAAAAGATTATTTCGACCTGCTGAAAATCTTTGCCAAATCTCATTACCTGACCCGTGAAGACGGTACGGTCGTCCCGTGGATTGACGAAAACCTGAACCCGTTCACGGGCGACTGGATTTCACGTACCCGTCTGAAAACATGGGAAAACGGAACATGGTCGGCCGGGAAAGGCGGCGTAGAGCGAGGCAAGGATTACAATCATTCCACGTTTTGCGACCTGGTGATTACCGGATTAGCCGGCATCCGTCCGTCGGAAGGAAATCAACTGACCGTAAATCCCCTGATTCCTGCGGATACGTGGGATTACTTCTGCCTGGAAAACGTCATGTACAAAGGTCACAAACTGACGGTCGTGTACGACAAATCGGGAAAGAAATACAACCGCGGAAAGGGATTGCAGGTGTTTGTGGACGGCGTGTTGAAAGGCAAAAGGAAAGACCTTGGAACGGTACATGCTGTTTGCTCCGACGCAGGATTATACACGGACACCGGCACGATCAAACCCTGAAAAAGTCGGCAGAGAATTCAAATTGTCGCATTGATTTCTACTTGAGATCGTTTTTCTTTTTTTACCACAAAGGCACAAAGTTTTCATACAAGGGACACTATGTCTGCTTTGTGACCCTTGTGGTCTTTGTGGTTTAAAAGTTTCGTAGCAAATGCGGCAATTTGAATTGAAAATCGACGCAGTCAAATGCACCCCTTGCAGACAAATTATTTTTATTTTGAAACGAAAACCGCTATCTTTGCAGCGAAGTTAATGAAATGAAAATTACGTAGCCTTTTATCCCGAAAATTTTTCTGGCGGAAAGGTGCTGTTGAATTGAATTTTACAAATATCAAAATAATAAAAAATGAAATATTTGATGATTGCCATGCTGTTTGCATGCATAAGTTTGAATGGTTTTTCGCAGGAAAAACTGAAATCCGATGGCGAGATACCTGTAATTACTTACGGTGGCGTGCCGGAAGGAACCGTCGAACGGTATCGAGAGATGAAAGAAGCCGGTATCGACATTTGCTGGGCGTGGACAAGTATTGCCGACGCTCCGAAAGCTCTGGACAACGCTCACAAAGCGGGCGTAAAACTTCTGTTAAGCAGCGGCGAACTGAAAACCGACGTCGAAAATGCGGTGAAAAGCGTGATGAATCATCCCGCCCTTGCCGGATACGTTCTCGCCGACGAGCCTCCGACAGGCGAATTTAAGAGCTTAAGCGAATGGGTTAAGAAAATTCAGGCTGTCGATTCGAAGCATTTCTGCTATATCAACCTTCTGCCGAATTATGCAACTTTTCATCAACTTGGAATGGGCGATAAGGAATTGTACGGAGTGCCTTCGTATCGCGAATATCTCGAAGTGTTTGTCAGAGAAGTGCCGGTAACTGTCCTTTCGTTCGACCATTATCCGGTAATCGAAGAGGAGGGAGCGTTGCGTCTGAGAGAGCAATGGTATGCCAATCTCGAAGATATCCGCAGCGTTTCGCAGAAACACGGACTTCCGTTTTGGGCATACACTCTTTCGGTAGCGCATCGAATCTATCCTGTGCCGACGGTTGCCGAATTGCGTTTGCAGATGTACAGCAATCTGGCTTACGGAGCGCAGGCGCTTCAATATTTTGCCTACAGCGGCGCGGGATACGAAGACTATCACCATTCGCCGGTGTCGTACGGAAAACGTACCGAAGTGTATGACCGTATCAAACTTGTCAATCACGAAATCAAAGCGCTGTCGGGCGTATTCCTCAACTCGAAAGTGGCCGGAGTGTGGCATACGGGCAAGTTTACACCTTCGCCGTGGGTGACTGCTCGATTGCAGGAAGAAAATCCGCCGGCAATGCCTCCCGTCAAACTGCTGCATACGGAGGGCGAAGGCGCTGTGGTCTCGTTGCTCGAAAAAGGGAACAGTCATTTTCTTGTCATCGTCAATCGCGATTTTCAGCAACCGATGAAACTGACCCTGGCTGTCGATGATTCCGTAAAGAAAATCCTGAAAGACGGAACCGTCGTTCCGGCTAATATTTATGCTTCTACTATGGAAGTCGAGCCGGGTGACGCGGTTATTTATACGTGGTGAAAGAAGATGCAATTCTGCCTGTCAGCTTGCAGGCGAACAGGAATAGTTCGCTTTGCTGACGGTGGAATAAGAATCTGCTTTGCCTGTTCCCGAACCGGGAATTTTGCAGGACAACCGCACCAAAATTAAATCAAATATCTCCACGCATACCGGATAAAAGACCGTCCCGACCTGAAAGCCGCGGTGATTATATTCATCGGCAAGGATAAATTCGAAATAACGGAAGTTTTATGACAAATTTTTTTCGCAAAACACTTTTTCAATTGCAATAAATTGTATATTTGCAACCGTTATTTTTTTGCAAAAAGGCATTATTTGAGTTTTAAATTAAATATATTCTGTATGAAACGTTCAATTAGACTGTGTTTTTGTTTTATCCTGCCGGCAATTGTCTGCCTCTCGGCCTCTGCCGCACGGAAAGTACCCATTGCCTTCGACAAGTTTCACGGTTATACCGAGACTGTCGAATACCTGAAGGCCGTCAACAAGGCCTATCCCGACATCACCGAACTGCTGGAAATAGGAAAAAGTTTTCAGCAGCGTCCCATCTACGTGCTGGTTCTCACGAACCGGAAAACCGGAACGACACTCGACCGCGAAAAGAAACTCGTGTATGAACGAAAACTCGAAGTGCCCGAACCTCCCCTCACGCCTCTGCATACGGGCAAAGCCGGGCACATGCTGACGGGAGCCACACACGGCAATGAACAGACGGGCACCGAGGTCTGCCTCTATTTCATTGACAAAATGGTCTCGGCCTATGGCGACGACGCCGGGATTACCGCTCTGACGGATACGAAAGTTTTCTACATCTGTCCGGCAAACAATCCCGACGGGCTGTACAACACCGTCGACCTCGGCGCGCCGCAACGCAGCAACTCCATGTACCAGACGGATACGGCTGCCGCGCCACAGCGCCGCGACCTGAACGGCGACAGACTGTTTTCGCAAATCCGCTACAAGTCGCCCGACGGCCGGTATGTGAAAGACCCTGTCGACCCCCGTCTAATGGTTTTCTGGCACGAAGGCACGGAATATCCAGACCCGCAGCGATACAACGTCGAATCCGAAGCTCAGCCCGACCGAGGCATCGACATCAACCGCAATTTCCCGCAGGCTTGGTGGAATCTGAATACGACCATGCCCGGCGGCTCGGGCGAATATCCCACCTCGGCTCCCGAAGTTCACGCTCTTTGCGAATTTATCATCAATCACCCGAATATCATCATGGTGAACGAATATCATACGCAGGGCGGACACGTCTACCGGCCTATGGGTTCGACCGGCGACGCCGAAATGGAAAGTCGGGACATTGCCGTCTACGACCTGATCATGGGCAAAAAATACGTCGAACTGATGGAAACGGAGATGCCCGAAACCTGGAAAAACCCGAAAACAATACCGCACAGCAAGGACGAACTGAAGAATGATTCCAATCCCTTCGCCGCACGCAGGGGATACAAACTGCCCTACGAGTGGCGCGTCCCCTATAACGAAGCCGAAGGACGCTCCGCCTATTACGGTCTGTTTCTGGACTGGCTTTACAAACAGTGCGGCATCTATTCCATCGTGACGGAACTCTGGAATCCCGCGCACGACATACCGGAACTGAAGGGTCTCAAGGACGCCGAACTGCAACGCGCCATCCTGACCTGGCTCGACAACAGGGGACTGAAATACTACCTCGACTGGCAGGCGGCGAAACATCCCAAATACGGCGACGTCGAAGTCGGAGGATGGGTCGGCACCATCGGGCGCAACAACGCCTTCCCCGGCACCGTGCTCGAAGGCATCTGCGAACGGCAGTGGCAGTTCGACTTCTACCGTTCCACACTGATGCCGCAGATAGCCATCAACTCCGTCGACGTGAAGAAACAGTCGGCCGGCAATACCACCGTGCTCGAAATCTCTGCCGAAATAGAAAATACAGGCGCTCTGCCCACCGGCCTTTCGCGCACCGAATGGATGGCCTTCAACCGTGGCGACGTCGTCTGGCTGACAGGCAGCGAAAACAGTAAAGTCATCTTCCTCTCAGGAAAACCCTGCGAAAAAATCGACAACCTCTACGGGAACATGCAAATCCCCGGATTCGAAAACAGAGGCGGAAACAAAAAAACCGTCAAATGGACCGTCGCCGTCGAAAACAGGGAAAAAATCAAAATAATAGCTTCTTCCCTCAAAGGAGGAACTGTCGTGAAAGAAGTAAAGTATTAATGCAATAAAATCACAACTATGAAACGATATATAATTTCATTATTTCTCATTATCCTGACATTCGGCGCCGCAGCCCAAAACAGGAAACAGGAAAAGATAGGCCGTCCACACGGCGAAACCGATTTTGTCATCAACTGGAAACAGTATTACACCTACGACGAATGGGTGAAAATCATGATGGATCTTCAGAAAAAATATCCCGGCCTGTGCCACGTCGAAAGCATCGGTAAAAGCCGCATGGGACGGGAAATGTACGTAATGACCATCACGGCCAAACACACGGGAATAGATACCGGCAAGCCGGCCGTATGGGTCGACGGAGCCATCCACGGCAACGAAGTCAACGGCATCACCTGCTCGCTGTACCTCGCCTGGTATCTGCTGACGCGCTACGACTATGACCCGCGCATATACGAATCGTTGAACCGTTCCACCGTGTACATCCTTCCCGGATTCAACGTAGACGGCGGCGATTCGTACGTCCGCTTCCCCAATACCGAAAACAACCCGCGCGAACCCTTCCGCCCCGTCGACGACGACAAGGACGGACTTTATGACGACGACATGACGGAAGACGTGGACGGCGACGGCGAACTGTCGGTCATGTATGCCGAAGACCCAAGCGGCGACTATCGCCTGAGCAGAGACGGACTGCGATTTGTCCGCATCGAAGCAGACGACTGGTGGGAAGGCGTACGCTTCCGGCGTCTGGGTAACGAAGGCTATGACAACGACGGCGATTTCGAACTGGCCGAAGACGACCTGGGAGGAATCGACCCGAACCGCAACTTCCCCTGGGATTTCAGGAAAGAAAACGGTAAGTCATACCCTCTCTCGGAACCGGAAACCCGGAACGTCCTCAATTTCCAGCTTGCGAAGAAAAACATACTGGTATCGTTCAACTATCACAACGTAGGACGCCTCATAATGTACATGATGCCCCCCGAAGCAAAAAGACCCGGCCCTGCTTTCAGGCAGAGAGATGCCGCCACGAACGAAAAAGACATCTACCGCTTCGTCTCGCCGCGACGTGTCGACCCCGAATACCAGCACGACGCCGACGTGTTCAACAAAACCGTCAGCGCCGGACTGTATATCCTCAAGAACTACAAACCGGAGGCCGGCAACGAATACGGCGAACACCTGGCTACATCCTATTACCTGCTCGGCGCATATTCCTTCCTGATCGAACTCTGGGGTTCTCCGACACCTTTTGCCGACACCAATCAGGATGGCTACGTCTCGGACGACGAGTATAAAAAATGGGCAGAACTTGACCTTGGCGGCGATGCCTGGGTCAAACCGCACCGGGCGTCGCATCCGCAATTCGGCGAAATATGGATTGGCGGAACAGCAAAAAAACATATCGGACGGACACCCCCGCCGCGATACATCGAACAGGAAGCCGACAAGCAGTGCCTGTATGTCGTATATTGCATCGAGCAGTTGCCCAGGCTCTCGTTCGGTAACTATTCGGTGAAAAAAACAGGAAGCAACCTCTACGAGGTAGAAGTCGAAATAGTGAACGACAAACTGTTTCCGACGGCCTCCGACCGCTCGGTGCAGATGAAACGCTATACCCCCGACAGGATTAAAGCCTCCGTCTCGTCCGGTACAATCATCAAACCGTCCGGCAATGCCCCGGCCGGTACGACGTCGACGCCTTCGTACTACCGCACACAGTACAGAAAAGACGCTATCCACGCCGGCGAAACGGTCGAATTTCGCGCCAAAGGGAACGCAACACAGGTATTCCGCTACATAGTGCTCAGCAGCAGTCCCGGTGCGACGCTCGACCTTTCTCTCGACTCCGCTTACGGCGGAAAGGCAACTGTCAAAATCAAACTGTCCGGCAAATCCTGATTCGACATGAAACGCTTTATTACAGTAACAGCAGCCCTGTGCCTTCCGCTTCTTGCCGCGGCGCAGATCCGTCCGCTGGAAACGGCCGTGTTTCCCGAATCGGACACCTCGAAGGTTTATACTGTGGCAGGATACCGGCACGGCATCAGTTTCTTCCCGAAAGTGAAGAACAGACACGTTGCATACGAAGCCACAGACGACGTCCGGTTCGACAGGTTTCATTCCGCAGAAGTCATCTATACCTTCATGAAACGCTTCGCCGAAACGTATCCCGACCTGGTCGACCTCTACGAAATAGCCCGGAGCTACGAAGGACGCCCGATCATTCAGATGACCGTCACCAACAAAAAGACAGGCCGGCCGACCGTCAAACCGGCTGCTTTCTTCGAAGGCAACCGGCACAGCGGCGAAGTGACCAGCGCCGAATCTGTTCTGTGGCTGATGAACCATCTGCTGACGAACTACGGCAGGGATGCGGAAATCACGAACATACTGGACAGAAACGCAATCTATCTCCGTCCGGTCAACAATCCCGACGGGCATAACATGTACATCCATACAGCCCAGTCGAACAGGAGTACCGTGCGTCCCTTCGATCAGGACGGCGACGGCCTGCTCGACGAAGACAGCCCGGTCGACCTGAACGGCGACGGAAATATCGTGCGCATGCGCTACAAAGACCCCAAAGGCGACTATGTGATCGACCCGCGCGACTCCACCGGACGCATCATGAAATTCGTCGGCGCCGGAAAAGGCGACTACAAAGTGGTCTCCGAAGGCATCGACCACGACGGCGACGGCCGGATTGGCGAAGACGGCATCGGCGGTCTCGACCTTCACCGCAACTATCCCGAAAACTGGCGCCCCATGAAAGAATCTACCGGAAGAGGATGGACGCAGGGTGGGGCGGGCGAATATCCGCTGAGCGAAACGGAAACGCGCGCCGTAGTCTCCTTCCTGCTCGACAATCCGAATATATACGTGGTCAACTCAATGGATACCCGCGTGCCGATGCATCTGCGTCCGCCCAGCACATCCAAATCCGAAGAACGAATGTATCCCGAAGACCTGAAATGGTATAAATACTTCGACCGGCTGGGCAACAGCATCACCGGATACGACAAGGCGGGCGACGTGTATTACGACTACAGCAACGGCGCAGGCACGCCGCTCTTCGGTCACGGCCCCGACTTCGGCTATTTCTACTACGGCGCAATATGGTACGGCGACGAGTTGTGGGACAACGCCCGCCCGAAGGAAGACTTGAACGGCGACGGCGAAAAGGACGAACTCGACCAGCTGATCTGGGACGAACGCGAGAACGGCGGAACGGGATTCATCCCCTGGCAGGAATACGACCATCCCGCCTTCGGAAAAGTGGAGATAGGCGGCTGGGATCCCAAGTTTTTCAGCCAGAACGCACCGTCCAAACACCTGGAACCCTGGATCAGAAACGAAGCGCTCTTCAATCTGGAAATGGTCAGCCACCTGCCCGCGCTGGAATGGAAAGGACATGCGGTCAAAAAGATAAAAAGCTACAGGACCGATTCCGCCGACTATCGCGTGCAGATTACGTACCGAAACATCGGCAAACTCCCGACGGCGCTGAAACAGGCCGACTTAGTCAAAATCGTGAAACCCGACCGTTTCAACATCGAGTTCACCGGCTCGTCGGAGCAGTCCGCGGAAGGCGGGAAGCCGCACTACATGGTGCTCGACAGCACGCTCAGCCAGCCTCGCCGACCGCGCAACCCCGCCATGGCAGCATCGGCCGCCCCTTCCGGCAAATATTTCAGGGAAGCAGGTTATGCCGAAGGCGAGTCCGACAATACGCTGGAATTTAAAGTGCGCGTATACGGTAACAGTACGCTGGGTGTAAAGGCGTCGCTGAGCACTACCCGCGCGGGAACGCTCGAAGAACGGGAATTTGTAATTGTCGAAAAGTGAAGAAATCATTTAAACACGGAGTACACGGAGATTTTTTTCTCTCCGTGGAACTCTGTGGATTCAAAAACTCAAACATGATTTGTCGGCCAGGTACAAAAAATTTTTTTGGCGGAGACAGAAATAAAACTCTTGAACAGCACATGAACAGACATTTCGGGTTGCGAACCACCATATTACTATTTCTTTTGCTTCCGCTTGCCGGCACTTTACTGTCCGCACAGGACAAATTCCGCCTGTCGGGTTTCCTGCAACCTCAGTTCCAGTACGGTGAAAAGGATGCTACGCTGAAGGTCGGTACGGGAAACACCCGCGCCGACAAGTCGTTCAACCGCGTGGGCATCCGCCGCGGACACGTCAAACTGACTTACGAAGAGATGCTCGCTGCGGCTGTCGTTCAGATCGATGCAAGCGAGAAAGGCATTGTTCTCAGAGATGCCTACATACACCTGAAAGAGCCCTGGCTGAAGGCAAGCGCCTTGCGGGCAGGTGTTTTTGATCCGCCGTTCGGAAACGAAATTGTCTATACGTCGTCACTCCGCGAGTCGCCCGAAAGTTCGTTTATCTATCAAATGCTTTTCCCCGAATCGCGCGATATGGGCGTGATGCTGCGTTTGCGGGCAGCGCCTTCGTCGCCATGGCGTCTGCTGACGCTCGACATGGCGCTGCTGGCAGGAAACGGGGTAAAAATGGAAACGGACAACCGCAAGGATTTTACTGCCCGCCTGAATGCCTCGCATGACATCGGGAATACGTTTCGAATTGCCGGCGGCCTGTCATACTATCGCGGCGGCGTTTATCAAGGGACGGAAACCGTATACCACATGCAAGGGAAGGCGTTTGTAGCAGACAGCGATCCGTACAACAAGGGTCGTTTTGCAAAACGCGAATACAGGGGAGCAGACATTCAACTGAGCGCGCCGGGACGTCCGTGGTCGTGCCAGCTGAGAGCCGAATACATCGGCGGATACCAGCCGGGAAGCGCGACCGGCTTCCAAAGCCGCAATGCGTCTGCTCTGCCCGCATACGACACGTATGTCCGGCATTTTCGTGGAGGATATGTCATTTTTGTTCAGGATATTGCCCGTACACCACTTTCCTCCGTCCTGAAGTACGAATGGCTCGATCCCAACATTCGCCTTTCGAACGAAGACATCGGGCAGAACGGCAGCACCGAGGCCGACATCCGCCGTAATACGCTCGGCATCGGGATGCTCTGGCAACCCGACAGGCGGATCAGACTGCTAATCTGCTACGAAATAAACCGCAATGAAACATCCACAAACCTCGCCGGATACGGCCGTGACCGGAAAGACAATGTCCTCACAATAAGACTGCAATACAGGTTCTGACGGAAGTTGCGGTTTGATAATGCCGTGAAAAAAAGCCTTTTTTTGGTTAAATCTTTGTACATGTCGGGGGAATTATATATCTTTGTTTGAGAAAATTTTCCGCTTTCATACGGAAAAGAGTTTTGGAAGATTGTGAGAGAAGAAGAAAACGTGCGGCAGCGGGCTGTCGGTTAAGATCATGGGCGACGTGATGTCTGCCATGCTTCGGATATGATTTTCATATTCGTTTGAGAGAGATGTAATTGATTGTGTGTGTTAACTTAAATGATTTGTATTATGTGTGCGTTTATTCCAAAAAGTATTACGGAACGAAAGATATTGAAGATTCGTTATCCGAAAGGGGACTGCTTCTGCGAGTGGCAGGAACAGATGAGCATCACGAAAGATATGGAAATAATCATATCGGCGAACGAACAAGACCGGGATTCGGATGATAGCAACCACCCGAACGATCCGTTTTTCGGTCATTACAACACGTATTTTTGACCCCCGGTTTTCACTATACTGACGAATCCGTGACAGGTGGCAGTCCGCCGAGTATCTCCGGCATGATTTTTTGCAATGGCAATCCTGTTATTGCCGACCGCAATTCGAATAATTGCCGACGGTGTTTCGAACAGGCATATAATCCGGCAAGCGAAATCAGGTCATTTCAACGCCCCGGGCGGCAAGCAGTTCTGCGGCCATGTCCTTGAGTTTGAATTTTTGTATCTTGCCGCTTCCGGTCATCGGGAAGGCGTCGACAAAAAAGACATATCTGGGAATTTTGTGACGTGCGATTTGTCCGCGGCAAAAGTCCCTGACGATTTCTTCGGTCAGGGAAACGCCATCGTGCAGAATGATGAACACGCCGACTTCTTCACCGTACTTTTTCGACGGGACGGCGACTGCCTGCACGTCCTTCACTCCTTCGAGATGATAGAGATATTCTTCTATTTCACGCGGATAGATATTCTCGCCGCCACGGATAATCATATCCTTGATGCGCCCCGTGATGCGGTAGTATCCCCGTTCGTCCTTCACGCCGAGGTCGCCCGAATGCAGCCAGCCGTCGGGGGAGATCACTTCACGCGTCGCTTCGGGTTTGTTGTAATATCCCTTCATGACGAGGTATCCGCGACAGCACATCTCACCCTGTACGCCTGCGGGACATTCCTCGCCGGTATCGGGGTCGATTACGGCCACTTCCGTGAAAGGATATTCGCGCCCGACCGTCGTACAGCGGTCTTCAAACGAATCGGTTATGACCGAATGTGTCATGCCCGGCGAACTTTCCGTCAGTCCGTAGACGCTGGTAATATGCGTGATGTGCATCTTTTCCGTCACGCTGCGCATCAGTTCGATGGGGCAGAGCGAGCCAGCCATGATTCCGGTGCGCAGCGACGTGAGGTCGAACAGTTCGAACATGGGATGGTTCATCTCCGCGATGAACATGGTCGGGACGCCATACAGCGCCGTGCAGCGCTCTTTATGAACGGAGGCGAGCACCACCAGCGGGTCGAAGCGCTCGACCATCACCTGCGTGCAGCCGTGCGTAAGCACCGCCATCGAAGCCAGCACGACGCCGAAGCAGTGAAACAGCGGGACGCAGCAGCAAAGTTTGTCGTCGGCCGTATATGCCATCCCTTCGCCCGTGAAGTAGCCGTTGTTGGTGATGTTGTGGTGAGTCAGCATCACGCCTTTGGGAAAACCCGTCGTCCCGGACGTGTATTGCATGTTTACCACATCGTAACATCCTACCTGCGCCGTGGCTTCGGACAGTGTCCGGTCGTCGATATTCTTGCCGAGCAGCATGATTTCGGGCGTACTGTACATCCCGCGATACTTTTCCTGCCCGATGTACACGACATTCTTCAGTTTGGGGAAACGCCGGCAGTGCATGTATCCGCGTTGCGACTCCTTCAGTTCGGGCGCCATCTTGTATACCATGTCAACGTAGCTGCTGTCGAACACGCCCTCGGTGATGCAAAGCGTATGTATATCCGCGTCCCTGACCAGATATTCCAGTTCGCTCTGCTTGTAGCCGGTATTAATCGTCACCAGGACGGCGCCCGTCTTGGCGCCTGCATACAGGAATGTCAGCCAGTCAGGTACATTCGTTGCCCAGATGCCGACATGTGTACCCTTGTGTACGCCGATGGCCATCAATCCCTTGGCCATATCGTCCACGCGGCGGTTAAATTCTTTCCACGTAAAACGCAAATTCCGGTCGGAATAGACCAGAAATTCTCTGTCGGGTGTCGTCTCCGCCCAGTGTTCGAGCCATTGCCCGAGTGTTTTGTCCTGTAACTGCAGTTCCATAATCAATACGGCGTATATATTACACCCAGTATCCGGGCAGGTTCGTCGTTTCCCGCATGTACGTGATGCGCCACGATGGAGTCGTAGTAAATGCAGTCGCCCGCTTCCAGGACGTACGTGTTTTTTCCGTAGCTGATTTCAATCATGCCTTCGAGGACGAAAATAAATTCTTCGCCTTCGTGAGTCGAAAAAACGAAGCTGTCTTTCGCCGCAGGCCTTATGTCGACCAGGAAAGGTTCCATGTGACGTCCCGACTTGTCCTGCGAAAGCGAATAATACAGCATGTTGCCGTGTTCGGCGCCGGAAGCACCGGAAAAACTGATGCCGTCGCTCTGCTTCAGATTTTTCTTTCTGAAAACCACAGGCCCCAGTTCCTGCTGGTCGTCGAGGAACGTGCCCAGCCTGACACCCATTACGCGCGCAATCCTGATCAGCGGAGCAAGCGAAGGCAATTCGTCGTTCCTTTCAATACGGTCAATCTGCGCGGTACTCATGCCCGTACGTTCAGCTATATCCTCGACCGTCAAATTTTTCATCTCGCGGAGATTCTTTATTTTCTCTCCAATAATTTTATTTGTTTTCATAGATTTTTACAAATGGTGCAAAAGTATGAATTTTCCGTAATATCCACAACAATGATGTAGAAATAATTTGTTTTAGCCATAAAAAATTATGATTCGTAGCAAAACGGACGGGATAAAATTCAGGATTCAAAATCCAGTCATGCAACCGCTCAGTCATTCAGTCATTCGCCGCAGTGGGGACAGCGATTCTTTTGCGCTCCGTATGCGGAAATCCGTTTTTATCATGTACATTTGTACGCAAAAACGAAGCAAACGTATCCGTCATTATGGACTATGTAAATGAGATAAACAGGTTGCGCAAAGCGAAAAATGCCGTCATCATGGCGCATTACTACCAGATCTGCGATATTCAGGATGTGGCCGATCATGTGGGCGACAGTCTGGCGCTGGCTCAGTGGGCGGCCGGAACAGACGCTGATATCATCGTTCTGTGCGGTGTACATTTCATGGGCGAGACGGCCAAAATCCTGTCGCCCTCGAAGAAGGTGCTGGTGCCCGACATGAATGCGGGCTGCTCGCTGGCAGACAGTTGCTCTGCCGAAGCCTTTGCGGCGTTTATTGACGCGCATCCGGGACATACGGTAATTTCGTACGTAAACACGACGGCGGCGGTGAAAGCCCTGACCGATGTGGTAGTCACGTCTACGAATGCGCGCAAAATCATCGAAAGTTTTCCGCCGGACGAGAAAATAATTTTCGGCCCCGACCGTAATCTGGGGAACTACATCAACAGTATTACAGGCCGGAGCATGTTACTGTGGGAAGGCTCGTGCCATGTGCATGAACAGTTTTCGCTCGAAAAAATTGTTGCGCTGAAACGGCAGTATTCCGGGGCGGAGGTCATTGCTCATCCCGAATGCAGGCAGCCCGTACTGACGCTGGCGGATTTCATCGGCTCCACGGCTGCGCTGCTGCGGCATACGGTGCAGTCGCCCAAAACGCAATTCATCGTGGCGACCGAGAGCGGTGTAATCCACGAGATGAAGAAACAAAGCCCGGCAAAGGAGTTTATCCCCGCGCCGCCAAACGACAGCACGTGTGCGTGTAACGAGTGCAACTTCATGCGACTGAACACGATGGAGAAACTGTATCTCTGTCTGCGCGACGAACAGCCGGAAATTACCATAGACGAAACCGTCCGCGAAAAGGCCGTGCGACCAATCCTGCGGATGCTGGAATTGTCATAAAACAGGATGTTTGCGTCATGATGTACCTGCTAATCGGAATCATGTTTGCCAGCACGGGCGCGGGCTACCTGTTGCGCCGGATACGATTCCTTCGACGGATAAACGCGCTGATATTGCCCACCGTCTGTGCACTGCTGTTTGTGATGGGAATCTCGGTAGGTTCCAACGAACAGATTGTAAGAAATCTGCCGACGCTCGGCACGCAGGCGCTGATACTCGCCGCCGCCGGTACGCTGGGAAGCCTGATGGCGGCCTGGTGCATAAACAGGTTCTTTTTCGGGAATAAAAAATAAGCATTTCAGGGGTATGAGAAGCAGTTTGCTGATAGTCGGCTGTTTTACGGTCGGATGCATCGCCGGATGGAGCGGGTGGTTGCCCGATGCGGCAATAGCCGGGACGGACGTCTATTCCACGTATGTGCTCTACGTCCTGATGGTTGCGGTGGGAGTGAGTCTGGGCAGCGACGAAAAGCTGCGCGAGATACTGCGTTCCATCCGTCCGCGGCTGCTGTTCGTACCGTTAGCGACGATCGTGGGAACGCTGGCGGCTACGGCTGTGGCAAGCCTGTTCATCGCGCGCTGGGGACTGCCCGAATGCATGGCGGTAGGCAGCGGATTTTGCTACTACTCCCTCTCGTCGATACTGATCACCGAACTGACCACGTCGTCGCTGGGAGTGCAGGCGGCCACTGAATTGGGAACGGTTGCGCTGATAGCGAACCTGATACGCGAACTGTCTGTCCTGCTGACCGCGCCGCTGATGGTGCGCTGTTTCGGACGCCTGGCGCCGGTATGCGCCGGTGGAGCCAGTACGCTGGATACGACGTTGCCCGTGATTATTCGTTACTCGGGACGCGACATGGTTTTCATTTCTATCTTTCACGCCATTCTGGTTGATTTCTCCGTCCCTTTTTTTGTATCGTTTTTTTGTTCTATGGTTTAGCATGACGGAAGATATTGTGCCTGTTTTTCGTATACCTGCCCGAACAGTATTTATTCATCCCGGCATATCACATCAAATCCGCCCCGACCGCCTAAGAGCTGAATTATAGCATTATATGCTTTTGTTCCCGATTTTTTTTCTTTCGATATAAAAAAAAGTTCATTTTTCATTTACCCGAAAAGCCGTTTCGTTTGTCTATATAGAAAACGAAAGTAAGCAGGATGCAGGATCAAATGTAAAATCGATCGCACGACTGCTGGCTGGGTCTGTTCATTGACAGCCGGACAGGCGAGGCGTCCGAAAGAAACGGAGGCGCAGTTGGCGGCCCGGCAGAAAGCGTCGGCAACCAGCGAACACCGTTATTATGATTTTTTATGTCGAATCGTTAATATTGAATGCCTATGGAAAAAGAAAAGTAAAAACAAGCAGCAAAACAAAAAAAGAGCCGGAAAATATGCAATATTTTCCGGTCCGGTGAGAATCAATTTAAATTTTTATCTTTAAATCAAACGACAAATGTATAATAAAATTTTTAACAGACGACTTTCAAGTCGAAACAGTTACGTAAAAAAATTTATCACGGTCATGAAAATGACATTTCTATTTGTGTGCATAAGCACAGTTTCGCTGTCCGCCGACGTCTATTCGCAGGAGGCGAAAGTATCCATTCGGCTGCAAAACAAAACAGTTAACGAAGTCTTTACCGCCATCAGGGAACAGACTTCCTATTCA
>JAISXP010000105.1 GCA_031270465.1 Tannerella sp. | reverse complement strand
AATCCAGGATGGTAACGAAATCAATGACAGATCATAGTGTTTAATTCACAAATTCAGAATGTTATGTTAGAATATCACGTAGTAGAAAACCTGATGACACCCGCGCCCGACGATGCGATGGCGCAGGTAGTAAACGTTCGTTCGTATACCGACGAAGAAATTGCCGAGTTGATGCTCAAGCGCGGCTCGTTGCTCACCAAGGCCGACATACTGGCCGTGCTGCAAGTCTATCGCGAGGTGATTGTAGACCTTGTCGAAGACGGTTGCGCCATTAATACACAACTGTTCAACATCACCCCGAGTATTTCGGGCGTGTTCAACGGTATCGGCGACAGTTTCGACAGTACACGTCATAAAATGCACGCCAACATAAATCCGGGGGTGATCATCCGCGAAGTGGTCAAGCGGATGAAAGCCAGAAAAGTACAGGTAGCCGATCCGGTCCCCTACATTGTAGAGGTTAAGGACATTGTAAGCGGTTCCGTCAACGAATCCCTGACGCCTGGCGGCATCGTGCAACTGCGGGGCAGCCGCCTGAAATTTATCGACGCCAATCCGGACAACGGTATTTACCTGATACCCGAAAGCGGCGGCGAAATAAAGCTGAATGTGGTAGCCGAAAACAAGCCCGCACGACTGCTGGCCATGCTACCCGCCGACCTTGCCTCCGGCACGTATTTTTTGGAAGTGCGGACAAACTATTCAAGCGGCGGCAGTCATACAAGCAAGCAACTGAAAACAGGGCGGTTCATAAAGCCGCTGACAGTGTAAAAGGCAGGCGTCGTGCCGCGGTCGTGGCAGACGCCTTGCCATTACCGTGGCAGGCGCCTTGCCCTTCACGGAGCAATTCGTCGCACCGGAACGTTCTTTGACACATTGGTTTACACGAAAATATTTTGCTTTTAATGAAGTGTATTCCGGAGTGTCGCGGTCGGTGTCCTGCGGCATGACTGGAAACGACATTTCGGAATATGCTTCTTTTTTTACGGGATAATTATTTTATTTGCCGAAAAACGGTATCTTTGTAGACGGTTTTATTGACAAACAATTACGCAATGGAAACAAAATTATTCAAACGTCTGCCGTACGGCAATTCGGATTTCAGAAACATCATGCTCCGCAATTACGCCTGTATCGACAAGACGCGATTCATCGAAGAACTGGAAAAAGAAGATAACCGGAATCATTTTCTGTTCACACCGGCTGAAAGACCGTCCCTCTCTGAAAGCTGCGCTGCTTGTGTTTGTCGGAAAAAACAGGTTTGAGATCACGGAAATACAATAATATTACCATAACGATCGGAAAGCAGACGGCATGGGTTGCCGACGGCGAATGAAAAGCGTGTAAACCAATAGTCGGTTCGCAGGGGGTTTTATGCCTGTATAGGTGATTTGGTTTTAATATCACAGGGAAGAAGAAATTTTTAATTTTGACAATATGAATAAATATATCATTTTTACTCTACGAAATAAATGCTTTTATGAAAATGTATAGTACGATTCGCCCGATGAAACGGATACTGTTTTGTGTTTTCATACTGTGTGCCGTGCTGTATTCGTGTCCGTCCGAAGCCCTCGAACCTGCGATGCCCGCCGGCTTTATCCATCCGGGGATCCTTCATACGCAAGCTGATATGGAGAAGCTGTATCAACTGGTGAAAAACGAGACCGAGCCGGCCTTCAGTTCTTTCCGGTTGCTGAAGATGCATGAATGCGCACAGGCGGACTACAGGATGAAAGGCCCTTTTCCCGTTATCGCGCGGGATGGCGAACACCGTCATACGAAAAGCGCAATGGAAGCAGACTTTAGCGCGGCATACCTGAATACGCTGATGTGGATATGCACCCGCGACGGAGCACATGCCCGCAAAGCCCTGGAAATCCTGACTGAATATGCAGGTAAACTGGAGAAGATTCCCGAAACAAACGACGCGCCGCTTTTAGTCGGGCTGGAAGGCTTGAAAATCATATATTCGCTCGAAGTCCTGAAATACACCTGCAAAGAGATAACGGAAGAACAGTTATCGCCAGTTTCAAGGATGTTTCGAAAACTGTTTATTCCTGTGATGGAGAAGTTTTATGCCCGTCCGGCGTACACGAACGGCAATTGGGGGCCGATTGTCTCCAAAGCATATATGGCGGCAGGCATTTACTTGGACAATCGCGAAATGTACGATAAAGCCCGCGAGTTTTACCTCCATGCCTTCGATAACGGTACGATTGCGCATTATATCGACGGCGAGACCGGACAGATTCAGGAAAGCGGCCGCGACCAGGGACACAGCATGTTGGGTCTCGGCGCTATGGCTACTGTTTGCGAAATTGCCTGGAAACAGGGCGACGATTTGTATTCAGCTTTGGACAACCGCCTGATGAAAGGCTTCGAATACGTCGCCCGATACAATCTCGGCCATGATGTCCCATTCCGCCGCTGGACGGATATCACCGGAAAATACAGCAACTGGGACTCGATTTCGAGCCGGGGGCGCGGAAAGTTTATTCCTGTTTTTGAGATGGCATACAATCACTATGCCAATCGTAAGGGACTGTA
>JAISXP010000104.1 GCA_031270465.1 Tannerella sp. | reverse complement strand
AATATCGCGCCTTTTGCCAGGGTGACCGTATCGTCGGAACTGTCGCCCGAAAGTGGTGGCGGCAACGTGATTGACGGGCGTATCGGGGTGGATAATCGCCATGAATGGGTATCGCGAAGCCGGATGACTTTCTGGGGGCAGATTGAATATCCCTGGATACAACTGTCGTGGGACAAACCCCGCGTCATCAACCGGATCATTCTGTATGACCGCGCCGCTTCGGCCAGTCATACCGCCGGAGGAACCCTGCATTTCAGCGACGGCACATCCCTGCCCGTTCATGCTATTCCGAATAATGGACTGGCGAAAGCGGTGGATTTTCCCTCCAGAAAAGTCGAGTGGGTGAAGTTTGAGGTGACCGACGGCGACGGTTCGCAACTGGGACTCTCGGAAATCGAAGTCTATCCGGCGCCGGAAGATTATCCGGACTATATTTCCAAGGTAGACCCCTACATTGAATCCGCCCGGGGACGGTATTTTTTCTTTATCACCGGCAACCAGCCTTTCGGCATGATTGGCGCGGCGCCCCTGACGCGCAACAAAAACCAATACGGAGGCGGATACAATTACAATTCGACGGAGGTTTTGGGCTTTCCGCAGGTACACGGATGGATGCTTTCGGGCATCACGATGATGCCGACGACCGGCGAAGTCCATCCCCCGCTGGGCGAACAGTACTGGAAATCGGCTTTTACGCATGATGGCGAAATCGTGCAGCCCGGCTACCATCGCCTGTTTCTGAACGATTACCGCATCTGGGTGGAACAGACGGCGACCGAGCGTGTCAGTTTTTACCGCCTGCGCTATACGCACGACGCCGTCGCCCGGATACTGCTGAATCTGGGCGGATATGTCGGTACAAGCACGATGACCGGTGCGCAGCTGACCCGGGTCAGCGATACCGAACTGGAAGGCTCCGTCAACACGACCGGACGTTTGTGGGGCGGACCGGACAACGTCCGCATCTTCTTTGTCGTCCGGTTTGATAAACCGTTCAAACAGCTGAACGGCTGGGATGCAGAAAAAACTTTGCCGGATATTCAGTCGCTGACCGGGACAAAAGATGTTTCTTCGAAAAATACGGAAGGCAGGGGTTATTTCGACGCTCCGACAACCGGCGCAAGCGCAGTCTATCCGGTAAAAGCAGGCGATGAAATTCAGGTGAAGTTTTCCATCTCCTATACCGGTATTGAGAATGCCCGCCGCAACATGGACGCCGAATGTGCGGGCTGGGATTTCGACGCCGTCAGGAAAGCGTCGCAGGCCGTATGGAACGAATACCTGGGACGCATCGACGTGAAGGGCGGAACGGACGCTCAGCAGATCAAATTCTATACCGACCTGTGGCACGCCCTGCTCGGACGTCATAAAATCGACGACGTATCCGGCGACTATCCCGACTATACGCAGGGAGAACGCGCAGGTGCGGTGACAAAAAACGCCGTCCTGAACATCCGGACACTTCCCAAAAATCCCGACGGAAACAGCCGTTTCCACATGTATAATTCCGACGCCTTCTGGCTGACGCAGTGGAATCTGAATATTCTCTGGGGACTGGCCTGGCCCGAAGCGCTGGACGACATGGCGGCCAGCCTGGTTCAGTATGCCGAAAACGGCGGACTCTTGCCGCGAGGCCCCAATGCCGGAGGCTATTCCTATATTATGACCGCATGTCCGGCGACGAATTTGATTGTCAGCGCTTATCTGAAAGGCTGCCTGACCCGGAAATCGCCGGAAACCGCCTACCGCATGATGGTGAAGAATCATCACCCCGGCGGGATGATGGGCGGCAAAGAGGTGCAGTTCTATATCGACAGCGGCTATTACCCCGGCAATGCAGGGATTACGCTGGAAATGGCCTTCCAGGACTGGTCGCTGGCGCAAATGGCGGCCAAAACGGGAAAGAAAAAGGACGCCGCCTACTATCTGAAACGTTCTCAGGGATGGACAAAACTGTATCGTCCCGAACAGCAACTGATTTTCCCCAAAGACGCCAACGGACGGTGGCTTCACGACGACCCGCTAAGCGGCGCAGGATGGGTGGAAGCCAATGCCTGGCAGGGCACCTGGTCGGTCTCCCACGCCCTCCCCGAACTGGCTGCCATGATGGGAGGCAACGATGTTTTATGCGACAAGTTGAACGAAGCCTTTGAAAAATCGGAGAAAGACGATTTCGTTTTCGGATACGGCAGCGGATACGTCAGTTACGCCAATCAGCCGGGATGTTCCAACGCCCACGTGTTCAGTCATGCGGGTAAACCCTGGCTGACACAGTACTGGGTGCGGAAAGTCAAACAGCAGGCCTACGGCGCCGTCACACCCGACAGGGGGTATGGCGGACACGACGAAGACCAGGGGCAAATGGGTGGCGTCAGCGCCCTGATGGCCATCGGCCTGTTCAACGTGCAGGGAACAAATGACCGGAAACCCATGTACGACATCACCCCTCCGGTTTTCGACGAAATCACGATTCGCCTGCATCCCGGTTATTACAGTGGCGGAACATTCAAAATCAGGACATACGACAATTCGGAAACGAACTGTTACATTCAGAAAGCCGCATTGAACGGAAAGCCGCAGGGCTTCTTTCAGTTCCCGCACGAAGATTTCATGTCCGGCGGGACACTCGAACTCTGGTTAGGCCCCGAGCCGAACGTAAACTGGGGCATCCATAGCAATTAAGTATCAAAAAAATAAATCAGTATGTACACAAAAATCAAATCATGTTTGCCGGCAGCGCTATTGCTTGTGATGATGGCACTGTCCGCCTGTTCGAAAAGGGAAACCGTAAAGCCGGTCTTCCCCGAAAACCATTCGGAAAAACTGGAATGGTGGAAAGACGCCCGTTTTGGCATGTTTATCCATTGGGGGCCTGTATCGTTGAAAGGTACTGAAATCGGCTGGTCGCGAGGTCGCGAAATTCCCGTATCGGAATACGACAGCCTGTACCTGAGTTTTAATCCTGTGAATTTTGATGCCGGCGAATGGGTTTCGATAGCCGTGGCAGCGGGCATGAAATACATCGTCTTTACGTCGAAACACCATGACGGATTTTGTAACTGGGATACCCGGTATACCGATTACAATATCATGCATGCTCCGTTTCGCCGTGATATTATGGCCGAACTGGCCGAGGCCTGCCGGAAACAGGGCATGGCACTGGGCTTTTATCATTCGACCTGCGACTGGCATCATCCCGATTTCCCGCTAACAAGTCCGGGAGGCAGCGTCGAACGGGAAGTGTCAAATATAGACCGTTATACGGAATATCTGAAAAACCAGTCGGTGGAGATTATCGAAAAATACGGACCGCTGCTGGTGATGTGGTACGATGTTCCGCAGCGCTTCGATTCCATTCGCGGTCAGAGCGTGATTGACAGAATAAGAGAAGTACAGCCCGGCATTTTAGTGAATAACCGTACCGGTGCAAAAGGCGATTTCGATACACCCGAACAGCATATTGGCGAGTTTCAGAATACACACCCGTGGGAAACCTGTATGACGATAGCCGACCAGTGGGCATGGAAACCCGACGACCGCGTCAAGTCGCTCGAACAGTGTCTTCACGGGTTAATACGCTCGGCCGGTGGCGACGGTAATTTCCTGTTCAATGTCGGTCCGAAATCCGACGGCGAAATCGAGCCGCTCCAGGCAGAACGACTGAAGGAAATGGGACAGTGGCTTCAACAATACGGCCATACGATTTACGGCACGCGCGGAGGCCCCTACAAACCGGCCGACTGGGGTGTCAGCACACGCAAGGGTGACAAAATATTCCTGCATGTGCTGAAACAGCTTGAATCCCCGTCGAACATTGTGCTGCCCGATTTGGGTGTGGATATCAAAAAATGTTCATTGACAGACGGAAGAGAAATAAAGTGTATCAGGCAAGACGGTGGCGAATATCTTATTCCGCTGTCTCCCGGAGATTTAAAGCCGGTTGATACGGTTATTGAACTGACGGTAGAAGGGAATGCAATGAACATTGAACCGGTGGAAATGCAACTGCTTGAAATTCACCCATAATCCGTAAGAGAGAGCTGTTTGACTGCGGCTTGAGGACGGGTTTCTGTTTTTGGGGCAGCTATTTTTCTTTGAACAGATACATACATGGGAACAGATGTACTATAATTTACAGGTGTATCTCTCTGTTCCGGAAATTTTACTGTAAAAGCCTGAATTCAAACGTAACAATCCTGTTTTCTTATTTCCAACAAACGAAAGGGTTTCTTCCAAAAATGCCTTGCAATTATTCGCTATATGAGCGTCGTAACTAAATCGAGCAGGAGGAAAATAAAACAGGAGGAAAACTGTTTTATTTTCCTCCTGCTCGATTTATTCGTTCGTTTCGTACTCTACAATCCTCCCGAACTTCTTCCATACCTTGGCATTCTGGTAATGCGCCTTCGTGCCGGCAGGGACGTGCAGGGTACAGGAAGCCAACGACACGCCCGTAAACGTAAGGCCTTTAATTGAAAGTGGCGTCGTCCATCCGACGGTTACGTTAGTCAGGCTCTTGCAATTCTCAAAAGTAAGCGTTCCAATCCCCGTTACGCTGTTGGGTATGGTAATG
>JAISXP010000098.1 GCA_031270465.1 Tannerella sp. | reverse complement strand
AGGCGGAAATAGAGCAGATGGTACAGGAATACCTCGAAAGAGGCATCCCCGAAGAAACGGCCAGGCCGCGTGTAAAAGCAATTGTCGAGGCGAAGAATCAGGTGTCTCTGCGATCGCGTCTCGCCACGCCTTCAGCACAAAGTATCTGGGTAGACCGCGACACGAGCAGTTGGTCTAACTACCATCCTGTTTATCATGGCTACACGCCGGAGCAATTGGTCAAAAAAGTTCTGCTCTCGGATTCGCGTGCCGAAAGCGCCATTTCGAACGTCTCATTTAGAGGCACTGGATGGAATGGGACTGCATGGAGTGCGGATAACCGCTCGCTGCACTATTTCGAAAACGGCAGCATGCTCGGCATTGAAAGGGGATTACTCCTGGCAACCGGAGAGGCACTCTCTGCAGAGGGACCAAATACCGCCACAGGAGAAATGTCCGGTGGCGTGTCGGTAGGGGGAGATCCGGAATTGGAAACAATTTGCTCAGACATATATTCAGGCTCCATTCTTGAATTTGACTTTGTTCCGTTTACTACCAAAATGACCTTCGATTTCATCTTTGTTTCGGAAGAGTATGGAGATTATTCAAATAAGCATGATGTGAATGATGCTTTCGGCTTTTTTGTATGGAAAACCAGTGACTCTGCAAATAAACGCAATATTGCCAGATTTCCTAACGATTCGGCCGTCACCATCTCCAATTCCAACTGGGGGTATAAAGACAATGAAAGCGTTCACTATACGTATGACACAACCGGTTATGCCGCTGCGGCATATTATTGGCCCCCTCCTTTGGGAGGTATATATCTTCCTGATGGCAGCCCTATTGCCGTCAATCCTCAATGGCATACCCCTAACTATACGGATGGTAGCCTACGGATGACTTACGACGGCCAAACGGTCAAATTGTCGGCTGTGGCGGACAATCTGGTGGTGGGCGAAGAATACCATTTAAAACTGGCCATCTGCAATAAAGGTGATAATTCTTGGGGTTCCGCCATCTTTCTGTCCAACCTCGACCTGGGCATACCCGATGCGGGCATCGAGCCGGGAGAAGGTTTTGAATCCGACAAATATATCTGGGATAAAAGTTATGATCTTATTGCTCCAAACCAATGGTATACTGGTTGTCCACAGACATTAGAACTTAAGTTTGTAGCAAATGCAGTGGAAAGAGATGTTAATCTGACTTATTTAGGATTAGCGAACAAATATATTGTTGGTACAGATGGTAAACCAATACCTTCAAAACTTACTTTAGCTGCTGGCGATACTGTTATAAGTTTAGACTTTAAGACGCTTCCTGTACCTTCGGAACTGGAAGGTGGTACGGGCGCCATCCTGGCCGCAATAGATATGGGCGGCTCGGACACGACGGATTACTTCAATTTCTACAATCGCCCTACTTACAGCGTGGAATATATTCTCCCGACGACGTTATACGCCGGCAAGCTGGAACTGAACCTCAAGGGCGGCTCTCCGAACCTGTTGCGTAGCATTAATGGTGGTATAACTTGGCAAAATGCTTGGCAACCATTCACCGCAAAGGAAATAAGCAGCATCGGACTTGATGGGTCTGTTATTCTTCGTGAACCGCACAGTTGCTGCGACGCCATCATTTCGTTCGGAAAGCCTGAAGTAAGCTCGCCCGTCGTACGGACGGTAAAAATCCCTACGATAGCCGGCGTTGACGTATATCCGGCTCCGGGACGGCATTTCGTGAACAGCCGCAGCAATTTGACCGTCATCGTCCGTCCGACCGGCGACAAGGAGGGCATGATACCCGTGCTATCGACCAATCGCACGCAGATACCGGACTCGGTAGGCGTCAAGCTGGAAGAAGTCAGGGACGGCGTTTACACCTTCGTCATCTATTACGTTCAGCAGGAGCTTGACATCCGTATCGACTTCATCCCCGCCCCGGTGGATACCGCTCCGGTGGACGAAACGGCAGTCTGGGGAGACAGAGGGCTGGTCGGAATCACCTCCGCCCGTGCAGGCGAAGTGAAGATATACAACATCTCCGGCATACATGTTCAGACGTTTATCCTGCCGTCTGCGGGTACGAGCCGCATCCCGTTGCCGCCCGGCGTATACATCGTCTCCCTGAACGAAAAAACGTACAAGACAATCGTAAAATAGACCGTTTGCGCTGTCTTGTTTTATTTCGCATCCCTTATCATTCGAAATCCCGGCGTCCGCTTCACGGCGTCGGGATTTTCTTTTCTCCTCACCAGGGTAACCGCACCAAAATTAAAGCAGGATGTCTCCGCTCGCTTACGCTCGGTCGACATGACGGCGTATCACTCTTCCCTCTCTTTTTTGTAGCGTCATCGTCATGCCGACTAAGGGAACGGAGCGACCGCATGGAGACATCTCCAATATTTTGATGCGATTGCCCTGTATCCTCACAGAAGAAAAGAACGGTTAAACGTTTTTTTAATATCTTTGCCGTCGCAAAACAGAGAAGCAAGAGAAATGAAACTGAAACTGATTTATCCCCGATGGGAAAAACTGAAAGGGCAGACAACGTTCAATCTGCCGCCGCACGGCCCCGTAGTGTTTGCCGCCTCGCTGCCCGACTATGTGGACATTTCGTTCACCGACGAGAACGTGGAGCCGATCGACTTCGACGAGCCGTGCGACCTGGTCGCCATCTCCATGATGCTCAGTACGCAGGTAAAACGCGGCTGGGCGATCGCCCGCATGTTTCGCGAACGCGGCAAACAGGTGCTTTTCGGCGGCATCGCCACAATGCTTCATGCGGAAGAGACCGCCGGACATGCCGACGCCGTCTTTCTGGGCGAATCCGAAGGACGCATGGAGCAGGTGCTCGACGACTGGCGGCGCGGACAGCTGAAAAAAATCTACAACTACATGACGCAGCAGCAACCACCCGTCGAATCCGTCGGGCCGGCGCGGCGCGACCTCTATAAACGCGACCTCTACAACCACAAGGGCGTGCAGATGGTAGACCTCTTTCACGCCTCGCGCGGCTGCCGTTTCAGTTGCTATCCCTGCGCGGTGGCCTATCTGGGCGGGCGCATATTCCGTCCGCGACCGATGGACAGAGTGATCGAAGAACTGGCAACCATCGACAACAACCGCCTCTTCGTCGTCGACAATTCTCTGGCGCAAAACAAGGAATGGGAAAAGGAACTGTTTCGCGAAATGATTCCCTTCAAAAAGAAATGGATCAGCCACACGATCGAAGACGATCCCGAAATACTCGACCTGGCGGCGCAGGCGGGCGCATGGTACGTCTACCAGGCCGTCTACGACACGTCCGACTACATCCGCGAGCGTGTGAAACGCTATCACGACCACGGCATCGGCGTCGAAGGCACCATCCTGCTCGGCCTCGACAACCAGACGGAAGACGACATCAAACGCCTGATAGATTTCCTGCTCGAAATAGACCTCGACCTGGCGGAATTTACGGTTATGACGCCCTTCCCGCACACCAAAGGCTACGACGACTTCCTCCGGCAGGGACGCATCTTCGATTTCGACTGGAACCGCTACAACGCGGGCGAAGTCGTCTTTCATCCAAAACACATGTCCGCCGAACGGCTGCAGGAACTTTACGACTACGCCTGGGCGTCGTTCTACGCTGCCGAATCGCAGGAATCGCGCATGTTCCGTCTCTTCTGCAACGTGGCGCTCCGCGAAATGAACGAAGGCACATACCGCCCGCGAGAGAGAAGACTGGCAAACCGGTCGTTCGGGAGAGATGTCAAAAGAATGGCTTGAAATTCAGGATTCGAAATTTTATTTAAACACGGAGACACGGAGGACACGGAGAATACAAAGAATACGGAGAAGATGTTTTTTCTCCGTGTTTAATTTCCGGCACGACAGCTTGATTTACCATGCCGGAGCGAAGTCCAGCTGTTTGCGTTCGAGGTTGGCGGCGGCCACCACGATGGTGACGGGGTCGCCCAGGCGATACGTGCGTTTGCTGCGGTAGCCTTTGAGGCAGTAGTTTTTTTCGTCGAACTCGTAGAAGTCGTCGTCGAGGTCGCGCACGGGAATCAGTCCCTCGCATTTGTTTTCGTTCAGTTCGACGTACAGACCCCATTCGGTAACGCCGGAGATGATGCCGTCGAACGTTTGTCCCACCCGTTCGCTCATAAATTCCACCTGCTTGTACTTGACGGAAGCGCGTTCGGCGCTGGCTGCCAACTGTTCCATCTCCGAGCAGTGGTCGCAGTACGTCCTGTACGCATCTTTTGCGACGCTCCGTCCTCCCGCCAGATAATGTTCCAGCAGGCGGTGCACCATCATGTCGGGGTAGCGCCGGATGGGCGAAGTGAAGTGCGAGTAGTGATCGAAGGCGAGGCCGTAGTGCCCGACGTTGTCGACTGCATAGCGCGCCTTCTGCATCGAGCGTACGGCGAGCGTCTCGACGAGGTTTGCTTCCGGGCGTCCCTTCACCCTGTCGAGCAGCGTGCGGAGGCTTTTCGTCAGGTCGCTGTTGCTGCCGTTTGTTTTCAGTCTGTATCCGAAGCGCTGGACAAAGGCGGCGAAGGTTTCCATCCTGACCGGGTCGGGCGTTTCGTGTATGCGGTAGACGAACGTCTTTTTCGCTCTGCCGCCGGGCTGTTTGCCGACATATTCGGCGACCGTTCGGTTGGCCAGCAGCATAAATTCCTCGATCAGCCGGTTGGAGTCTTTCGGTTCCTTGAAACGGACGGCGAGCGGACGGCCGTCGCGGTCGAGGTCGAACTTCACCTCGAAGCGGTCGAAGTCGACGGCGCCGTTTGCCATCCGCGCACTGCGCAGCTGCTGTGCCAGGCGGTTCAGCGTCAGTATCTCTTCGCCGAAGTCGCCCCGTCCGGTTTCGATGACGTTCTGCGCTTCTTCGTACGTAAACCTCCGGCGGCTGCGGATGACGGTGCGGCAGATGCGCGACGAGTGTATTTCCGCCGCGCCGTTCAGTTCGAAAACGACCGAGAAGCACAGTTTGTCTTCGTCCGGTCTGAGCGAGCAGATTTGGTTGCAGAGACGTTCGGGGAGCATGGGGATGGTGCGGTCGACGAGGTATACCGACGTGGCTCGCCCGTATGCTTCCCGGTCGATGACGGATGCCGGACGAACGTAGTGCGTCACGTCGGCGATGTGCACGCCCACTTCCCAGAGGCCGTCGGCTGTCCGGCGCAGCGAGAGGGCGTCGTCGAAGTCTTTGGCGTCGGCGGGGTCGATGGTGAAGGTCGGTGCCGCGCGGAAGTCTTCGCGCCGTGCGATTTCGTCGTCGCCGATGATGTCTGAGATGCGTTCGGCTGCCTTTTCGGCTCTGTCCGGATAGGCGTACGGGAGGCCGTATTCGGCGAGGATGGCGTGCATCTCGGCGCTGTTCTGTCCGGCGACGCCGAGGATGTCGACCACTTCGCCGATCGGGTTCTTGGCGCTGTCGGGCCATTCGACGATGCGGACGACGGCCTTGTCGTTGTGTTTCCCTCCCTTGAGGTGTTCTCCGGGTATGAAGATGTCGTTGGCCAGGGTTTTGTCTTCGGTGACGAGGAAGGCTGCGCCGTGCGCGATTTGCAGCTTGCCGACGAAGACGCCCTGCCGTCGTTCGACGATGTCGATGACTTCGGCTTCGGGTGCGGTGTCCCGTCGCCGTGCGAAGAGTTGTACGCGCACGGTGTCGCCGTCCATTGCGTGCCGCGAGTTGCGTTCGGCGACGAAGACGGGTTCGCCTCCGTCGTCGGGCACGAAAGCATTTTTCCCGTTGCTGCGCCGGCGAAACGTGCCGGTGGCCACGGTGCCGGGCGTGCTGCAGCGGAAGCGTCCCGGTTCGAGTTCGACGAGCACGCCTTCACCGGCCAGCAGCGACAGCGTTTCTGCCACCTTCCGCCGCTGTTCCGACGTCCGCGCTGCCACGCTCCGGTAAATCTGGCGGAGCGAGAAGAGAGCGCCTGGCGCACTCTGAAACAGCTTCACGACGGTTTCGGCCAGCAGTTCCGGTCTTGCCGGCTTCTTTCCTTTCCGTCCCTTCGCGGAGGTGGAGGCGGCGCCCGCATTTCGTTTTCTTTTCATGGTCAGATGTCGCAAATACGGATGCATTTTTCGAGCGACGCGATTTTGTCCGGCTGTGCGGGGACAAATTCCTGCCCGACGAAACCTCTGTAGCCCGTCTCCACGAGCGCTTTCATGATGGCGGGATAGTAGAGTTCCTGCGTCTCGTCGATTTCCGCGCGTCCGGGATTGCCGCCCGTGTGTATGTGCGAGAAGTATTCGTGATACTTGCGGATGTGCTCGATGATGTTGCCTTCCATGATCTGCATGTGATAGATGTCGTATAGGAGTTTGAAGTTGGGCGAACCGACGCGGCGGCACAGTTCGACGCCCCAAACGGTGTGGTCGCAGAGATAGTCCTTGTGTCCGATGCTGTTGAGCAGTTCCATCGTCAGGACGACGCGGTGTTTCTCGGCGACGGGTGCGATGCGTTTCAGACCCTTTGCACAGTTTTCCCATCCCTGCAGGTCGCTGACGCCATTGCGCCGTCCGGCGAAGCAGATGAGATTGGTCAGTCCGGCTTCGGCGACCATCGGGATGACTTTTTCGTAGCTTTCGACCAGTTCGTCGTGCAGTGCGGGGTCGTTGAATCCCCGGTCGATGCCCAGTCCGGCGCCCTGTGCCATGGCGACGGTCATACCCTTGTCGATGACTGTCTTCCAGTCTTTCGGGTCGAGGAGTTCGACGGATTCGATACCGATGGTTTTGCAGATGTCGCAAAATTCGTCCAGCGGGTAGCTTCCGAAGCACCATTTGCTGACGGAGTGACGGATATTGCCTTTCAGCGGTTCACGGGCCGGTTCTTTGGTTTGTTTTTTCTTTTGCGAGATGGCGGCGCTCAGTCCGTCCGTCGCAAGCAGGGCGCTTCCGGCAAACGCTGCTTTCAATGCTGTTCTTCTTGAAATCTGTTTCATTATATATATGTTTATATTTACCGGACAAATGTACGCGATAAAAACCGATTTTATGGCGTGGAGGGAGAAAAAAATACGTTATGTTTTTTTCGTTCGCACGTTTCGGGAGAAAAAATACGTTATGTTTTTTCGTTCCGCACGCAAGTTTTCGTTTGTCCGGGATCGATAAATCCGGTATTTTGGAATGCATACGGTTCAGGGAAGTGCATCCTCGCAGAAAAACGTAATAAAAAGATAAAGTTTCCGTAAGATAAACGTAACATCAAGCCTCTACTTTTGCAGCGTCAAAATAAATTATTGAGAAGATGCAAAACAGAGCAACACGAAAATTATCGCTTTTACTGTCCGGATTTTTCTTTTGTGCATCCCTGTGTGCAAATCCACCGGAAAAGAGCATACAGGGCTTCGTGCGCGATTCGGTGACGTCGGAACCGCTTATCGGCGCAACGGTCATGGTCAGGGGCACGGCCGTCGGCGCCGTCACGGATGTGGACGGATATTACAATATACAGGGGCTTTCAGGCGAGAAACAGATGCTGGAGTTTCGTTTCCTGTCGTACAGGACGGTCGAAGTCGAGTGCAAAACCGCCGAAGCCGTGACCCATCTCGACGTTTCGATGGAGAGCGACGACATCAGCCTGTCCGAAGTGTATGTGAGCGCCCGCGTGCGTCAAAATACCGAAGCGGCGATGCTGACGGCCGTAAGGTCGCTGCCTCAGGTGACGAGCGGCATATCGGCGGCGCAGATAGCCAAAAGTCCCGACCGGACGGCGGCGGAAGTTGTGCGCCGTGTACCCGGAGTGACCATTATCGACGACCGTTTCATCATCGTGCGCGGACTGGCACAGCGATACAACAACGCATGGATTAACGGTCTGGCCGTGCCGAGTACGGAAACCGACAGCCGCGCCTTTCCGCTCGACCTCGTGCCGGGGAGCCAGATAGACAATTTGATGGTGTACAAGTCGCCTTCGCCCGAAATCCCCGGTGACTTTTCCGGAGGCTTCGTGAAAATCGTTTCCAAAGGCGTGCCCGATGAAAACCGTACGGAACTGGCCTATACCACCGGATTCAATACCCGTACGCACGGGAACGGTTTCCGGATGAATCCGGGCAGCGCGACCGACTTCCTGGGTTTCGACTCGAACAAGCGCCCGCTGTCGAGCCATTTCCCCGCTCATCTGGATGCCGTTACCGGTAACGACGAAATATCACGGCTGACAAAAGAGGGTTTCAACAACGACTGGCGGATCAAAACGCGTGCGCCCTATCCCGACCAGCGCCTCTCGCTGACGGTTGCACGACGCATGGAAACAGATGCCGGACAAACGGCTGGAAATATCACCGCAATAACTTACAGCAATACTTTGAAAGGGGTGGAAGGGATGAAAAACGCCCGCTACGGCATCTATTCGGCCCGGACAGATATGCCCGTTTTTCTTGATAATTATTATGACAGCCAGTATTCGAATGATGTTCGTCTGGGCGTTCTGCACAACTGGTCTTTCGTCCTGAACCCCTTTCATCGTATCGAATTTAAAAATCTGTTCAACATGCTGGGACGGAATCGCCTGACGGAACGCTCCGGCATCAAGGACATGAGCAGCATGTATTACCGCGAACAGACGGAGATGCTCTATTCCTCGCGACTGACTTACAGCGGACAGTTCTCCGGCACGCACGACTTTTCCCCGAACCGCTCCCTGAACTGGGATGCCGGCTATTCGTACGCCGGCAAGACGGAACCCGACCGGCGCATCGTGACCAACCAGGCCGGCGTCGGCAGTATCGACGACATCCCCGTCCCTACCGGCAACGACAACATCAGCCGCTACTTTCAGGATTTGCACGACCATACGCTCTCCTTCGCCGCCAATTACAAGCGGACGTTTACGGCGATGACGTTCAACCCAACGCTTAAAACAGGTATCTACGGAGAATACCACAAGCGCAACTATCGCGTGAGGGAGTTTATCTACCGCTACGACAATCTGAGCTACGACGAACGGCAATCCTATCTGAAACTTCCTTTCGAGGAAATGCTGAATGACCGGTACTTGGGCGCCGACAAGGTGTATATCGACGAAATTACCCGCAAAACGAACAATTACGACGCATCCGTCCTGCACGGCGCCGGATATGCCGCACTCGAAATACCGCTGGGCAAACTCACAGTATATGCCGGCCTGCGACTCGAAAACCATTATACGAAATTAATCCGCGACCGCTCCGACGCTCCCGACCTGACGCTGACAACCAAAAAGAATATCAACGACCTGGACTGGCTTCCCTCGATAAACCTGACGCATAAATTCTCGGAACGGCATCAGTTGCGGGCTGCTTACGGGCGTTCGCTCAACCGCCCCGAACTGCGCGAACTTTCGCCTGCCGTGTATTTCGATTTCGACCTGTTCAACGAAATCGGCGGCAACGAAAACCTGAAAAAGGCAATCATCGACAACGTGGATTTGCGATACGAATTTTATCCCGCGTTCGGCGAAACGGTCAGTCTGGGCGTGTTTTACAAACATTTCAGGAATCCCATCGAATGGACTTTTATCGACATGGGCGGCTCGCTCCGCTACAATTACGAAAACGCGGAAGCGGCGGACAGCTGGGGCATTGAACTGGATGTCCGCAAGAAACTGGACTTTATCGGAATGTCGGGTTTTTCCCTTATTCTGAACGCCGCCCTGATCGAGAGCCGCGTGCGCTTTCCTGCGGGCGAAGTCGTGTCGGAACCCGACCGCCCCATGCAGGGACAGTCGCCATACACGCTCAATGCCGGGCTTTACTGGCAAACCGAAAAGCACGGGATTAACGCTTCCCTGCTTTACAACCGCATCGGAAAGAGGATTGTGGGACTGGGTAAATCGAACAGCGTCAACCCGGACATCAATACGCTGATTCCCGATTCGTATGAGATGCCTCGCAACACGCTTGACTTTACCGTCGGGAAAAGCATCGCCAAAAACCTCGAACTGCGCTGCTCGGTCAGGGATATCCTTTCCGAGGCGATTGTTTACAAACAGTTTCCCCGGTTCGAAAAAGACGGCATCATTCATCATCGAGAACAAATAACGAAGCAATACACTCCGGGACAAACCGTTTCCGTGGGCGTACTGCTGAAAATAAATTGAATATTTAATTATCTAAATCAGAAAAAATGAAACAGTTAAGATTGATGAGCTACATGCTCATGGTATGCGCGGCCTTGTGCAGCGTAAGTTGTAATGACGATGACGATGAAAAAGTCATCACAGGCGAAGTATTGGATTTGGGCGACGGCTCCAAAGAAAACTACGAAATCAAGACGAATACGACGCTGACGTATCCGAATACGTACAATTTGCGGGGATTCGTATATGTGCCCAGCGGCGTGACGCTGACCATTGAACCGGGCGTGATTCTCAAAGGGGAAAAATCAACGCAGGGCACGCTGATTGTCGAGCGCGGCGGCAAAATCAATGCGCAGGGCACGAAGGAACGTCCCATCGTTTTCACGTCGGCGCAGGCTGCCGGAAGCCGCAAGCCGGGCGACTGGGGCGGCATCATCCTGCTGGGCAAGGCGCCCAACAACATGGGTGAGCAGACAATCGAGGGCGGCGTGCGTTCCAAACACGGCGGAACCGACCCGAACGACAATTCCGGCGTGCTGAGTTATGTCCGCGTTGAATTCGCCGGAATCGAATACTCTACCGACAACGAAATCAACGGCATCACTTTCGGTTCGATAGGCGCCGGCACCAAACTGGATCACTTGCAGGTCTCTTATTCCGGCGACGATTCTTTCGAGTGGTTCGGAGGCACGGTCGATGCCAAATATCTGATCGCATACCGCGGCTGGGACGACGATTTCGATACCGACAACGGTTTCAGCGGGAAGATACAGTATGCCCTCGGCCTGCGCGACCCCCAGACCGGCGACAAGTCGGCGTCCAACGGCTTTGAATCGGACAACAATGCCGCCGGCTCGGCAACCGAACCCTACACCGGCGCCGTTTTTGCTAACGTGAGCCTGTTCGGTCCCGTGGCCAACCCGACCTCCTACACCGATGCGGCAGGCGTGAATGGAAGCACGGTCGACGCCCGTTTCCAGGCAGCGCTGCATCTCCGCCGCAACACGCAGCTGAGCATCTTCAATTCGGTGATTGCCGCCTTCCCCATCGGCATTATCATTGAAAACGACAAGGGTTCGACCACACAGCAGTGGGCTGCGGACGGAAAACTGAATATCGCCAACTGCTACCTGGCCGGAACGATAAAGGATTTCCAGAATGCACAGTACTGGAAAGAGTCTTCGGTATTCAACCCGGATGACGCGGGCAGTTTTGTCGACACCTACTTCAACCGCACGGACGGAGGAAACCATATCGCGACGATTGCCGACTTGAAGTTTGCCGGCGACCCGCTGAGCCTCGCCAGTCCGGGCGCATTTCCGGCATCGGGCAGTCCGCTGGCGTCGGGCGCAAGCTGGACGAATGCCAAAGTGTTGTCCGGCTTCGACAAGGTCAATTATATCGGCGCTTTCGGGCCGAACGAAAACAATTCGAACAACTGGATGAGCGGATGGTGTAATTTCGATCCGCAGAATACGGTATATTAAGGTCTGCTTTTTTT
>JAISXP010000084.1 GCA_031270465.1 Tannerella sp. | reverse complement strand
CTTTTGGCTGCCGTCATCACGCCCTTTTTAGGTAATTATATCGACAAAAAGGGAAAAGCGGCCACGATGTTGATATTAGGCTCGCTGCTGTTGATTTTCTGTCATTTGACGTTTGCATTTATCCTGCCGGAGTTCAGGCCTGAGCAGGGTGATACGGCATCTGTTGGCGGCGTGATTCTTGCGCTTGCGACCATCCTTGTGCTCGGTGCATCATTTTCGCTGGTCCCTGCGTCGTTGTGGCCTTCCGTTCCGAAATTAGTGGACAGCAAAGTAATAGGCTCGGCCTACGCACTGATTTTCTGGATTCAAAATATCGGTTTGTGGCTGTTCCCCATGCTGATCGGACGTATCCTGCAATCGTCGAATCAGGATTTGATAAACGACTCGAACATCGACGAAAAACTTAAACCGGTCATGTATAATTATACAAATCCGCTGTTGATGCTGGCATTTCTTGGCGTGGCGGCATTGGTTTTAGGATTTGTGCTCAAAATCGTGGACAGGAAAAAAGGTCTCGGTTTGGAATTGCCGAATATTAAAAAATAAATACGGAACGAAAAGAAAAACATTTATCATCACAGACGGCAATTCGGGACTGGGTTATTAGTGTACAAAATATATTGCTTTGGAAAATCCTGACAACCATATTGTCATTGCAAGCCGAAACATGGAAAAATCCTAATGGGCAGATACGGAAATCGCCGGCGAAACAGGAAACTCGCACATATAATCTTGCTTCGCCTGCGTCTGTCAGGAATTTTGGCAAGGCGATTGAAAACAGCGATTTACCTCCTTTATTCGGACCGGTAATGCCATTTCGGGTTCTTCTTCTATTGAATACACGGAGGACGGCTTTGAAATGACTTTCGGAACAGGACATTTGGGGCATTTTTTCCTGACTCATCTGCTTTTAAGAAACATGCAAGACAACGGGCGTATCGTCTTTCTATATTTGCTTATCCAAACTATATGATGTTTTATATCATAACGGGTGAGGGAGCCGCTTTTATAATTTTGCATCTCGTTTTTATTGCAAATCATTGTTGTCCGCTAAAAGCGAAAAAGCCATATAATTTTTTCTCCCCTAAAGGTGGGGAATTTCATCCATCCCCAAATTATAAATTAAAACCGATGCGTAAACCTACCACGAATTATCAGTTTATATTTCCGTCTTCGCCCCTGTTCCAGTTTGTCAGGACGGCTTTCACTTTGCCAAGTTGCGCTTCCACCATGTTGTACTCGTTTTTCCCCGAGTGATGTTCCACGCTGTAGTAGCCTGTGTAGCCGGCGTCGCGCAGGACGGCCAGCCGCTTGTGAAGATTCGGGTCTTCGCAAACGTCCCACGGGATATGCGTGTGCGCCACGTATGGGGCGGCGGCTTTTTCGGCGGCGAGGATTTCTTCGGGCGTGCCGTACCAGCCTCCGAAGTGCATGCAGATGGCGAATCCGGGATGCGAAACGGCGCGGATCAGTTTTTCCATGTGCACCCAGCAGCGTTCGGGACCCCAGTGCACTTCGGCGCCGGTGCGGAATCCGTTGTCGTGGGCAAACTGCGCCAGTTCACGGTAGCGCTTTACGAGATGGTCAAACTCCTGCTCCGTCCAGCCGTCAATGTCCTTGCTGTCCTTCCGTCTGCTCGCCCCTGCGTCGAAGCGGACAAACCCCACGCCCCAGCGCCGGGCGATGTGCATGTAGCGGTCTTGCATGGCGCGGTGTGCGGCAGCGTCTTCGCCGTCGGCCTGCATGATGGTCGTGCCGTCCACCGCGATGTTCGGAACGACTAACCGGCGGTCTTCGAGGGCGGTATGCACCTTGTCGATGAAATCATCGTCCGTCGAGGTAATCATGCCGTTCCACAGGTCGGCTGCCTCCAGGCCGTAGCGGTACTTGCAGGTCTCGAAGAAATGAAAGATGTCCATCATCCCCGCGCCGACTAATCCGTGGAACGAATAGGAGAGCATGGAGATGCGCAGGGGCTTGAAGACATCCCGGTTTACGGGCGGCGCCGCCTCTGTCATGGCGGCCAGTGTGCCGGCGGGCGTTGCGGCGGCCATCGCTGCGGTTCCCAGGGCCAGACTGCGAAAAAAGTTACGTCTTGTAGTCATACTTTGTATCTGTTTTTAAATGTTTCATATTTCCCAGCCTTTGCGCATTTTGCGTGCAAGCAGTCTGTTCGCCGTTTCGTCGTTAGTGACGGTGCGCGTCCGGGGATCGTAGGTCAGTTTTTTACCGTTGCTCATCAGCGAGACGGAGCCGAGGTTGAAGGTTTCATTCACTTCTTTGGCATTCTCGAACGAGGCCGGCCCCTTGCCTTTCCCGCGGCATCCGTCGATCCAGTTCTGCAGCCAGCGGACGGTGCCGTCCGGCAGTGCGGCGTCGGGACTTTCGGCCAGAGGCTCGCCCTGTATGCCGGCAAACTGCGCGGCGCGTTCGCCCAGCAACCGGGCGTTGGCGCCGAAAAAGTCGCCGACAATGGCGCCCCGGTCTCCCACGAACATCATGCCTTCGATGGGCAGATCGTCGCCGTCGTAGCCGTCCGGCGTCTGGGGTTTCATCCCGCCGTCGTGCCACTGGAGGATGATTTTGTCCGAACCGTCCCTGTAAGGTATCTCAAAACGGTATGCGGCGGCCATCGGGTAGGAATAGTCGTTCACGATGGTGGACGGCACGCCGTTTTTCAGGCCGACGACCCGCGAGAAGCGCGTACTTGCCGAGATGGCCGAATCCAGTTTCAGGGCGCGGAACACCGGCCAGAGGCTGTAATATCCCATGTCGGCAATCGCTCCGGCGCCGAACTCGTACCAGCCGCGGAAACAGCAGTGCGTGTACTCGAAATGGTAGTCGCGCATCTCGGCCGGCCCCAGCCAGAGGTCCCAGTTCAGTCCTTCGGGTATGGGTTCCTTTCCGGCGGGAATCACCGGATACTGCGGCCATACGGGACGGTTGCTCCAGTTGTGGATTTCTCGCAACCGGCCTATCGCGCCGGCCTCAATCCATTTCCGGATCAAGTCAATGTGTTTCCCGTCGCCCAGGGCGTTGTACGCCAGCATGTAGGTCGAAAGCGGAGAGGCTTTGGCCGTATCGACCACCTTCATCGCTTCGGCCATTTTGTTGCCCAGTGGTTTGTGCATGATAACGTGCTTCCCTCTTTTCAGGCAATCGACAGCCTGGAAAGCATGATGATGGTCGGGCGACATGATTTTGACGGCGTCCACGTCCTTCAGCGTTTCCAGCAGTTCGCGGCAGTCTTCGGCAGCGGCCACCGTGCCTTTGTATCCGGGACGGTTCTTGCGGTAGTATGTCTCTATCACTTCCTTCATAATGTTGCGCCCTCCGGGGATGCCTTTGATGCCCTCTTTCCACGCCGGTTCGTCCATTAGTTTGCGCAGGTCGTTGCGCAGGCCGTATTCGCTCCAGTGGATGTAGTTGTAACTTTCCCTGTTCGGGTCGGCCACACCCACAATGTCGA
>JAISXP010000040.1 GCA_031270465.1 Tannerella sp. | reverse complement strand
CCTGCACGTGACAGTGCCGGAAGAAGGCAGGACGCTTCGCATCTACAGTCTGTCGGGTCAGCTGCTGCAGCAGCAGTCGCTGCCGTCGGGCGAGACGGTGCTGCCGCTGCCGCAGGGCGTGTATGTGGTATCGCTCGACGAAAGCGGAATGCGGCAGAAAGTGATCATTCGGTAGAGACAACGGACGGCCGTACTCTGTCCGCACGCTTGACAGTGGCGGACAGACAGTAAATAAAAAGCAGACGCACGGAAGCGTCTGCTTTTTTATTTAACCGCGTTCGCGGAGGACACGGAGAAATGATGTGCGTTTATGAACAGAGAAGGTCTTCGTACAGCAGGCTCAGGCGTTTTCGCAAATACAAAACGGCGTAACGCTTTCGCGACAGCAAAGTGTTGACCGCAACGCCGGTCGTCCGGGCTATTTCCTTTAGCGGAATACCGTCCAGCTCCGTCAGTTCGAATATTTCGCGCTGTCCCGACGGCAATTCCGAAAGAGCGCTTTCCAACTCCGTCCAGACCAGTGAGCGAAGGTATTCCGTTTCGGGCGAAGGCGAAGTTTCTTCGTTGAACAGTGTGTTCGAAAAATCGCTGAATATCTCGTCGTCATTTTCTTCATCCTGATATACATACAACTCTTCTTCACGCTTTTTCGCTGCGTGGTTGACAATCATGTTTCGTGCCACACGATACAGCCATGCTTCGACATGGACAATCGGATTCAGCGTATTTTCGACAGCTTTCACCAACTGATAAAAAACGTCCTGCAGAATATCCTCAGCGTCTTCATGATTCGAAATGCGTTTACGGATAAACGCTTTCAGACGCGGCTGATATTCTGCAATCAGTTTCCCGGCATCCTGCTTTTCAGGCTGTTCACCCATTTCCTCTGTCTTCTTTCTCCCGTTCATCGGCCTCAAAGTCTCCTTCGCAGGGGAAGCAATGTCTGCCGAATGTGGAATGACGTCTTTTCCGGATGAAATCTTTTTGTTCTTCGGGTGTCATTTTCATCCATTTTTCGCGGATAGGATTGCGATGACGGTGCAGCCGATGCATACAGCCTTTGCCGAATCCGCCGAAAAGAATACGTACAAGAGCCAGCAAGCCCAGCGCCTGCCAGAAATCAATGCTTGCCCAACCCGTAACGGCAGGCATAAGCCAGTTCCACAACCACATCACAATGACGCCCAGGCCGGCGACAACAGCCAGTCCCAACAATACATGCGTAAATTTGAAAAAATGTACTTTCATATTAAATGTTTTATTTCCTACTTATGTAGACAAGTGAAAGAGAAAAATATTTTACAGATACGCAAAAAAAATATTCCGCTTATCTGGTTGTTCCCCGATAATTTGCAAGGCAAGTTTTTTCAGGGTAGAAAGATTTTCGGGCGCATTGTCCTTTCTTGCACGACAACTGTCTTCTCTGAAAGTAACATCCAAATGCCGGTGCAAATGATTTTCAATTCAGATTATCGCTTTTTATTTTTAGGCACGCGAAATAAACAGCATGTAACGGTTCGATTCCATGTCGCAAAGGAAATATTTTCGTTCGTTGACCTGACACCCTAATCGAGTTTTTTGAATCTTTGAAATATATCCCGTATCTTTGTCCACTCAAACTGAAATTGTATGAAGGAAAAGCATTTTAAAAGGACATTGATCACAACCGCGCTGCCCTATGCCAACGGGCCTGTTCACATCGGTCATCTGGCGGGTGTGTACGTGCCGGCCGATATCTACGCGCGCTACCTGCGGCTGAAGGGTGAAGATGTGCTGCTCGTCGGCGGATCGGACGAACACGGTGTACCCATCACCCTGAAGGCGAAAAAGGAAGGCGTCACGCCGCAGGACATCGTCGACCGCTATCATGGCATCATCAAAAAGGCGTTCGAAGACTTCGGCATCACCTTCGACATCTATTCGCGTACCACCTCGCCCACGCATCACCGGATGGCCTCGGACTTCTTCCGTACTCTCTACGACAGAGATGTATTCGTCGAAAAGACAAGCGAACAGTACTACGACCGTGAAGCCGGCCAGTTCCTCGCCGACCGCTACATCACCGGCACATGCCCCCACTGCGGCAACGAACGCGCCTACGGCGACCAGTGCGAATCGTGCGGCACATCGCTCGGCCCTACCGAACTGCTCAATCCCAAATCAACAATCAGCGGCAGCGAACCCGTCATGCGCGAAACAAAACACTGGTACCTCCCACTCGACCGCTACGAACCGTTCCTCAGACGCTGGATACTGGATGAACACACGGAATGGAAACCGAACGTGTACGGACAGTGCAAGAGCTGGCTCGACATGGGACTCCAGCCGCGCGCCGTGAGCCGCGACCTCGACTGGGGAATACCCGTGCCCGTCGCCGGCGCCTCCGGAAAAGTCCTCTACGTATGGTTCGACGCTCCCATCGGATACATCTCCAACACTGCCGAACTCCTCCCCGACACGTGGGAAACGTGGTGGAAAGACCCCGAATCCAAAATCGTGCACTTCATCGGAAAGGACAACATCGTTTTCCACTGCATCGTCTTCCCCGCCATGCTCAAGGCCGAAGGTTCGTTCAACCTCCCCGAAAACGTCCCCGCCAACGAGTTCCTCAACCTCCAGGGCGACAAAATCTCCACCACGCGCAACTGGGCAGTATGGCTTCACGAATATCTGCTCGACTTCCCCGGCAAACAGGACGTACTCCGCTACGTCCTGACCGCAAACGCACCCGAAACGAAAGACAACGATTTCACATGGGAAGACTTTCAGGCGCGCAACAACAACGAACTGGTGGCGATTCTGGGCAACTTCATCAACCGCGTACTGGTGCTGACCGCAAAATATTTCGACAACACCGTGCCCGTGTGCGGCGAACTGACGGACCGTGACAGGGAAACATTCCGCGAATTTGAAAACATAAAAACCCGCGTGGAACAGTTTCTGGACACCTTCCACTTTCGTGACGCCCAGAAGGAAGCAATGACTCTGGCACGCACCGGCAACAGGTATCTGGCCGACAGCGAACCGTGGAAACTGGCCGAAACCGACATGGCACGTGTGGCGACGATACTCCATGTCGCGCTGCAAATCACCGCAAACCTGTCGATCGTCTTCGAACCTTTCCTTCCCTTCAGTACGGAAAAACTGAACCGGATGCTGAACGTGAAGCCGCTCGGCTGGCACCGGCTCGGAACGGCCGGCCTGCTCGAAGCCGGACATGCGCTGGGCACGGCGGAACTGCTCTTCGAAAAAATAGAAAACGACGCCGTCGAAAAACAGATACAAAAATTGCTCGATACGAAAAAAAACAACAGAGAAGCGGAATACAAAGCGCCGCCGGTACGCGAAATCATCCCGTTCGACGATTTCGCCAAGCTCGACATCCGCGCGGGAACCGTGCTCGAATGTACAAAAGTCCCCAAAGCCGACAAACTGCTGCAACTGAAAATAGACGATGGACTGGGCGGACGCACGATCGTGTCCGGAATAGCCGCGCACTACGCACCGGAAGAACTGACCGGCAAACAGGTCTGTTTCATTGCGAATCTGGCGCCGCGCAAGTTGAAAGGGATTCTGTCCGAAGGAATGATTCTCTCGGCCGAAGACGCCGACGGCAGGCTGGTCGTGATCACGACCGGAAAAGACGTGAAACCGGGCAGCGAAGTAAAATAACAGAAAAAAATGCCGATGAACATTCCAATGACTGACCTGAAGCGTCAGTACGAACGGCTGAAGGCCGAGATCGACGCTGCCATTCGTGAAGTAACCGGCGAAGCACACTTCATCCACGGCCGGCAGGTGGCAGCGTTCGGCACGCACCTGGCCGAATACCTGAATGTCCCGCACGTGATTCCGTGCGGCAACGGAACGGACGCCATCCGTCTTGCTCTGCGAACACTGAACATACAGCCCGGCGAAGAAGTGATTCTACCGGCATTCAACTACATCGCCGCAGCCGAGGTGGCCGTCTCGCTGGGATTCGAACCGGTGCTGATCGACGTCGACCCGGACACGTTTAACATGAATACCGAACTGCTCGAACGCGCCATCTCGCGACAGACGAAAGCCATCATCGCCGTACACCTTTTCGGACAGGCCTGCGAAATGGAACCGGTCATGAAAATAGCCGGCAAATACAAAATACCGGTAATCGAAGACAACGCCCAGTCGCTGGGCGCGGAGTACACGTTTTCCGACGGAAGTGTCAGGAAAGCAGGAGCGATCGCCCCCATCGGAATCACATCGTTCTTCCCCACCAAACCGCTGGGCTGCTACGGCGACGGAGGCGCCGTGATGACGGCCGACGGCGAACTGGCCGAACGCATCCGCATGTTGGCCAATCACGGACAGACGGAAAAGTATCACCATAAAATCGTCGGATGCAATTCGCGTCTGGACACGATTCAGGCAGCCATACTCGATGTAAAACTGAAATACATCGACACCTTTGCCAACGCACGCCGGCAGGTGGCACAGCGCTACGACCGGGCACTGCTCCCGCTGAACGAAATCAGAATCCCGACCAGATCCTACTCGTCGACGCACGTCTATCACCAGTACACGATCCGGGTCGGAAACGGACAGCGCGACGCACTGCAGGCGCATCTGAAAGCCGGCGGAATCGCTGCCACCGTCTACTATCCGCTTGCAGTGCATGAGCAGGAAGCCTACAGGTGGGTGGCGCGAACAGCCGGCGACGTGAGCGCATCGCTACGCCTGAGCCGCGAAGTCCTCTCTCTCCCGATTTATGCGGAAATGACAGCCGATGAGCAGAATTACGTCATCGAAACTATCCTTAAATTCTTTCGGCAAGCATGACGGACAAACAGAAAGATATACGTTTTGCCGTAGTCGGTTGCGGCCATATCGGAAAGCGCCATGCGGAAATGATCGCCCGCGAATCCGGCGCCACGCTCGCCGCGCTGTGCGACATTCTGCCGCGCGAGAAACTGGACGTCGACACGTATGACGTTCCGTTCACCGGCGATTTCGACGAACTGCTGAGCGGCGGATTGCCGTTCGACGTTGTCTGCATCTGCACGCCGAACGGACTGCACGCCCCGATGGCCGTCCGGGCAATCGAGACAGGGCATCACGTCGTGATAGAAAAACCGATGGCGCTGACGGCAGCCGATGCCGAAAAGATAGTGCACGCTTCGCTGAAATACAGAAAGCATGTTTTCTGCGTGATGCAGAATCGATATTCGCCTCCGTCGGTGTGGATAAAGGAACTGGTGGAATCGGGAAGACTGGGTCGGATATACATGGTGCAGTTGAATTGTTACTGGAATCGCGACGGACGGTATTACCGCGCGGACGGCTGGCATGGCAAGGCCGCGCTGGACGGCGGCACGCTTTTCACGCAGTTTTCGCACTTCATCGATATTATGTACTGGCTCTTCGGCGATATATGCGATATTCAGGCGCGTTTTGCAGATTTCAACCATGCCGGATTGACCGACTTTGAAGATTCGGGAATGGTGAACTTCAACTTTGTGAACGGCGGTATGGGCAGCCTGTGCTATTCCACCTCGGTGTGGGACCGGAACCTGGAAAGCAGCATGTTGATTGTGGCGGAAAGAGGAAGCGTCAAAATCGGCGGACAGTACATGAACGAAGTCCTTGAATGTCACATCAGGGATTACGTGATGCCCAGGCTCGCGCCGACCAATCCGGGCAACGACTACGGCGCCTACAAAGGCTCGGCACAGAATCATCACCATGTGATTCGCAACGTGGTAAACGTGCTTTCCGGACAGTCGACCGAAACAATTACGACCAATGTCATGGAAGGACTGAAAGTAGTCGACATCATTCAGCGGATTTATGCGCTGAGAACTAAAAACCGCTAAAATTTTCCCGATAAGCAATAATGAATTTTCTTCTCCGTTTTTTAGCGAGAGATAGATATAAATGCGTATATTTGTGCGTTTTTTGTCAGACCCGTATGGGACTGACGGGGCATTGCCGTATTTATGAGGAAGTTATTTTCGCAGCGCACAATAAAGAAGAATATTCGCCATCAGTGAATCCCTTTTGCGACGAGGAAAGGTGAGTTTATTTCGAACACATCTTTCCGGAAACAGAATCAGAACGCTCAATGATATATATAGAAATGCATAAAATTGCAGTCATAGGTCTCGGATATGTCGGGTTGCCGCTGGCAGTCGAACTGGGAAAGAAGTACCCGGTAGCCGGCTATGATACAAACGAAAAACGGATCGGGGAATTGCAGTCGGGCATTGACCGGACAAGGGAAGTGGACGGCGAATCGCTGGCGAATGTGACAAAACACTTCGGGCAGTGCGACCGTGGACTGACATTCAGCAGCGATGTGGATTCGATACGGGATTGTAACATATATATTGTAACCGTACCGACGCCGCTCACCAAATTCAAAACACCGGATTTGGAACCGTTGTTAAATGCATCGGCAACCATAGGACGCATCTTGAAAAAAGGTGATATTGTGGTTTACGAATCAACGGTCTATCCCGGATGCACGGAAGAAGATTGCGTGCCTGTTTTGGAAAAATATTCGGGATTGAAATATAACGAAGATTTCTTTTGCGGATATTCGCCGGAAAGGATTAATCCGGGAGATAAAACGAATACGCTGACAACTGTACGGAAAGTGGTCTCCGGGTCGAACGCAGAAGTAACCGATGTAATAGACGGGTTATACGCTTCTGTTATTCAAGCCGGGACGTTCAGGGCTTCATCCATCAAAGTAGCCGAAGCGGCAAAAGCCATCGAAAATACCCAGCGGGATGTGAATATTTCTTTTGTCAACGAATTGTCGCTGATTTTCGACAGGATGGGTATCGATACGCAGGAAGTGCTGGAAGCGGCGGCAACCAAATGGAATTTCCTCCGATTCACGCCCGGACTGGTGGGCGGACATTGCATCAGCATCGATCCGTACTACCTGCTGCACAAGTCGCAATGTCTGGGATACAATCCGCAAGTCATCCTGTCCGGCCGAAGTATTAACGACGAGATGGGTCGCTTCGTCGCCCGGAAAACGGTAAAGCTGATGATAAGTAAAGAAATAAAAATACTGAAGAGCAAAGCGCTCGTATTGGGTTTCACGTTCAAGGAAAACTGTCCCGACACGCGAAATACAAAAGTGATAGATGTCGTCAACGAGCTGAAAGACTTTGGCATGGAGGTGGATGTGTATGACCCGTACGCCTGGCGTGAAGAGGTGCTGGCGGAATACGGAATAGAACTGCTTGCACGGCAACCGGATATGACGGCTTACCAGGTTCTTGTTCTGGCCGTAGCCCATGATGCATTCAAATCGCTCGATTTCACGTTTGTCCGCAATCAACCGGCTGTCCTCTTCGATGTGAAAGGAGTATTGCCCGTGGAATTGGTGGATGGGCGGTTATGAGTCGGGTCACGGAAAAAAGCAAAGAAATACTTTCTGAAAGTTCGGAGAAAATATTGAATGCAATTACAGCAAATCCACAAATTACAGTCAGGGAACTTTCCGGATTGATGCGGACCACGACAAGAGCAACGGAAAAAACAATATCCAAACCTAAATCACTTGGTCCCTCGAACGTATCGGCCCTGATAAAGGAGAGTATTGGAAAGTGGTTAAAAAACGGATGGAAAAGTCTGATTTAAAATCTTTTTGATATGCTGGTGCTGGATGTTCAACGATAGGAGCAAACGGTAAGTTGTCCTCACTGTAGTTCAATAGATTTAGTGAAGAACGGTCACAGTGAAAACGGCAGTCAGCGCCGGCGGTGCAACAGGAACCACAAAAGTTTTTAGTTGAATTATCGCTATAATGCTTGGAAACAGGGCGTAAAAGAGCAAATATCAGAACTCACCCTGAACAGTTCCGGCGTTCGCGATATAAGCAGGATATTGAAAATAAGCAAAAATACGGTGATATCCGAGTTTTTTAAAAAACCTGAATTTCAGAACGCACATCAAACGCTTGAACAGGAAAACCATTTGTTATTCCAAAGATGAACAAATTCATGCTAACGTTACAGGAATGTATATCGAACGATATTATTTCAAGTCGGGTTTGCTTTTGAACTCCGCTTAATGATTTCAACGGATTTAAACCATGACCAAAAATATATTGGTTTGGAAAAACGAAAACTTTTTTACCACAATAGGCACAAAGATTTATCACAAAGGGTACAAAGCAAAATAGGAATTATCAAGAAATTCTTGATAACAATTCTATTGTGGTTTAAAATAAGACAAACAGATAATGGGAATAGTCATTCGTCAGAGCATTAAAGGCACAATTGTCAATTACATAGGAGCTTTTATTGGATTTTTATCCACGTTTTTCATCGTAACAAAATTTCTTGCTCCCGAAGAAATCGGATTAACAAGGGTATTGTTGGAAGTATCTACTTTAATTGGCTCCATTGCCATGCTGGGAACATCCGCTTCGATAATGCGGTTTTTTCCGTATTTCAAAAATCCTGAAAACAAAGACAATGGATTCTTTTTCTATGCTTTGCTTTTACCTGCGTTAGGCATATTGATTTGTATTCCGTTGTATCTTCTGTTTAAAACGCCAATTACCGCATTTTTCAGCAAGAATTCACAGCTTTTCGTCGATTATTATTATTGGGTTATTCCCCTGATTTTGTTTATAGTGTATTGGACTGTAATGGAGACTTATTCGACACAAAAAATGCGGATCGTTGTCCCTAAATTTGTTCGTGAAGTTTTAATTAGAACGCTTTTAATTGTCGTTTATTTGCTGTATGCATTCAAATTTCTGAATCTCAACGGAATGATTGCCGGTTTTATTGCGATATATGGCATAGCGATGTTGGTAACATTCATTTATGTGAGTAAAATCGGGAGTGTGACGTTGAAGCATGATTTTTCGTTCATTGATAAACCGTTGCGAAAAAAAATACTTGCCTACACTTTATTTTTGTTATTCAGCGTGTTAAGTGGCGGCATACTGGCACAATTAGATTTGTTTATGATAAGTTCGGAGTTGGGACTCAAATATGCCGGCATCTACAGTATTGCGTTTTTCATGGCTGCGATAGTAGAAATTCCATCCCGTTCCATAGGAACAATATCGTCGCCGTTGGCGGCGTCCGCTTTAAAAGAAGGCGATTTGACATCTGCAAACAGTTTATACAAAAAAGTTGCATTACACCAACTTATGGCAGGAAGTTGCATTTTTTTACTTATATGGATTAATATTGACAATATCTTTAAAATCATGCC
>JAISXP010000039.1 GCA_031270465.1 Tannerella sp. | reverse complement strand
TTCTTCGAAAATGGGATGCTGAACACGCCGGCCACCAGCGTCATGCCGGCAATGGAACCGATGCCGAAAATCAGCAGATACAGCAGGCTGTTCGCGACGGTTCCGATTTGCGTCATCACGAGCACGACCAGCGCGCCGCTACCCGCCAGTCCGTGGACGATGCCGATGCCGTACGACGTCCGGTGCAGCCCCTTTCCCTTCATGTGCACATGCACGTGAGGATGGCGGTTCTCGCCCGCATGTTCGTGGCGGTGTGTGTGAAACACAGTCTGTTCGTCGCGCACGAAGTTGTAGAACCGGGACGAGGCGACGAGTATCAGCATCCCTCCGACGGCCGCCTCAAAATAGGAGAACGAACTGTCGGGGATATTTACCTTGAAGAGAATCATGATGATTCCAATCAGGAAAATCGTAGACGTATGCCCCAGCCCCCAGAAAATACCGTCCTTGAGCGCGGGAAAAATCTTGTTCCGCTGCGACACGATATTTGTCACAGCCAGTATGTGGTCGGCTTCAAAGGCATGAAGAAGTCCCTCATACAAGGCGTAAATCAACAAAATAAACAAAGGTAGAGTGTTCATAAGTTTTTTAATTATACACTCGCAAAGATAGCACTTTTTTATAAAATCGTGACACATTCGATTTATTATTTTGCGATCAACATGGAACATTTTTTTCATGCCGTACTCCGCTTGGGTAGCGAATGTTTTTTATTTCACTGCGGAGACACGGAGGATACGAGGATTATGTTTTTTCTCCGCAGTGATTTAATGTTCGGATAAATTAAGAAACGCCGAAAATGCTCCCGTAACGGTGATATTCATACGCGATGCTTTGCTCCTTCAGATAATGCAGCAGTTCCAGGCGACCTTCGACCAAAGGTTTGCTGTCGGCAATGTGTTTTCCGAGTTTGGCAGCCTTTTGGTAGAGAGCATCGGACAATCCCGTCGAGCAAGCACGGATGCGGTCGTACTGTTCCAGTGCATCGATAAAAGCGGGTTCGTCCTGTTCGACAACCGTGGTTCCCGGCAACAGAGACGCGGCTTTTCTGATCACGTCGAGATTTGGATTACCGGCCGACACGCTTACCGCAAGCGGTGTTCCGGCCGTGTGGGCGGCGTCCATAACCAGCAGTATGTCCGCCGGATTATCGTCGTCGGTTACACGAAACCCGACGCTTTTCAGCGGGAGATAGCGGAAAATGTTTTCTTCGCCGCAGACGTGGCTGACGTCTTTTTCCTGCGAGAACTCTTCATCCCGGGCATGTTCGAAACGTGCATGTCCGAAGTTCACCCGGGCTTTGTCTTTCCCGTCCGTCACGAGTTGGCTTAGCGCGGTCGAAGGTGCGGCTTCCGCGATCTCGTTTTCCGTAAACCGCGCGAAGCAGGAAACGTAATTCGGCCCTCCGGCCTTTATGCCGCCGCCGAAAGCCGAACGCTTCATGCCTCCAAACGGCTGACGGCGAACAATCGCGCCCGTAATGCCGCGATTAATATACAGGTTTCCGGCTTCGATGCTGTTTTTCCAGCGTGTCTGCTCGGCTTCGTTCAGGCTTTGGAGGCCGGCCGTCAGACCATATTCGGAGGCATTGGCGTATGCGATCCCCTGCTCCAGACTGTCAATGCAGACTACCGACAGCAGCGGCGCAAACAGTTCCGTCTCGAAGGTGTAACTGCCCGGTCTGACACCCCATTTAACTGTCGGTTTAAGGATGTATTTCTTTTCGTCGACAAACTCGGGCGCAACTAACCACGATTCGCCGGGTTCGAGGTGTTCGATGGCGTATTGCAGTTTCTCGTTGCGGTTGTCGATCATCGGGCCGACGCTGTTCATCGTATCCCACACGCTTCCCGTGCGCAGGCTTGTCACGGCGTCTTTCAGTTTCGCTTTGAACGTCCTGTCGTGATAGAGCTTTTTATCAACTAAAAGCAGCGAGCAGGCCGAGCATTTTTGTCCTGCATTGCTGAATGCCGATGAAATCACGTTCAGAATGGCGTGATCCTGATCGGCGCTGGCGGTGATGATGATCGTGTTTTTGCCGCCCGTTTCGGCCGAGAGCGGCGTGCGGGGACTGTTGGCGAGCAGCCGGAAAGCGGTGTCCGTCCCGCCGGTCAGGACGACATGCTTCACGGAAGGATGCGTGCACAAGTGGTCGAGCGACGCACGGTCGGCAGGACAGACCACCTGCAAAGCGTCTTTCGGGACACCTGCACTCCAGAAACATTCGGCAAGCATCCATGCCACGGGAAGCGCTGCCGTTGCCGGTTTAAGTATCACCGTATTGCCGGCAGCCAGCGCCGCCGCCGTCCCGCCCGCGGGAATGGCAAGAGGAAAATTCCACGGCGGAATGACCAGCACGATTCCCTTCGGCGCGTGGGAGACGGTTTTCAGACTGTCGAAATATTTCATCGTAACCGGATAGTAGCGGCAGAAGTCGATTGCTTCCGACACTTCGACGTCGCCTTCGGTAAAAATTTTTCCCGTGACGGCCGCCATGCAGCCAATCAGGTCGCCGCGTCTGTCGCTCAAGTACTCTGCCACCCGGTGCAGGATTTGTTTTCGCTCGTCGACCGACGTTTTTCTCCATCCAGACGCGTCTTTTTCCGCAACGGCAACGGCCTCGCGTACCTGTTCGGGCGAGGAAAGGCCGGCTTCGCAACAAGCCGTTTCGTCATTGCGGCTGCGGTCGCGATACAGTTTTTTCGTTTCCGCAGGCGCTTCCCTGTCGCCGATCTGCACCGGTATGGCGAAATTCTTTTCGTTGACCTCAGTTTCCCATTTTTTCAATGCGTCCAGCGCCCACCGGCGATTCCACGGCAGATCCAAATCCGTATCCGGCTCGTTGTAAAAGACGTCGCTGTCCGACGGCGGTATTTTCGCTGTTCGGGATTGCCGGCGGAAAGGCTCCGTCGCGACCGTATCTTTCATTTTATACGCCTCCAGAAACTGCCCGGCAAGGAAATGCCACTGCGGGCTGTCCAGTTTCAGATTGAACGTGTAGCTGAGGAAATTTTCTTTGCCGGTGTTTTCGTCCAGCCGGCGTACGAGGTAGGAAATGGCGTTCAGAAAATGGCGGGCTTTCACTACGGGAGTGTAGAGGATGATTTGTTTTTGCAGTTTCCGCATCACGCGCGGGAGGTTGTTCGCCATGCCTTCGAGCATTTCGAAAGCGACGTATTGCGACACGCCGTTTTTTTCTGCCAGCAGATATGCGCAGGCAATCGTGAAAAAGTTGTGAGAGGCCACGCCGATATGACATGCCTCGATATTTTCGGGCAGCAGCGCGGTGTCGAGCAGATGCAGGTAGTTGGCATCCACTTCCGTTTTTGTGCGATACACGGGGCTTGGCCATCCGCGCAGCGACGAGACAATGTTTTCCATCTGAAGATTGGCGCCTTTCACGATACGCACTTTGATGGGCGCGCCGCCGTCGGCGACACGTTTTTTTGCGAAGTCGTGCAACCGTTTCATGAAAGCCGAAGCGTCGGGCAGGTATGCCTGTACGACGATGCCTGCCTGATAACGCTTAAATTCGGGACGCGCGAGTGTTTCCATAAATACTTCGAGCGTCAGTTCGGTGTCTTTGTATTCTTCCATGTCGAGGTTGACGAACTTGGCGCTTTTTTGGCCGTATTCGTCTACGTAAGGATTATTCATGGCCCTGCGGTAGATGGCTGCGAGTAAATCGCCGAGTTCCTTCCTGTTCTGTTCGTAGCTCAACGGCTTTATTTGTGCGTAGATGCCTGAAAGTTTGATGGAAATATAATTGATATCCGGTTCGCCGAGGGCTTCGAGATAATGCGTGTAACGGTGTGCGGCTTCCCCGTCGCCCAGGACAACTTCGCCAAGCAGATTCACGTTCTGCCCGATGTGGCTGTTCCTCCGTTCCCGGAGGTGTTCAGTCAGTTTGGGACGTTCCTCGGCGATGATGATTTTGTTTGTTTCCCTGCGCAGTTTCGCCTTGAAAACGGGCATGGCAACGGACGGGAACAAATATCCGCCTGCCATATACAGCCGTATCAGGAAGCGATCGCCCGCACTGAAAAAATCGGGGATGCCGTATTCCCCGATCAGATGCCGCACCCGCCTGTTGAGCCTGGCGTTATCACGTATTTGCGACGATTCGTCGAGCATTCTCGAAAGAAACGTCTTGTATTCGGGCGTCTGTACCAGTGAAGCATATTTCTTCTGCTCCTTTACTTCTTCGGGCGTCAACGCTTCACCTGCTTTGCGAAGAAAATCTTCAGCCCATTCAATTACTTCGTCTGTCGAAATTTGTGCCATCATGTTTTTATATTATGTAAAAATGACGGGCAAATATACATGATATTTTATCTCACACGACAAAAGGGATGTGTATTTTTTTTCGTTCGGCATCGCAGGGATACCGGATGCGCCCGTCAACGCGAATGGAATGAAGCAGTCCTGAAAGTGGGAATCCTTATACTGCACGCAGGATAAACATGAGCATTTGCATATAAGCCATTCCTGTCGAAAGCTCTTGAATCTTTGATTTTTTGAGTCTTTGAACTGCCAGTCCGGTGCACAAAATCATGCCGTGCGCAGCAAAGCTTGAATTTCGCCTACTTCGGTTGCAGGGTGATGAAGGGAACGAGCATTTCTTCGAGTGAGATGCCGCCATGCTGAAACGTGTTCCGGTAGTAGGACACGTAGTAGTTGTAATTGTTCGGATAGGCGAAGAAAGTTTCGTTTGTTGCGAAAATGTACTTCGTACTCAGGTTGGGGGAGGGCAGTCCGGCGCTGGCGGGGTCTTTGATTTCAAAGATATATTTCGATTCGCAGGTCATGTTTTTCCCGACCTTGTAGCGGAGGTTGGTGTTTGTGTTTTTGTCGCCGGCCATTTTGACGGGAGTGTCGACCCTGATGGTTCCGTGGTCGGTGGTGACAATCACTCTGTAGCCCTTTTCGGCCAGGCTTTTGAAGAGTTCGAGCGTGGTGGAGTGTTGAAACCACGAACGTGTGAGGCTTCGGTAGGCGGCTTCGCTCTGCGCCAGTTCGCGTATCATTTTGCTTTCGGTTCGCGCGTGCGAAAGCATGTCGACGAAATTTATCACAATTACATTCAGCTGATTGTGTGAAAGCGAGGAGAGGTTGTTCAGGAATTTTTCGCCGTAATGCGAATCGTATATTTTGTGGTACGAAAAGGTGTGTTTTTTGCGGAAACGTTCGATTTGCGTCTGTATCAGCGGTTCCTCGTTGATGTTTTTACCTTCTTCGCTTTCTTCGTCCACCCAGAGTTCGGGAAACATTTTTTCGATCTGCGCAGGCATCAGTCCCGAAAAGATGGCGTTGCGGGCATATTGTGTGACTGTCGGCAGGATGCTGTAATACAGGCTTTCGTCGAACGTGAAGTAGTCTGCGAGCAGGTTCTGCACCACGCGCCACTGGTCGAGGCGAAAATTGTCTATCAGGATGAAGAAGACTTTCTCGCCGCTGTCCAGCAGGGGGAAGACTTTCTTTTTGAACAGGTCGGGACTCATCAGTGGGCGCAGGGCGGGATTCTGTATCCACTGGAGGTAGTTGTTCTTCACAAACTTGCCGAAGACGTTGTTGGCGTCCCGTTTTTGCATGTAAAGCAAATCGAGCATCTGCGCCTGTCCTTCTTCCAGTTCCAGTTCCCAGTAGACAATTTTTTTGTACACTTCAATCCAGTCGTCCGTTGTCAGCGAATCGTTGATTTGCATCCCGATGCGCCCAAATTCCTGCTGATACGACTCCGTGGTTGTGGTCGAGATGATGTCGCTCTTGTGGAGGTTCTTCTTGATGGAAAGATACAGTTGGTGGGGATTGACCGGCTTGATGAGGTAGTCGGCGATTTTGTTCCCGATGGCCTGGTTCATGATGCTTTCTTCTTCGCTCTTGGTCACCATCACCACGGGCACGGTCGGACAGGTTTCCTTGATGGCCGCCAGCGTTTCCAGACCCGTCAGTCCGGGCATGTTCTCGTCGAGGAAAATGATGTCGAAGGGCTGTTCGCGGCAGCAGTCGATGGCGTCGCGCCCGCTGACGACGGGCACAATCTCGTATCCTTTCTCCTGCAGGAAGAGGATGTGAGGCTTCAGCAGATCTATTTCGTCGTCGGCCCACAGGATGCGTTCTTTTTTTGTTGTCGTTGTCATTTTGATTGAATGTCTTTTCCATATAACGAAAAAAACGCCCTGTTGAGTATCCGGGCGGGCGAAAAGTTTTCAAAAAATGACCGGATGGCGCCGCTTCGTGCAGGCTATCCGGTCACATTATTATTTTCCGCAAAGGTGGTCGCACGGTTATTCGTCCGTTTGCGTAGCGGCGTATTCTTTCAGCAATTTCTCCTGAACGTCGGCCGGAACCAGTTCGTAGCTGGCAAATTTCATCACGAACGACGCCCGTCCACCGGAAATGGAACTCAGCGAGGTCGAATAGCTTGACATCTCTTTCAGAGGTACTTTCACCATCAATTTTTCGTAACCTTTCTCGCTGCTCATCCCCATGATCACTGCGCGGCGCCCTTGCAGGTCGCTCATCACGTCGCCCATATAATCGGCAGGCACGTATACTTCGACGTCGTAAATCGGCTCCAGAATCTTTGGCCCGGCCTCCTTGAACGCGGAACTGAATGCGTTCCGTCCGGCGAGCATAAAGGATATTTCGTTGCTGTCCACCGGGTGCATCTTTCCGTCGTAGACGACAATCCGCACGTCGCGGGCATACGAGCCGGTCAGCGGCCCCTGTTCCATTCGCGACATGATACCTTTCAGGATGGCCGGCAGGAATCGCGCGTCGATGGAACCGCCGACAATACTGTTGACAAACACCAGCTTGCCGCCCCATTCCAGGTCTATCGTCTGCGTGTCGCGCGGTGTAGTTTTGTATTCCTGTCCGCCGAATTTGTATATACCCGGCTCGGATATGCCCTCGTAAAACGGCTCGACAATCAGATGCACTTCCCCAAACTGTCCGGCGCCGCCCGACTGTTTCTTGTGACGGTAGTCGGCGCGCGCCGCTTTTGTAATCGTTTCACGATAGGGAATGCGCGGTTCGAGAAATTCGATTTGTATCTTGTCGTTGTTTTCGACACGCCACTTCAGCGTCCGGAGATGAAATTCTCCCTGACCCGATAAAATCGTTTGTTTAAGCTCTTTGGACTGCTCTATAACCCAGGTGGGGTCTTCTTCGTGCATGCGATGCAGGATTTCGCTCAGTTTCTCCATTTCCGAATCGTTGACTGATTTCACAGCCCTGCGGTATTTGGGGTCGGGATACTGGATGAAATTAAAGCGATAGTCATATCCCTTTTCGTTCAGCGTATTGCCGAGACGCACATCTTTCAGTTTGACCGTTGCGCCGATGTCTCCTGCAATCATTTCACTTACTTCGATGCGGCTCTGCCCCGACACCGAAAAAATCTGGGCGATGCGTTCTTTCGAACCGCGACTGGCGTTGGTCAGGTCATCTCCCGGTTTAATTTTCCCGGAAATCACCTTGAAATAAGATACCTGTCCGATGTGCGATTCGTTTGTTGTCTTGAAGAAAAAGAGGCTGGTTGGGCCGTCGGAATCGGGTATCACTTCCTGTCCGTCCGTGTTTACCGGCAACGGCATTTTATCGGTCGACGGCACTACGTTTCCCAGAAATTCCATCGTGCGGCGTACGCACATGTCCTTGCCTGCGCTAACGCAAAATACCGGGAACATGCCTCTTGTGATCAATCCGACTCTGATGCCGGCGCGCATGTCGTCTTCCGACAGCGTGCCTTCGTCAAAGAATTTTTCCATCAGCGCATCGTCGTGCTCGGCGGCGGCTTCCACCAGTTTGGCATGCAAATCGTTTGCCTTTTCCTTCTCCGAATCGGGAATGTCCAGTACTTCGGGCACACCACCTTCGGGTTTCCACCTGTACATCTTCATCTTCAGAACATCCACCACAGCGTTGAACGAAAGCCCCTGATTGACGGGATACTGTATCTGCACCACCTTGTCACCGTAACTCTCCTTCAACTGGGCAACGGCGCCGTCATAGTCGGCCTTGTCGTTGTCTAAATGATTCACGATGAAGATCACCGGCTTATGGAACTGTTCGGTATACCGGAACTGGTTGATCGTTCCGACCTCCATTCCGTACTGCGCGTTTAATACCATCAATGCGGTATCGGTTACGTTCAATGCCGAGACGGCGCCTCCGATGAAGTCGTCCGAACCCGGGCAATCAATAAAATTCAGTTTCTTCCCGTTCCATTCCACGCTGAAGGTGGTCGAAAACACGGAATAACCATACTCTTTCTCCACCGGGAAATAGTCTGTTACCGTGTTGCCTGCCTCGACAGTTCCACGGCGTTTTATGACACCACCCTCGTAAAGCATTGCTTCTGCGAGAGTGGTTTTCCCGGCGCCTTTACTTCCCAAAATGGAAATGTTCTTAATCTCATTTGTCTGATAAACTTTCATAATATTAAATATTTACATAAAATACAAACTGATCCTTTTCGTCATTTCGGGCAAAATAGAGATTGTTTACGAATTAACGCCTCTTTATTTTTCCGTTTGAAAACAGCATTATAAAACACAAGCATATTCTTGCTGTTTATCGCCCTGTTTGACAAAATATTACAACCGCACTTCCTGTTTCGAACCACTCGAACTCCGCAAACGGCGCCGTAAATGTACAAAAATATCCGTATGGTGAAACACTTTTTTTTCGTCTTCGCGTATAATTTTGTATTTTCGCAGCGCCGCCGGCAAAATTTTCGGAGGCAAACAGTCAGGTATCAAACAACAAACGCATGGCAGGATTGTACATTCATGTGCCCTTTTGCACCCGGCGGTGCACGTACTGCGATTTCTTCTCTCAAACGGAAATGAATCGTAAACCGTCCTATATACAGGCTGTTGTCAACGAATTGATGCAGCGAAAGGAGTACGTGGGAGGCGAGTCCGTCGAGACGATATATTTCGGCGGGGGGACGCCGTCGCTGCTTCAGACTGCGGATTTTGAAGCGATTTTCGATGCCATCCGAAGTCACTACGACGTTTTGCACGATGCGGAAGTCACACTGGAAGCAAATCCCGACGACATCACTCCGGCGTATCTCGCCACATTGCGTGCTTTCCCGTTCAACCGCATCAGTCTGGGTGTCCAGAGTTTTGACGACGGGGAACTGCGAATGTTGAACCGCCGTCACAACAGCAGGCAGGCCATCGAGGCCATCGAACACTGTCGCGACAAAGGATTCGTCAACCTGAGCATCGACCTGATATACGGTCTGCCCGGCCAGGCGGAGGCACAGTGGGAAAATAATCTGCTCGAAGCCGTCCGCCTGGATGTGCCTCACCTTTCGGCTTACCATCTGACCATCGAGAAGGGCACGCAGATTTACCGGCAGGCAGAGGCCGGGACTATCAGTCCCGTAGATGAAGAAACGAGTGAGCGTTTTTTCTATACATTAATTAATGTACTGACGCAGGCCGGCTATCTGCATTATGAAATATCGAACTTCTGCAAGCCGGATTGTTTTTCGCGCCACAATTCGGCGTATTGGGTGGGGCGGAAGTATATCGGCGTCGGGCCGTCCGCACATTCGTACGATTTACATTCGCGGCAGTGGAACGTGGCGTCGCTGGCGGACTACATCGACGGATACCTCCACCGAAGCCCGGTCGTGGAGAAGGAAACACTCACGGAAAAGGAACGCTACAACGAATATGTCATTACCCGCCTCCGCACGATGTGGGGGATTCCGCTCTCCGACCTGCGCGAAACGTTCGGAAAGGAACAGTCGGATTATTTCATCCGCCGGGCAAAACCGTACCTCCGCCGAAAATTGCTTAGGGAGACAGCCGGCACCGTCAGGATTCTGCCGGAAGGATGGTTTATTTCAGACGCCATTCTGCGAGAGCTAATCGTGTGAATAAATGTAGATTCGAGGACGAAACCGTTGCTTTTCGGGACAAAACTTCGGTTTTGTTGTACATTTAACACAATTTTTTTTCGAGAAAATCTTGTTGGTAAAAAAATAATGGATATATTTGCAGCGAAAATACTGGATTGTGCCTAATTTATACATTATAGCCGGATGCAATGGGGCCGGAAAGACAACAGCTTCGTATACGATTCTACCGGAAATGATAGGATGTAAGGAGTTTGTCAATTCCGACGAAATTGCAAAGGGCTTGTCACCCTTTAACGCGGACAGTATAGCCGTTGCAGTGGAGGCAAGCCGCATAATGTATAAGCGTATCAGAGAGCTGATTACGATGCGGAAAACGTTTGCTCTGGAAACTACTCTGGCAAGTCGTTCGATTGCCAGGCTGTTACAGGGGGCGCAAGACAAGGGATATTACGTAACGCTGCTGTATTTCTGGTTGAATACGCCGGATCTGGCAGTGGAACGGGTGAAAAACCGGGTAGCGTCCGGCGGTCACAACGTGACGGAAACGACCATACGCCGACGCTACAGAACCGGCATCCAGAACCTTTTCGAACTGTATATGCCGATATGCGACTACTGGATGATCACCGACAATTCCTTATCGCCGATTGAAGTCATAGCCAAAGGAGTCAAAGACGGGAAGAAAGAAATTTTTAATGATGTTATATATAATAAATTAGAAACATATGAATGATCGTGAGTTAAGCAAGTTTGAGGAAAGCGTTGTAAAAGGCGCAAGTTTGGCTTTTCAACGTTTAGTCAAGAAAAGAAAAGAAGAAAACGGAGAATTGGTGTTTGCCAGAAATGGCCAGATATTCCGTGTAAAAGCTACTGATTTATAACAATTTCTTCTTCATTACTAGATTCTTGAAAGAACGTTTTCCGTACAGGAAGGCGTTCTTGTTTTGTTTCCGCAAGTATCATGATGCGTTCCATGTCAATACACAAAACTGAATATTATAATTATAAACAAAAACATGAAGAAAACGACAAAAATTCTGTACCTCATCCTGACAGGCTGTATCGGTCTGTCGCCTCTTTTTGCCCGGCCGGTTGGCCTGCGTTGCGAACATTTGATTCGGCCGCTGGGCATCGACACGTATTCGCCGCGTCTGTCGTGGCAACTGGACGACAACCGGCACGGCGCCCGACAAACGGCTTACCGCATCATCGTCGGAACCGATTCCGCCGCGGTGGCCGATGGACGCGGCAGCGTCTGGGACAGCCGAAAAACAGATTCCGACCGTATGTTGGCCGTCTATGCTGGTGAACAGCTGAACCCTTTCACCCGCTATTTCTGGCGCGTCACGGCCTGGGACGGTGAGGGAAAGGAATCACACTCGCCCGTAGCCCCGTTCGAAACCGGCATGATGGAAATGTCCAACTGGAAAGGCTCCTGGATCAGCGACGGGCATCACTTGGACGGGAACAGCATCCATGTGAAACCGGCACCCTATTTCCGCAAGGCATTCAACACGCCGAAAAAAATCCGTTCTGCACGCGCATACATTGCCGTCGGAGGACTCTATGAACTGTATATCAACGGCGAACGGATAGGCGATCACCGGCTCGACCCGATGTTCACACGCTTCGACAGGCGCAATTTGTACGTCGCCTACGACGTCACGCCGCAGTTGCAGCAGGGCGAAAACGCCATCGGCGTACTGCTCGGCAACGGATGGTACAACCTCCAGTCGACCGCCGTATGGTATTTTGACCGCGCTCCGTGGCGCGACAGGCCGACGTTCTGCATGGATCTGCGCATCACATACGAAGACGGGACAGTGGAAACCGTCATCACCGAAAGGGACTGGAAAACTCACCTCAGCCCCGTCATCTTCAACAGCATCTACACGGCCGAACATTACGATGCCCGCCTGGAACTGCCGGGCTGGAACCGTCCCGGTTTCGACGACGCGGAGTGGAAAAATGTCGTTTACCGCGCAGCACCCTCCCAGCAGATTGTCGCCCAGCAGTTGCATCCCATTCGCAACGTGGAAAAGGTGCCCGTCAAGGAATTTTGGAAGATAGACGACCGTACCTGCATCTTTAATCTGGGTCGCAATATTGCAGGCGTCAGCCGGTTGCGCGTACGCGGCGAGGCGGGTACGGTGATTCGTCTCAAGCATACCGAAATCAGGCGGCCGGACGGCTCGCTTGATATGAAGAACCTCTCCGAACATTATCGCCCGACAGATGATTCCGACCCCTTCCAGACGGACATCTTCATCCTGAGCGGCAACGGCGAGGAGGAGTTCATGCCGCGGTTCAACTACAAAGGCTTCCAGTACGTGGAAGTCACGGCCGACAGACCGGTGACGCTCACGCAGGACGCGCTGACGGGCTGGTTCATGCACAGCGATGTGCCGCCCGCGGGAGAGGTCGAAACGTCCAGCCCTCTCATCAACCGGATCTGGCAGGCAACCAACAACGCCTATCTGTCCAACCTTTTCGGTTACCCGACGGACTGCCCGCACCGCGAGAAGAACGGCTGGACGGGCGACGCCAATATCGCCATCGAAACGGGACTGTACAATTTCGACGGTATCACCGTCTATGAAAAATGGCTGGCCGACCATCGCGACGAACAACAGCCTAACGGCGTGTTACCCAATATCATTCCCACCAGCGGATGGGGATACCACTGGGCTAACGGTCTCGACTGGACCAGTACCATTGCCATTATCCCCTGGGAAGTCTACATGTTTTATGGCGACAGCCGGCTGCTGGCCGACAGCTACGAACACATCAAACGTTATCTCAACCACGTGGAAGAACGCTATCCTTCCGGTTTGACCGACTGGGGGCTGGGCGACTGGGTACCGGTCAAGTCGCGGACGCCGGTCGAATTTACGTCTTCTGTATATTATTATGTGGATGCGACGATTCTGGCCAGCGCCGCCCGGCTGTTCGGCCGCAACGACGATGCCGCCCGCTATTCGGCGCTGGCGGAAAAGATCAAAACGGCTATCAACGACAAGTACCTGGATCGCGAAAAAGGTATTTACGGACAGGGCGTGCAAGCCGAACTGAGCGTGGCGCTGCAGTGGGGAATCGTACCCGACGAACTGCGCGACAGGGTGGCCGCCAGCCTCGCTCGGCGGGTAGAAGCCGACAACCGCCACATCGACGTCGGCCTGCTGGGATCCAAAGCCATCCTCAACGCCCTGAGCGAAAACGGATACGCCGACCTTGCCTGTACGCTTGTCACTCAGGAGACGTATCCGTCCTGGGGATACTGGATCGTGCACGACCAGGCCACTACGCTTTACGAGGCGTGGGACGCCATTGGTACGGGAAAGGAAACTTCGCTGAATCACATCATGTTTGGCGAGATAGGCGCATGGTTTTACAAGGCGCTGGGCGGCATTCATCCCGACCCGTCGCAGCCGGGATTCAGGAATATCCTGCTGAAACCGCACTTTGTGAAAGGACTGTCTCATGCTTCCGTACGTTTCCGGTCGCCATACGGTGAAATCGTGTCGAAATGGGAACGGAGCAGGCGGCGTGTCCTCTACAATGTGATTGTTCCGCCCAACGCCACGGCCGATTTCCATCTTCCCGCCGGACATAAAATAAACAGAGCGCGGTTGAGCAGCGGTGAAACCGTTTCCCTGCCCGAAACGGAAAAAGGCGTCTATCGATTAGTTGCAGGAAACTATGCGCTGGAAATAACGCAGTAGCAGAAACAATTCAAAAGATTCAAAAATTCAAAGACCCGGAATGCGGTTATACTGCACGCGGGAGGCTTTCGCCGGAAACTCTTGAATTTTTGAATCTTTGAATGGCTAATCCGATGTGCAGAATCATGCCCGTGCACAGTATAAATAAAAAAGGAGCGCATCTCGCGACGCACTCCTTCAAACATAACATAAAAACAACTGTCTATCTAATAAACAGTAACTCTCTGTATTTGGGCAGCGTCCATATCTCGTCGTCCACGATCAGTTCGAGTTTGTCGGCATGATAGCGGATTGCGTCGAAGTGAGACAGAACGGTGTCGTGATAGGCCAGCGCCTTTTCGTAAGCGTCATCGATGCGGTTGGCGACCTTGCGGGCATCGACCATCTTGTCCACACTTTTCTTGATGGCGGATACGTGTCCGGCGATTTCTTCGATCAGCGCGGCGTCGAGCGCTGACAGTTCGGCGGCCTTGTCTTCGGGATAAATGGTTTTTATCTTCAGCACGTTGTCCAGCAGCAGCGACTGATAGCGCGTGGCAATCGGGATGATGTGATTGATGGCGAGGTCGCCCAGCACGCGGGCTTCTATCTGGATTTTCTTCGTGTAGATTTCCCATTTCACCTCGTTGCGCGCCTCCAGTTCTTTTTTGCTCAGCACGCCTTCGAACAGTTTGATGCTTTCCCGTGATGTGTAGGCATGGTAGATTTTCGGGACGCATGTTTCGCAGTCCAGATTGCGCAGTTGAGCTTCTTCCTCCCACGCCTTGCTGTAGTTGTTGCCGTCGAAGCGGATGGGTTTCGACGCCTTGATGTATTCCTTGATCACTTCGAAGAAGGCCTTTTCCTTCGTCAGTCCCTGTGCAATCCTGCTGTCGACGGAGCATTTAAATTCTTCCAGCTGAGCCGCTACGGCCGTGTTTAGGGCGGTCATGCCCGACGAGCAGTTGGCGGACGAGCCTACGGCGCGGAACTCGAAACGGTTGCCGGTGAAGGCGAAGGGCGACGTGCGGTTGCGGTCGGTATTGTCGAGCAGCACTTCGGGAATGTGCGAAATGCCTATGCTGATCAGTTTTTTGTCGTCCACGATGATGGCTTTTTCGGACGTGCTGTTTTCCACTTCGTCGAGGACGGCTGATATCTGCGAGCCGAGGAATACGGAAATGATGGCGGGAGGCGCTTCGTTCGCACCCAGCCGGTGTGCATTCTGGGCTGTCATGATGGAGGCTTTCAGCAGGGCGTTGTTTTTGTAGACGGCCATCAGGATGTTGACCAGGAAGGTGATGAACTGCAGGTTTTCTTCGGGCGTTTTGCCGGGTGTGAGCAGGCCTACGCCGGTGTCCGTCCCGAGCGACCAGTTGTTGTGTTTTCCCGAGCCGTTGATGCCGGCGAACGGTTTTTCGTGCAGCAGCAGGCGGAAACTGTGGCGGCGGGCTACCTTCTTCATGATGGACATGATCAGCAGGTTCTGGTCGACGGCCAGGTTCGTTTCGTTGAAGATGGGCGCCAGTTCGAACTGGTTGGGAGCGACTTCGTTGTGGCGCGTTTTCAGCGGAATGCCGTATTTGTATCCTTCAAATTCCAGATCCTTCATGTACGCTGTCACACGCGTCGGGATGGCGCCGAAGTAGTGGTCTTCCAGTTGCTGGTTTTTGGCCGATTCGTGTCCGAGCAGCGTGCGTCCCGTCAGTACGAGGTCGGGGCGTGTGGCATACAGTCCTTCGTCGATCAGGAAATATTCCTGTTCCCATCCCAGATAGGAATATACCTTTTTGACGCTGGGGTCGAAATAGCGACACACGGCCGTCGCCGCCCTGTCGACCCTGTTGAGGGCTTTCAGCAGGGGCGCTTTCAGGTCGAGCGCTTCGCCGGTATAGGAGATGAAGATGGTGGGGATACAGAGCGTATCGTCCATCACGAATGCGGGCGACGAGGGGTCCCAGGCCGTGTATCCGCGCGCTTCGAACGTGCTGCGTATGCCGCCGCTCGGGAAGCTCGACGCATCCGGTTCCTGCTGCGCCAGGAGTTTGCCCGAAAACTCTTCGATGATGTGTTCGCTCGGGCCATTGGCGTAGTCGATAAACGAGTCGTGCTTCTGGGCAGTCCCGTCGGTCAACGGCTGGAACCAGTGCGTGTAATGAGTTGCACCCAACTCCATTGCCCACATTTTCATGCCGGCAGCCACGTCGTCGGCCACGTTTCTGCTCAAGGTCTCGCCTTTCTCGATGGCATTCTTGATGGCCTTCATCGTGTCTTTCGACAGATATTTGGACATGGTAGTGGTTGAAAATACATACTTTCCGTAAAAATCGGAAACAAATTTGGAAGGCGCAGTCACTTCCACCGCTTTTTTCTTGAAAGCTTCTTCTACTGCTTTAAAACGTAATGTACTCATGTTTAAATAAATTGATGTGTTATTTTAAAATAATGCTGTTTTGGTTGCAAATAGCTGTCATTTCTTCGGGCCAGAGCGAAGCCTGCACTTCGCCGATGTGGGCGCATCGCAGGAAAAACATGCTCAGGCGCGACTGTCCGATGCCCCCGCCAATGGAGAGCGGTATCTCGCCGTTCAGCAGAGCCTGGTGAAATGCGAGCGAGCGGCGTTCCGTACAGCTCTCCAGTTCAAGCTGGCGCAGCAGCGCAGCCCCGTCTACGCGGATCCCCATCGAAGATATTTCGAACGAATTTTCTATCAGAGGATTCCAGAAGATGATGTCGCCGTTCAGTCCGTAATAGCCATTTCTTGTCGGCGTAGACCAGTCGTCGTAGTCCGGTGCGCGTCCGTCATGTTTCTTTCCGTCGGCAAGCGTCATGCCGATTCCGACGACGAAAATCGCGCCGTATTCACGCGCCGCTTCGCGTTCCCTTTCCCGCGGAGAGAGGTTCGGGAAGGCGGCAAGCAGGTCTTCGGAGTGAATGAACGTAATCTTTTCCGGCAAAACGGGTTCGAGTTGCGAAACGGATGCACACGTTTGTTTTTCGATGGATTTCGTCACGTCGTAAATCTTTTCCACGATACCTTTCAGGAAGTCGAGATTCCGGTCTTCTGCCCGGACGGTTTTCTCCCAGTCCCACTGGTCGACATAGAGCGAGTGGATGTTGTCCAGTTCCTCGTCGGCGCGGATGGCATTCATGTCCGTATAGATGCCTTCGCCGGGCGGTATGCTGTACTGTCCCAGTTTCAGGCGTTTCCATTTCGCCAGCGAATGTACGACTTCGGCTTTGCGTCCGTCCATATCCTTTACGGAGAAAGATACCGCGCGTTCCGTTCCGTTCAGATCGTCGTTGACACCCGTACCGGACAGTACGAACAAGGGCGCTGTCACGCGCCGCAGATTCAAAGATTCGGCCAGTTCGTCCTGAAACGACAGTTTGAGTTTCTGTATCGCCAGTTCCGTCGCTTCGGCAGGCAAGACCGGCCGGTAATCCTTTGGAATGTAAATCTTCATTTTTATTTGATTGATAGTTTGCTTTTATTTATGTTTGTTTTGTTTTATGTTATGAGAGAGAGAGTACCGCCCTTCCGCAGAAGAGCGGTATCTCTCATTGCATATAATCAGGACCAGTAATTCATTGTTCCGTCAATTGTAAGCCGTTTCACCGTGTTCGTAAATATCCAGACCCTCTTCCTCGACACGTTTGGAGACGCGGATGCCGAATGTCAGGTCGAGACCCTTGAAGATAATGAATCCCACGGCGGCAGCCCACAGTCCGATTGTGACTGCGCCCGTCAGTTGTGCGAGCAGCAGGCTTGTGCCTCCGCCGTAGAACAGGCCTCCGTCGGTTGCCAGCAGGCCGGTCAGGAGCGTACCGACCAGGCCGCAAGTGCCGTGTACGGAAGATGCGCCCACCGGGTCGTCAATCCTGAACACCTTGTCGATCAGTTCGACGGAGAATATCATCACAGTGCCGCAAATGGCGCCGATAATGATTGCACCCCAGGGCGATACAGCGTCGCAGCCGGCCGTGATGCCGACCAGTCCCGCCAGCACGCCGTTGAGCGTGAGCGAGAGCGACGGTTTCCTGTACTTGGCCCAGGCCGTGATCAGCGAGAAGAATCCGCCGGCACACGCTGCCAGGTTCGTCGTCAGGAACACGTGCGATATGGCCACGCGGTTGTTTTCGCCCGAGGCCGCCAGTTGCGAGCCGGGGTTGAATCCGAACCATCCGAACCAGAGGATGAACACGCCCAGCGCGGCGATGGTGAGATTGTGTCCCGGAATGGCTTTCGACTTGCCGTCTTTCCCGTACTTCCCGATGCGCGGGCCGAGGACGGCTGCGCCGACAAGGGCAACCCATCCGCCTACGGAGTGTACGATGGTAGAGCCGGCAAAGTCGTGAAACGTAGCGCCGACATGCGTGTCAAGCCATCCGCCTTCGGCCATCAACCAGCCGCCGCCCCACGTCCAGTGGCCGGAAACAGGATAGATGATGACGCTGATAAGGATTGTGTAGACCAGATACATGTGGAACTTGGTACGTTCGGCCATGGCGCCGGACACGATGGTCGCCGCCGTAGCGCAGAACACAGTCTGGAAAATCAGGAATCCTTCGGTCGGCATTCCGTTGTCGAAAAACGACAGGTCGCCGAAGTTCGGCATTCCGAGGAATCCGGCACCGTCCGAACCAAACATGATGCCGAAGCCGATGAAGAAAAACAGCAACGATCCCAGCATGAAGTCGAGAAAATTTTTCATCAGGATATTGGCTGTATTTTTGGTACGCGTGAAGCCGGCTTCCACGAGGGCGAATCCCGGCTGCATGAAAAACACCAGCATGGCTGCAAGCAGCATCCATACGGTATCGAGCGATATGCCGTTGCTTTCGACGACGGCGCTCAGGTCTGCCACTGCATCCTGCGCAGAAACACCCGATGCGAAAAGGGCAGTCAGCATAATTCCGCCCATACTGCGCCGGATGACACGATGTAATATATTTGCATTCATAATTCTACAATTTAATCTGTTAAACCCGTTTTTAAATTACTTTTCCTGTTCTGCATTATAGAGTGCAATATCTCCGCGTTCGCCGGTACGGATACGAATCGAATCCTCGACCGGTACGACGAAAATACGCCCGTCGCCGATTTCGTCTGTTCTCGCGGCTTTCAGAATGGCCTTTACGGTCTTTTCCACATTCTTGTCGCGAACGACAATCGATACCAGCGTCCGTTCAATACTGCTCGTGTCATATACGACGCCACGGTAGATTCGTCCCTGGCGTGCTTTCCCTATGCCTCTCACGTCGTAGTAAGAGAACCATTCAATGTCTGCCGCAAGAAGGGCATCCTTCACTTCTTCGAATTTGGTTTTGCGAATGATCGCTTCAATCTTTTTCATTTCTGTTTCATTTTAAGTTGTGCTGTTGTTACAAACTGATCCCGAAAACAAAGTAAGCCTGCTGCGTGTACGGATTGAATACTACTTTCGTAAATGCCGGAACCGAAAACGTGTCGGTGATTTTGATTTCTTTGGAACCGGTCAGTCCGATATTTACGACATTGAGCTTGTCGGAGTAGAGGCCGTCCCACGGTGTAAGTCCGACTTCGGCTTTCAGCCCGACGCTGCCGACGGTAAAGGGCGCGCTCGCCTCGATGTAGGTGGAATACGCGCGGTCTCCTTCGCTGCCGTAGTCGTTGCCGGCAAAAAACGTATTCCACGACAGCGCCAGCGGTCCGAAATCGTACGCCAGCGTGCCTTCAAACATGTGAGCCGTCTCCCTGCTCTTGTAGTTAAAATAGTTGGGACTGCTGTTGAACCAGTAGTCCGTAATCGCGACGCTGAATCCGCCCGTACTGTAGCCAAGAGTAAAGTCATACTCTTCAAGATAATCCGGGGAAGTAAATCCCACGGATCCCCACGCCGTCAGCGAGAAACCGCCGGCCGACAAACCAAGCGCCGGCTGGATGCTGACGCCGCCGCAGTAGGCACCGCGCCAGATATAACTGCTGACCAAATCTCCGCCCACCGACACTTCAGCCTGCGCTTCTGCCGGGGCGGGAATCAATAACATTGCGGCAACAATACCCGTTGCCGGCAAAACTCTTCCTTGAATGTTCTTTTTTTTCATTTTACCTGTAATTAAATTATTAAACCAAAAAAAACCAGCCGTCATCTCTGTGCGCATCAGCAACACGGCTATTCTTCCATATAAATTAAATCAATATATTGCATACATTCGTCATTCAGAGTTGCAGGCGGCGGCAGAAGTTTTACTTCAACCACCGGCATATCCTGTCTATCGCTTCGATACTGTTTTCGCGCGTGCCGAAGGCCGTCAGACGGACATATCCTTCTCCGCTCGGGCCAAAACCGACTCCCGGCGTACCGACCACGTGTGCGCCGTGAAGCATCTGCTCGAAGAACTGCCACGACGACGCGCCCGCCGGCGTCCTGATCCACAGGTAGGGTGCATTTTCGCCTCCGCAGATTTTGAGGCCGGTCGACTCCAGTCCTTCGCGCATGATTTTGGCGTTGCCCATGTAATACTGTATCGTTTCCCGCACCTGCGCGGAGCCTTCGGGACTGTAGACGGCTTCGGCGCCGCGCTGCGTGATGTAGCTCGTGCCGTTGAACTTCGTGCACTGCCGGCGGTTCCACAGCGGATTGAGCGCGACCGCTTCACCTTCGGGGGTGTATCCGTTCAGTTCTTTCGGGACAACCGTATAGCCGCATCTTACGCCGGTGAATCCCGCCGTCTTCGAGAAACTGCGGAACTCGATGGCTGTCTGCCGTGCGCCTTCTACTTCGTAGATGGAATGCGGCAGTTCGGGATTCTGGATATACGCTTCGTAGGCCGAGTCGTAAAGAATCAGCACTTTGTTGGCGAGGGCATAGTCCACCCATTTCTTCAGCGCCTCCTTCGTGATCGACGCGCCCGTCGGGTTGTTCGGATAGCAGAGGTAGAGGACGTCTATCCGTTCGGAGGGCGGCGTGTCGGGGACAAATCCGTTCGCTTCCGTGCAGGGGATGTACACGATGCTGCTCCATTTGCCGTCGAGCAGTTCGCCCGCGCGTCCGCCCATCACGTTCGAGTCGATGTAGACGGGATATACGGGGTCTGTCAGTCCCACGCGGTTGTCGCGGCGGAGGATGTCTCCGATGTTTCCCGTATCGCTCTTCGCGCCGTCGCTCACGAAGATTTCGCTCCTGTCCAGCGATATGCCGCGCGGGGCGTAGTCGTGTGCGATGATTGCTTCGGCCAGGAACGGGTAACCCTGTTCGGGTCCGTAGCCTCGGAAGGTCAAGACGTCGCCCATCTCGTCAACCGCTCTGTGCATGGCTTCGAGCACGGCCTGCGGCAGCGGACGGGTGACATCCCCGATTCCGAGGCTGATTACCCTGGCATCGGGATGCGACGATTTGAATGTGTTTACCTTTCCGGCAATATCCGAAAACAGATAGTTGCCGGGCAGTTTCAGAAACTGTTCATTAATTAAAGCCATTCTTTTTGCTGTTTGTATGTTTATGTTGTATAAATGATTCCTTCGTATACCGTGACGGCGTTGCCCGTCATCCACAACGTGTCCGTCTCTTCGTCCCATTCGACGGTCAGCACGCCTCCGTCGGCTCTGACGGCGGCTTTCCGCTCCGTCTTCGCGGCGTTCACACCTGCCACGAGTGTGGCGCAGGCTCCCGTGCCGCACGCCTGCGTGATGCCCGAACCCCGTTCCCATACGCGCATGCGAATCTCGCCGCCGTTCAGCGCCTGTGCAAACTCGACGTTCGTGCGGTCGGGGAACAGCGGATGGCGTTCGATCAGCGGACCGGCTCCGGAGAGGTCGACCGATTCGACATCGTCCGTGAAGACAACGAAATGCGGATTGCCCGTCGAGACAATCGTGCCCGTATACTTCTTTCCGCCGGCGGTGATTTCAACCGGCTGTTTTTCAAACAAGGGATGCCCCATGTCGACTGTTACTTCGTCCACCCTGCCGTCCTTCACCGCAAGGCGGAGCGTCCGGATGCCCGACAGCGTTTCGAGCGTCACTTCGGTTTTCGACGTGAGTTCCTGCTCGTATACGTACTTCCCGATGCACCGCGAGGCATTTCCGCACATCATCGCTTCCGAGCCGTCGGCGTTGAATATGCGCATACTGAAGTCAGCCCTGTCCGAACGGTCAATCAGAACCAGCCCGTCGGAACCGATTCCCGTATGGGGAGCACTCCACCTGGCTGCAAATTCTTCCGGACATGCAATCGGGTATGACATATTATTAATGTATATATAGTCGTTTCCTGCTCCGTGCATCTTGTGAAAACGTATCATTTTTGTCATCTTCCTCTTTTTTTAGGTTTGCTTTTGTTTCTATTTCGCTGCAAATATATAGCTTTTTGTAAATACGGCAATAAAATAATCGTACAAAATGACGTCGTTGTTGAAAAAAAAATAATTCCTTCACAGGCACAAGCATTTACGGCGGACGTTTTTTCGAATGGAATGCGGTGCGGAGACGGTACGGACGCATGGTTCGTAAAAAAATTCCCGATACCGCTTATACTGTCCCTTGGGGCTTCACTTCGGCGCAGGCACAGGATATCAGGGATACCGTCCGGATTTATTAACATGAGTTCGACGTAAGAAAAGCACAAAAAATTTGGTAAGTCGGCTGATTTTCATTGTATTTACAGCTCAAAATAAATAATATAAATAAAAAATATGGCACAACTTATCATCGACAAAATTACTGAAATTTATTGTATCGCAGACGATTTTTGCAAGGAATTTTCAAAAGGAATCAAAAAACACCAACTACAAATCGAA
>JAISXP010000015.1 GCA_031270465.1 Tannerella sp. | reverse complement strand
AAAAAACAGATTAATATGAGCAGCGAAACGAAAAACGGCAGAGTCAAATGTCAGGATGTGATGATAGCCAATCCCATCTATGATACGGTATTTAAGAATTTGATGGAAAACGAGCGTGTCGCCAGGTTTTTTGTCAGCACGCTACTGGGGGAGACGATTGACGAAATCAGCATGCGTCCACAGGAAGTCACCGTCAAGTCCCATGCGGGAATCAAAGCCAAAGCGGATAAAATCACGCATCCGGCAAGTGAACTGCTGGGAATGACGGTACTTCACTATGATTTCATCGCCACCATAAAAACGGCATCGGGCGAGCGCAAGAAAGTACTGATTGAAGTCCAGAAAGGAAAGGAAGCCGGCGACCTGATGCGCTTTCGCAGGTATCTGGCAGAGCAATACAAAAGGCGGGATACGGTAGAAGTGCAGGGTATCAAACGCAGGGAAATCCTGCCGATCATCACCGTTTACGTGCTGGGATTCCCGCTGCCCGAAATAGAAACGGCCGCTTTCCACGTTCAGCGCGAATACTGGGACATGATCAACGACCGCCCCATTCGCGTTAAAAACAGTTTTGTCGAAAACCTTACCCACGACAGCTATATCGTCCAGATACCGCGCATAGAAGGCAGGACGCAGACGAAACTGGAGAGGCTGCTGAGCCTGTTCGAGCAGGACAACTTCATCGACGAGTATCAAATCGTAAAGACGTACGGTCATGCGGTGGAAGAAGAAGAAATAGACGAAATGCTCGGCATACTGAATCACGCCGGCGCCGACCCCGAACAGCGAAAACTCATCGAAAGCGAACAGGAACTGCTTCGCGTCCTCGACGTGATGTCCAAAAGAGAGGAATACGAAGTGAATGTGCAAATCATGGAACGCGACAAAAAGGAACTCGTCAATACCATTGCCCAAAAAGACGCTGCCCTTGTCGAAAAGGAAGTTACTATAGCTCGCGAACGTGAAGAAAAAGAAGCCGCCATAGCCCGCGAACGCGAAGAAAAAGAAGCAGCCATTGCCGAAAAGGAAGCAGCCATATCCCGTGAACGAGAAGAGAAAGAAGCCGCCATTGCCCGCGAACGCGCTCTGCTTGACGAACTGGAAGCATTAAAAGCAGATACAAAAAGAAAATAATTTATTGTGATTTCTAATGAACTTGATATAAAATGTTATGTACAGAAAAATATTTACGCCAAACGAGCAAGACAGCAGCATACCCCATACTATTCCGCGTGAATGGTACGGACAACCGATAGAAGTCATAGCTTTTCCGCTTGTTGATACAAACGACGGCCTGCCACCACAAAATTCCGTTGTACAAAACCGACGGGAAAAACGGGGAAAATTGCTTGACAAATACCTGACGGATTTGTCCGGTTTCAAGTTTAATCGTGATGAAGCAAACGACTATGATTAAAATTGCATTGGATACCAAAAACAATCAACATAATATAATGTACAATATAGCAATAGACCTTGGAGGAACCATCGTCAAGATCGGCCTGGTGCAGGCGGGAAAGATTATCGGATTCAAATCTTTCCCTGCCGTATCGAGAACAATACAGCCCAATCTTCAACTTATCGAAAACGTCGTCGACAGTTTATTCAGCGAGAACAACCTGTCTCCGTCGCAACTGTCCGGGATAGGGCTGGCCTTCCCCGGCATCGTGGATCCCATAAACAGGGCGGTCGTTTCGACCAACCACAAATACGACGACGCAAAGGCGATGGATTTACCCGCATGGGTAGCACACCGCTGGGGCGTACCGTTCTGCATGGACAACGACGCGAGAGCCGCCACGCTTGGTGAATGGCGCTATGGCGCAGGCAGAGGATATGAAAACATGGTGATGGTTACGATAGGCACGGGCATCGGCACGGGAGTCGTGATCGACGGCAAACCGCTCTACGGCAAACATTTTCAGGCCGGCTCGCTGGGCGGACACCTCGTTGTCGATTACCGCGGCCCCCGGTGCTCGTGTGGAAACATAGGGTGCGTCGAAGCCCTCGCCTCATCGTCGTTCCTGGCGGAAATTATCCGCGGCGACGAGACCCTGTCCGCCGAATGTCGCAGGCAGGCGGAGACCTACGATTTCAACCGCCTTTTCTCCCTGTGGCGAGACGGCGATCCGGACGCCCTCGCGATATGCAACAGGTGCATGGACGTATGGTCAGCCGGTATCATCAACTACATCCACGCCTATGACCCCGAAATCGTCGTGCTGGGCGGCGGCGTGATGCAAAGCGGTGACATCATCATCCCCCGCCTGCAAGAACGTGTTGATGCCTTGGCGTGGTGTCCTTCGGGAAAAGTCCGCCTCACGGTTTCCGAACTCGGCGACAACGCCGCCATACTCGGCATGGAATACAAACTTCTGACATTAAGAAATGAAAAATAAACAACTCAAAACAATGCTTTTCCACAAAGCGTACCGGAGATACTTCGCGAACTCTGCGGAAAGCAGTTATATTTTACTGAACAAACCATAATGAACAAGTCACCCAATTACGACAAACATCCCTACATCCGCGTCTCCGGCCGACCGGACGACTGCCTGACCGGCTGGGACGCCATTTGCAACGAAATAAAATACCGGCTGGCAGCAGGCAGTCTGCCGGCGACCGTCGCCATCGAGTGTTACCAGGGCGTGCTGGAAGATGAAATCGTCGATGCCCTGCAAAGCCGTTTCGAGCAGGCAACCGTTGCACGGTCTGCCGACGCAATGAAAACGGCAGACGAAATAAACAACTTCTTCCACGACGACATCACCGGCGACGAACTGTTCGGCTACATGACCCGCCACACGATCGACAGTTATTTCGACCCGGCGCGGACGGACAGCCTCCGCCGGCAGATACAGTCACAGCCGGCGGGCCTGACGTTCGTCGTCGGGACAGGCGCGGCATACATCTGTCCCGATGCGCAGTTGCTTATCTATGCAGACATGGCGCGCTGGGAAATACAGCAGCGGTTCCGCCGCAACGAAGTCGCCAACACCGGCGCAGATAACCGCAGCGAACGTACTTCGCTGCAATACAAGCGCGCCTTCTTCGTTGACTGGCGCATCTGCGACCGCTTCAAGAAATCGCTGATGAAACGCTGGGACTACGTCCTGGACACCTGCACGGCAGGACATCCGAAGATGATTACCCGCCGCCTGTTCGAGGAAGGGCTGAAGCAAGCCGTCCGCCGACCTTTCCGCGTCGTCCCCTTCTTCGACCCCGGCCCCTGGGGTGGACAGTGGATGAAGGAAGTATGCGACCTCGACCGCGAGGCGGTCAACTATGCATGGTGTTTCGACTGCGTCCCCGAAGAAAATAGCCTGCTGTTCGGCTTCGGCGACGTCCGTTTCGAAATCCCCGCCATCGACCTGGTCTTCGCCCACCCGCGCGAACTGCTGGGCGACGCCGTGCACGGACGTTTCGGCGACGAGTTCCCGATACGCTTCGACTTCTTAGACACCATGCAGGGCGGCAACCTCAGCCTCCAGGTACATCCGCCGACGGAATATATTCAGGAAAAATTCGGGATGCACTATACGCAGGACGAAAGCTACTACATGCTTGAAGCAGGCGACGACGCCTGCGTCTATCTGGGACTGAAAGAAGGTATCTCGCCCGAAAGCATGATTGCAGACCTGCGGGCGGCGCAGACAGGCGAGACGTTCGACGCGGAAAAATACGCCGGCCGCTATCCCGTCAAAAAGCACGACCACGTATTGATTCCCGCCGGAACAGTCCACTGTTCGGGAGCCAATTCAATGGTTCTCGAAATCAGCGCAACGCCCTTTATCTTCACTTTCAAGCTCTGGGACTGGGGACGGCTGGGTCTTGACGGACGTCCGCGCCCGCTCAACATCGACCACGGAGCGCGCTCGATACAGTGGAACCGCACGGAATCGTGGGTGAAGTGCGAGCTACTGAACCGCGTCGAAAAAATTGCCGAAGGAGACGGATGGACGGAGGAACGTACCGGACTGCACGAACGCGAATTTATCGAAACCCGCCGCCACCGGTTTACCGCCGCCGTGCATCACCGGACGGGCGGAGGCGTAAACGTGCTGAACCTCGTCGAAGGACGTGAAGCGACTGTCGAAAGCCCGCACAACGCCTTTGAACCGTTTGTCGTACACTATGCCGAAACGTTCATCGTCCCTGCCGGCGTGGACGAATACATCATCCGTCCCTCCGGCGAATCGGAAGGGCAGCGTTGCGCTACAATCAAGGCTTATGTTCGCAATCAGGCCTGAAAGAATACGTTTAAGCATGAAAAGTAAACAAGATATAAAACGGTAAATGAATTTTCCTTAATAAGACATGAAAGAAATGAAAAATACATTTGACACAGGAATCGAAATACAACCGGTGATGAACCCGATGGGATTTATATACGGCGACGAAGTATTCGGTCCGCAGGCCGAACTCCGGCGGCTCGACGACATCCGCCACAGCCTGATGGATCCCCGTTGCGACGGCCCCGACGTCGTTTACGCCATCGCAATGGACGTCGGCAAGCGCCATCACCGCCAACTGCTGCACGAGATGCACCTGCTCTACGGCGTCGTCACGTACGCCGCAGGCAGGCTCGGCCGTGAGCCTGTCCGTAGCCAGGGACACATCCACAAAGTCTCGCCGCACTGCGGATGGTCGACGCCCGAAGTATATGAAATCCGGTCGGGCAAAGCCATTATCTACATGCAAGAATCGGACGGCGACGATCCGGGGCGTTGCTTCGCCGTCGAAGCGCATCCGGGCGACACGGTCATCGTCCCGCCCGGCTGGACGCACGCTACCATCAGCGCCTCGCCCGACGAGCCGCTCACCTTCGGCGCCTGGTGCGACCGCGACTACGGCTTCGTTTACGACGGCGTGCGACGGCACAACGGCATCGCCTGGTTTCCCGTCTACAACGGGCAAAACGAACTGGAATGGCTCGCCAACCCCGCCTACCGTCCGTCCGAACTGACCGTCAAGCCGCCCGGCAGCTACGAAGCGCTCGGCATCCGGCGCGGAACGCCCATTTACACCCTCTTTGAAGACCGTCCGGATACATTCCGCTTCGTCTCCAACCCGCAACTCAAGAAAGATGTATGGGAGAATTTTATTCCATGATTCAAAAATTCAGATAAAGATGAAAACAGGACACAACAAACTGCTCGTTTACTTCACAGCGACCACAGCGGCCACAGGCGGCCTGCTGTTCGGGTTCGACACCGGCGTAATCTCCGGCGCGATACCTTATTTCCAACCGTATTTCAACATCGGCGATTCGGCGGTCGAAAGCATCACGACGGCCGGACTGGCAGGCGCCATCGTCGGCGCACTGTTTTGCGGACGTATCACCGACCTGCTCGGACGCAGAGCGGTGATTCTGGCCTCGGCCGTGATATTCGCCGTCGGTGCGCTCTGGTCGGGGCTTGCCGCCTCGCCCGCACAACTGATTGCCGCAAGGCTCTTTCTGGGCATCGCTATCGGCGTGTCGTCGTTCGCCGTACCGCTATACATTGCCGAAATATCGCCGGCGCGTATCCGGGGACGATTAGTGTCCATGTTCCAGTTAATGATCACCATCGGCATCCTGGTCTCCTACCTGAGCGACCTGTTCTTTGCCGACGACGCCAATCCCGACTGCTGGCGACCGATGTTCTACATTGGCGTCGTGCCTGCCGTCATTCTTTTCGCCGGCATGTGGTTTCTTCCCGAAACACCCTGCTGGCTGCTTTTGAAGGGACGCGAAGACGAAAGCCGCCGCACGCTCTCGCGCATCGAAGACCCCGACATGGCGGAAACTTCGCTGGCGCAGATCAAAGCCCGCATCGCAGAGGATAAGGCGCAGGCCGGCTGGCGCGAGATATTCAAGCCGTGGCTGCGCAATGCGCTGATCATCGCCGTCGGAATCATGTTCTTCCAGCAGTCGGTCGGCATCAACACGATTATGTATTACTGCCCCAAGATATTCCTGATGGCCGGTTTTGCCGACAACATTTCAGCAATAGGAGCATCCGTCGGCGTGGGCATCGTGAACGTAGTCTTCACCGTCGTCGCCCTTTCTTTCGTCGACCGGATCGGACGACGCAAACTCTATTTTCTCGGGATGAGCGGAATCGCCGCGTCGCTAATCTGCCTGGCGATGTGCTTTGCCTTCAACCACAGCATGGGCGAGGCCGGCAAGTGGCTGTCCATCCTGCTGGTATTCCTCTACATCATCTTCTTTGCCGTCAGCATCGGCCCGCTGGGATGGCTGATCATTACCGAAATATTTCCGCTTAAAGTACGGGGATTAGGCTCGTCCATCGGTTCGCTGAGCGTCTGGATATTCAACAGCATCGTGGCCTTCACCTTCTTCAAAATCGTGAAAGCGCTCACCCTCCCCGGCACGGAAATCACCGTACAGGGCGAACAGTCGGGCAACCCCGCCGGCGCCTTCCTTTTCTACGCCCTCATAGCCCTGGCCGGCCTCGTCTGGGGATACTTCTATATCCCCGAAACGAAAGGCGTGCCGCTGGAAAAAATCGAAAAACACTGGCAGGAAGGCGGCTCCCCGCGTACGTTGAGCAAACAGGATTAGGCTATAAAAACAGTATCGGTATAGACATATCTGCTCCTTCTGTTCATTTGCGGCTGTTTATTCCGCGAAAGCGACATCTATTTCCGTATTGTATCCGGGATGAGACGGCCGAATAAACACTTCCCGTATAAATCTCAAAATTCTTTCTATTAAAAAACTATAATTTTATCGATGTTGAAAAATATTTTTTCCTTTTGCAGCAATTTTCCAATATTTATATTTATATTTGCGTGTCAAAAAAAACATGCGGCGGCATGTTTTAAATCGTACAAAATAGAAAATGACAATGTCGTTTTTTCATTCAAAACATTTGAGAGAAAAAAAGACATAGTCGGTTTTCTTTTCAAAACGTTTGAGAGAAAAAAAGACATAGTCGGTTTTCTTTTCAAAACATTTGGGAGAAAAAAAGACATAGTCGGTTTTCTTTTCAAAACGTTTGAGAGAAAAAAAGACATAGTCGGTTTTCTTTTCAAAACATTTTAAATAAAAAGAGACATGGATATAAAGAGTATATAATAATATAAATAAACGGATGTAACATATTAAAATCAGAAAAAATGGTAAAGTTCAAATCTCTTACATTTAAGAATTTGCCAAATGCAGCTCATTACAATTACTGTAAAAATGTACATTATAAAACAGTAAATGCCGGAGAAGTAGTAATAACTGCACTGGGCATATTGCCAACAGAGTTCAATCAGTGGCTAACGAAGGAGACGGCTCTGATGGAATGGATAAAAAAAAGTCAGCTGACAGCAATGATAGCCGAAGCCGACAGCCGTATGGATCGCGCACTGGTAGCACTTAATGCACAAATTCATGCACTGGAATTTAGCATCGACTCGAAAATAGCAGAATCAGCGCATCATGTCGCCATCATGCTTGGTAACTACGGATATGTGTACAGCAAACCCTATGAACAGCAGGAAGGCGACGTAGATACCATTCTGTTGCAATTTACCGGTGAATATGCTGAAGATGCAGCACTGCTTCCCGGCGTACAGGCATGGATTACAGAACTACAGGGCGCTTTTACAGAGTTTAGCCAGCTGCTGCAACAGCGTGATATACGCTCGCTACTTAAACCAAAAGAAACATTTCCAGTCGTTCGTCGAGGTATCGAAAAAGTATATCATCAGATTGTTACAATTGTAAATGCCGGCGCCATACTCAACGTCTCATCCGAATTTGCTGCACTTATCAACGGCCTAAATCCCGAAATAGAAAGACTCAATTCCGAATTTCACCGTGTACGGCGCAATATAAAAAATGCCGAACCCGAACCAATACCTCAGCAACAGTATACCGGTCTACCCGTTACACCTACGCCTCTTATACTCTACGTCACACCGCACGATGGAACCATCCGCCTTCAGCTTGGCAAGGATTACAATATATCCTACAAAAACAATATAAATGTTGGCAATGCCGAGTTTACTATCCATGGAAAAGGTCTCTATACCGGCAGAAAGACCGTATCATTTATTATTACACGATAAATAATTCAGGAAATGTCAGTAAAAACATATATTCAGACGCACCATGACCGCTTCATCGACGAATGGTTTAGTCTACTGCGCATCCCATCAGTCAGTTCTCAAAGCAAACACCAGTTGGATATGCTTGCCTGCGCCGAACGCTGGAAAAAACTCCTGTTATCATCGGGCGCCAATTACGCGGAAGTAATGCCTACAGCAGGCAATCCGGTAGTATATGCCGAGCGTATCGTATCACCGGAAGTGCCGACAGTACTAATATACGGCCATTATGATGTAATGCCTCCCGAACCGCTCAACCTGTGGAAAAGCAATCCCTTTGAACCTGAGATACGCGATGGCTATGTCTGGGCGCGCGGCGCAGACGATGACAAGGGACAGTCCATGATTCAGGTTAAAGGTTTCGAAACTGCATTGAAGGAAGATATTATACACTGTAATGTAAAATTCATCTTTGAAGGAGAAGAAGAAATCGGTTCGCCAAGTCTTGAAGCTTTTTGCCGCGATAACTATGACATGCTGAAAGCTGACGTAATACTCGTTTCCGACACCAGCATGGTGAATGCCGAAACACCATCTTTGACAACAGGACTGCGCGGCCTGTCATATTGGGAAATCGAACTTACGGGACCTGCACGTGACCTTCATTCAGGTCATTTCGGCGGAGCGGTAGCCAATCCCATCAATGTTCTGTGTCGTATCCTTGCAGACATTACCGATGCCGACGGACGTATTACTGTTCCACATTTCTACGACGATGTAGAGGAACTTTCTGCCGCCGAAAAAGAAATGCTTGCGCAGGTACCATTCGATGAAGAAAAATATATGCAATCCATCGGTGTGGCTGAACTGTTTGGTGAAAAAGGATATTCTATTCTCGAACGTAACAGTTGTCGTCCATCATTTGATATATGTGGAATATGGGGTGGATATACGGGTGAAGGCGCTAAAACGGTTCTTCCATCCAAAGCATTTGCTAAAATATCGTGTCGACTGGTTCCGCATCAGGACTGCGAGAAGATTACACAGATGTTTATCAATCATCTGAACAGTATCGCACCAAAGTATGTCAGCATAAAAGTTATACACTGTCATGGCGGACAGGCTTATGTATGTCCGGTTAATCTGCCGGCCTACAAAGCAGCGGAACGGGCGTTTGAAATCGCATTCGGCAAACTACCACTTGCCGTGCGTCGAGGTGGAAGCATTCCCATCATCCCGACATTCGAGAAAGTGCTCGGAATTAAAAGCGTTCTGATGGGCTTCGGATTAGAAAGGAATGCCATACATTCTCCGAACGAAAGTTTCGGGGTAGATATGTTTTTCAAAGGAATCGAAGCTGTTGCAGAGTTTTACCGTTTATTTCGTTAAACCTTTTTTATCATCACATTGAGTATTCTCATAAAATCCGCTATACTTGACGGCAAGACTCTTGATATACTTATTAAAGGAAATCGTATTGCCGAAATCGCATCGCATATCGAGGTAGAAGCCGATACAGTTATCGACGGACACTGCAAGGCCGTAATCCCCGGACTGATGAATATGCACACACATGCCGGCATGACGCTGTTTCGCGGATATGGCGACGATATGCCGCTAATGACATGGCTTAATAAAAAAATCTGGCCGAACGAGGCTAAACTGACAGACGAAGATGTCTACTGGGGCACAAAACTTGCATGTGTGGAGATGCTGAAAAGCGGAACGACTACTTTCATGGATATGTATCACAAACCGGATGCCGGAGCGGTTGCCATTGAAGAAATGGGACTGCGCGCCATCCTTTCGGAAGTCTGTTTCGATCATTTCCAACCGGAACTGTCCGAACGATGCAAAAGAAATATCACAAAACGTTTCGCTTCTCCGCCAAAATGCGTTGACCGTATCAGGATGGGCATCGGCCCTCATGCCATATATACTGTTTCGAGCAAATTACTTCGCTGGGTACATGATTTTGCCGAAGAACATGACTTACCTATTCAGCTTCATCTGGCCGAAACAGAATATGAAGTGAACGACTGCCTTACACGATACGGCACAACGCCTGTGCGCTATCTCCATCAGCTGGGTATTCTCTCACCACGCCTTGTTCTGTCGCACGTACTCTATATTGATGACGATGAAATAAAAATACTTGCCGATGCAGGAGTAAGTGTAGTGCACAATCCGGCTTCTAACATGAAATTAGCTTCGGGCTATCGTTTCAAATATATTGAAATGCGCAAAGCAGGTATTCGTATCGGACTGGGAACGGACGGCTGCGCGTCATCCAACAGTCTCGATATGATTGAGACGATGAAGCTGGCTTCGCTTCTTGGCAAAGCCTGGCGCAAAGACCCCGAAGCGCTCCCGTGCGATGAGATGCTTTACGCCGCAACCATAGCGAGCGCCGACATCGCAGGATTGCAGGCAGGACGCATTGTTGAAGGTTATCTGGCCGACATCTGCCTGATTGACCTGAATATTCCTGCCTTCAAACCCAATTTCAACTTTGTTTCCAATCTTGTGTTCGCCGCCAACGGCAGTTGTGTGGACACAGTAATATGCGACGGAAAAATACTGATGCACGGCAGAAAAATTTACGGAGAAGAAGAAATACTGACACAAGCAGAACGAATGGCATATCAATTGACAGCTCGATGACAAATATAAACACTACTTATCAGGAAACAGCCGACTATCTGGCTTCGCGAACGGGCGAACGGCCTGCCGTGGCCATCATTCTGGGCAGCGGACTGGGTACGCTTGCCGAACATATCGTGAATCCGACAGTCATACCCTACGGTGAAATCCCTCACTTTGTCCGTTCGACAGCCACCGGACACAGTGGAAACCTGATTTTCGGCACGCTCGGCGACAGAAAAGTACTCGCCATGCAAGGGCGGTTTCATTACTACGAAGGATACACGATGCAGGATGTAACTTTTCCCGTACGTGTAATGAAATGTCTTGGCGTAAAAAACCTGTTTGTTTCAAATGCCGCAGGCGGTATCAACCGGACATTCAAGGTTGGCGACCTGATGATTATCCGCGATCATATCAACATGCTTCCCAACCCGCTGATCGGAGTAAACGATGAACGTTTCGGAACGCGCTTTCCCGACATGACCCGTGCCTACGACCGCGAATTTATCCTGAAGGCGGAAACGATTGCCGCGGCAAACAGCATCGAACTGAAAAAGGGCGTCTACGTCGGACTGACCGGTCCTTCGTTCGAAACGCCGGCCGAATACGCCTTCTACGGTCATGCCGGAGGAGATGCCGTCGGGATGAGTACCGTGCCCGAAGTCATCGTAGCACGTCACGCCGGCCTGCGGGTTTTCGGCATGTCCGTCATCACAAACGAAGGATACCATTTTGCCGACGACTACGTGAATGACGGAAACGACGTGATTGCCGCCGCCAATAAAGCCGCAGAGAAAATGACGCTTATTTTCTCGGAACTGGTCAAAAGCATTTGAGAGAAATCAAAAGACGATTTCATCCGGTTTTTGAATCGTACGCAAAACATTTGTGAGCGGATGGAGATGTATTAAACATACACAGGGACACAAGATGAGGTCTTGCATCCCTGTTAAGAATAAACTCTGCGCACGGGATGATTATGTGCACAGGATTCAGAATTTCTGATTGGGCGTCCGAACATGAGACGCGCATCGCTGTTATCCCCGAATGGCTGCCACGCCGGGCAGTATTCTGCCTTCGATGGCTTCGAGCAGAGCGCCGCCACCGGTGGATACGTATGATACCTTGTCGGCAAGTCCGAATTTGTTAATGCAGGCTACCGAATCGCCGCCGCCGACGAGCGAATATGCGCCGTTTTCCGTCGCCTCGACGATGGCTTCGGCCACGGAGCGTGAGCCGTGCGTGAAGTTCTCGAACTCAAATACTCCCGTCGGACCGTTCCACAGGATGGTTTTCGAGTTTTTGATCACTTCGGCATAGCGTATTTCCGTTTTCGGGCCGATGTCGAGGCCTTCCCATCCGTCGGGTATCTTGTTTACGTCGACATATTTCGTATTGGCGTCGTTGCTGAATTTGTCGGCAATTTTGGCGTCGAGCGCAAGAATAAGGTTCACTTTGTTGTCTTCGGCCTTTTTCAGCAGTTCGAGTGCGAGATCCAGCTTATCGTCTTCACAGATGGAATTGCCGATTTTTCCGCCGAGGGCTTTGGTAAAAGTATACGTCATGCCGCCGGTAATAATCAGGTTGTTCACTTTTTTCAGCAGACTTTCTATGATTTCGATTTTCGACGACACCTTCGATCCTCCCATGATGGCGGTGAAGGGCGATACACTGCTTTTCATTGTTTTTTCAATGGCGTTCAGTTCATTTTCCATCAGGTAGCCGAACAATTTGTGGTCGGCGTCGAAATAGTCGGCAATCAGCGCCGTCGAAGCATGTGCGCGGTGTGCGGTACCAAAAGCGTCGTTCACATACACATCCGCATACGATGCCAGCCTTTCGGTAAAAGCTTTCTGGCTTTCTTTCACTTTTTTCTTTGCTGCTTTTTTTTCTTCGTCGGAAGCGTCTTTGGCCAGTCCGCGCGGTTTGCCCTCTTCTTCCGCGTAGAAACGAAGATTTTCGAGCAGGAGAACTTCGCCGGGTTGCAAGGCGGCTGCTTTTGCTTTTGCTTCTTCACCGATGCAGTCGCTTGCAAACTGTACGTCGACGCCCAGCTGTTCGGATACACGCAGCAGAATATGTTTCAGCGAAAACTTGTCCGATACGCCTTCCGGACGCCCAAGGTGCGTGCCGAGAATCAAACTCCCGCCATCGGACAGGATTTTTTTCAGCGTCGGGATCGCTGCACGGATACGTGTGTCGTCCGTGATGTTAAAATTTTCGTCGAGAGGCACGTTGAAATCTACCCTCACAAATGCTTTTTTATTGGCAAAATTAAAACTTTCAATTGTTTGCATAAATAATTTCTATTAATAATGTTATGAAATCTCCGATTATTGAATTTAACGATGCAAATATATGAAGGATTTGTTAAACCGCCATTACATGCAGGCATATAAATTTCGTCATGATTGTTCAATTATTCTTATACTGCACGCGGGATAAACAGATGTTCACTGTTTTCACTCGCTTTTTACCACCTTCGCAGGGTTGCTGTTGGCAGCGTTCAGTACCTGTCCCAGCACGGTAAGCAAAACCACTGATATAATAATCTATAATACAGCAACATACGATTAAAACCTTTCACCCTGCTGTATTTCGGGGAAAAATATGCGTTTTTTCTTCCGTCTTTATGCAATTTTTTTCGCCATGCAACGTTTAAAAGATAAAATGCATCAATAAAGAAAAACAGTTTGGATATGAAACCTTTGTTATTATCTTTCTTTGTGGTGATATTGTGTTACTCGCTGTTCTTTGACGAAAGCGAGATTCGCGATCATGTGGATGACACAAATTACACGGTTCAGCCGGAGGCTAACAGGAGTTTACTGACGCCGGATTCGGCTTCTTTCTATGCCGCATGGTAAGGTGTTCGAAGACAATACCTGTGAAAACACCTGTTCTCCTTTTGTTTTTTGCCGTCGTATCGTGTATGCACCAGGGTGGTATGCCGCTGTCCGACGCACGCGACAATCCCGACAGGGTAGAACGGCTGTCCGCTATCGCCGACAGGGTTACGGCTGTACCGCTGGAAACGAATGCCTTATGCCGCATCGACAGACCGGAGAAGGTGATTTGCTCCGACCGTGATGTATTCGTGTTGTGTAATAACCTGATTCACCGGTTCAGCCGTAACGGCAACTTCCAAAACAGCATTTCTCTGCACGACAACAGCAGGATTCACGACTATGCAATCAATTCGCAGCAGCAGTTGATTATACTCGACCGTTTCCGGCAGGTTCATTTTTACACATTCGACGGCATCAAACGAAGACAGGAGGATTTGAGCGTGCCGGCCGGCGGGCAAAAGCTGAAACATATCGCTTACTATGCCGGTGCCCTGTGGTTTACGTTCGAACGCCTGTCGTCCGAAAATGTTTTCGAGAACGGACTGCTGCGTTTCGACCTCGCCGACAGGAGTATGGAATGTTTCGACCTGCCGGATCTGGACTTGGGACGCCGCAGCGTGCATCGTCATTTTGCACCCGAATTTGCCGTATCGGAAAATGTGCCCTACGTGTATTCGCCGTTTGCCGGCAAGGACAATATCCTGCGAGACACGCTTTATCTGCTTGCGCACGAAGCGTTCGACAGTCGCCGCCGCGCCGAAATGCCGTTTTGCATCTATCCTGTCCGCATCGACCGCCGCTATCTGATTGCTTCGTATTGCGAAAACATCGCGAGAGAGTCGAACTTCCTGTTTGTTTTCGACCGCAACAGCCGGACGTCCTTCGATACGGACGGCTTCAGAGACGATTTCTTCGGCACGGGAATCGTGACGGACATACAACCGCTGAACACGAACGGCAGCGAATACTACTTCTACAAAACGGGCAAAGACGCCGTCAAACCGTTTCCCGAACGCAGCGAAGAGGACAATCCCGTACTTTTCTTTGTGCGGCTGAACGGTTGATGCCATTTGAATCTTTGAATTTTTTATTTTTCACAGCGCCTCCATTCTTTCGATTTCTCCAAAACAGAGGCAGGCGGCGGCTACGCTGGCGATGTTCCGGATGAAGATGCTGCGCTTGCCGCCCTGTTCGCGGAAGTTGCAGACACGGGGATGTACCCTGACGTAGGCGATGATTTTGCCGAACGTCCGGCTCTGGAAGTAAAGGCTGCCGGGTGCGGACGGCAGGTAGATGGCCATCATGCCGTTTTTGAGCGCCAGCCTTTCGATGCCCAGCCTCTTTGCCGATTTGCGCAGGCCGACGACGCGTATCAGTTCTTCGCCTTCTTTCGGGATTTTGCCGAATCGGTCGGTGAGTTTGTCGATGAATGCGGCGAGTTGCTTGTCGTCGCTTATCGAGTTCAGTTCGCGGTAGATGTTGACGCGCTCGGCGTCGTTTGGGATGTAGGTCGAGGGGAACCTCAGTTCCAGGTCGCTTTCGATAAACGTTTCGCGCACGTAGCGGTCGCCGGTGTCGTCGGCCGGGACAAAAAGGTCGGCAAATTCGTCGACCTTGAGTTCGTCGACAGCTTCTTCGAGGATTTTCTGATACGTTTCGTATCCCAAATCAGCGATGAATCCGCTTTGTTCGGCGCCGAGGATGTTGCCTGCACCGCGTATATCGAGGTCTTGCATGGCAATGTGGATGCCGCTGCCGAGCTCGGACAGGTTTTCGATGGCCTGCAGGCGGCGACGCGATTCGGATGTGAGCGACGAAAGAGGCGGAGAGAGGAGATAGCAGAACGCCTTGCGGTTGCTTCGTCCGACGCGCCCGCGCAACTGGTGCAGTTCCGAGAGGCCGAACCGGTGGGCGTCGTTCACGATGATGGTGTTCGCGTTCGGTATGTCGAGGCCGTTTTCGACGATAGTGGTAGAAATCAGCACATCATATTCGTAATTGACAAAGTCGAGGATGATTTTTTCCAGTTTGTCCGGTTCCATCTGCCCGTGTCCGATGGCGACGCGCGCGTCGGGGACTTCGCGGCGGACAAATTTCTCTATCTCGGCGATATTCTGTATGCGGTTGTTGATGAAGAAAATCTGTCCGTTGCGGCTCATCTCGAACTCGATGGCTTCGCGGATGATATCTGCGTTGAAGCGTTGCACCTCCGTTTGCACGGGATAGCGGTTAGGTGGGGGTGTATGAATGTTGCTCAGGTCGCGCGCACCCATCAGCGAGAACTGGAGCGTGCGCGGGATGGGTGTTGCCGTCATGGTCAGCGTGTCGACGTTCGTCTTCATGCGGCGGAGTTTCTCCTTGACCGCCACGCCAAATTTCTGTTCCTCGTCGATGACGAGCAGTCCCAGTTCCTTGAAGACGACGTCGCTGCTCACCAGTCGATGCGTACCGATCAGGATGTCCAGTTTGCCGTCTTTCAGCCGTTTCAGTATATTCTTGACGTCGGGAGCCGAGCGTGCGCGGCTGATGTAGTCGACTGTGCAGGGGAAATCTTTCAGCCTCTCGGTGAAGGTTTTGAAATGCTGGAAGGCGAGCACGGTAGTGGGGACGAGCACGCCTACCTGCTTGTTGTCGGCCACGGCCTTGAAAGCGGCGCGGATGGCTACTTCCGTCTTGCCGAACCCGACGTCGCCGCAGATCAGGCGGTCCATCGGGCGGTCGCTTTCCATGTCGGCCTTCACTTCGGCGGTGGCCTTCATCTGGTCTGGCGTATCTTCGTAGATGAAACTTGCCTCCAGTTCGTCCTGAAGAAAACTGTCCGGACTGAAAGCAAAGCCCTTCTCCTGCCGCCGCAGGGCGTAGAGGCGAATCAGGTCGCGGGCGATGTCTTTGACTTTTTTCTTCGTACGGTCTTTCATGCGTTCCCATGTGCCGCTGCCAAGTTTGTTCAGTACGGGCGGTTCGCCGTCTTTTCCCCTGTATTTGGAAAGCTTGTGCAGCGCATGGATGCTGACAAAGACAATGTCGCTGTTACGGTATATGAGTTTGACGGCTTCCTGCAGCCGTCCGTTCACTTCGGTACGGACAAGACCTCCGAACTGTCCGATGCCGTGGTCGACGTGCACGATGAAATCGCCTGTCACAAACTGATTCAGTTCTTTCAGCGAAAGCATCATTTTCCCGTTGCGCACATTGTCGCTCGCAAGACTGTACTTGTGGTATCGCCCGAAAATCTGATGGTCGGTAAAGATGCACATCTTCGCCGTATTGTCGATGAATCCGGCATGTAAGGTTTTGTCTACGTGTGTGAAGGGGATTTCGTCCCCTCTGTCCCTGAAGATGTCGCGCAGACGTTCGGCCTGTCTGGGGTTGTCGGTCGAAAGGTACAGAGTATATCCCCTGTCGAGGTATTCGCGAAACGAGTGGCTTGCCATGTCGAAGTTTTTCTGGTACAGCGGCTGCGGTTCGCTGTCGAAGGATACGACGGCGACGGATGCGCCGGACGCCTTGTCGCCCGTCTGTATCCGGTTGAAAGATGCGATGGATTCGACAAATTCCGTTTTGTTCATCAGCATCCCGCGCATGTCTTCGATGGAAGCGAACGATTCCGCTTCGCCGGTGACAGGTTCATCGTGCCACAGACTGTCGATTCGTTCCGCACACCATGCCGGGTCGGGCGCAACGATGAAAGCGTCTTCGGGCAGGAGGCTGAGCAGCGACACTTTGGCCTGGCCGTTCCGGTTTATTTCGGAAACGATGGTGACGGCGTCGAGCTTTTCTTTGGACAACTGCGTGTCGATGTCGAATGTGCGAATGCTTTCAACCTCGTTTCCAAAGAAGTCAATGCGGTACGGATATTCGTTCGAGAAAGAGAAGACATCCATGATGCTGCCGCGTATGGCATACTGTCCCGGTTCGTAGACGTAGTCCGTCTGTTCGAACCCCAGCGTATCGAACATGTCGGCGACGAACAGGCTGTCGACCGTTTCGCCGACATGTATCTGGAGGGTGTTTGCCTGGAGCGTTTCGCCGGATGACACTTTTTCAGCCAGCGCGTCGGGAAAGGTGACGATGACGGCATCGGGCTGTCTGTCGCCATAAAGCGTCATGAGCGTCTCGGTACGGAGAATTTCGTTTGCCGCATCGTGATGTCCGTATTTGATATGCCGGTGCCAGGCGGACGGAAAGAAAAGGACGCGCTTGCCTCCGGTCATCTGCGCGAGGTCGTTGTAGAAATAGGCTGCGTCTTCGGCGCTGTCGAGAATGCACAAAAAACACCCTCCACGCTTCATGAAAAGCGAGGCTGTCGTCATTGCCATTCCCGACCCTTTTATTCCTTTCAATGAAATTGTCTGTCGCCTGTCCTTTCTTTCTGCCAAAGAACAGATGGCTTTTACCTGCGGGTGGGCAGCATATAGCATTACCAACTCGGAAAGATTCAGAATCTTCAAAACGTTAAAATTGCGTGCAAAGATAGCATTTAATCGGGAAAGGAGAGAAAGGGATGGGGAAAATATTTTGATTCAGTCTTTCATGCGCTCAAGTTTATTACTGTACGAGGCATGATTTTGTGTGTAGAAAATACCATAAACAGGGTATTTCGGGAAATGCAAAACAGGACTATCTTTGTGCCGTCAAAAAAAAATTGAAACATGAAGCGAATATTTATTACGATTATCAGTATGGCAGTGCTTTTTCCTGCTGCATACGGTCAGAAAAAAAGAAAGAGCGACCCGTTGGACAATGCGGCAATCGCATATATAGACAGGTCATTCGGTACGTACGACAGGTTGCAGAAACTGATCTGGAGTCATCCCGAACTTGGATTCCTCGAGACGCAGAGCAGCGGCGAGCATCAGCAGCATTTGCGAGAGAACGGTTTCACGGTCGAGTCGGGTGTTGCCGACATGCCTACCGCCTACGTGGCCACGTACGGTTCGGGCAGTCCGGTGATCGGTATTCTTGCCGAGTTCGATGCGCTTCCCGGCCTGTCGCAGGACACCGTGCCCTATCGCAAGGCGCTTGTGGAAGGCGGCAACGGACATGCCTGCGGGCATAACGTCTTCGGAGTGGGCTCCATAGCGGGAGCTGTCGCCATCAGGCAGTGGTTACAGGCAAACAACCATGCAGGCACGATCAAGGTCTTCGGGACGCCGGCCGAAGAAGGAGGAGGAGGAAAGGTCTACATGGTGCGCGAAGGGCTTTTCAAAGGCGTGGATGTCGTGCTTGACTGGCATCCGTCAACCGGCAACGGAGTGAGCGTAGGCACGGGGACAGCCATCGTGATGATCGACTACGTCTTTCGCGGCGTCGCCGCACATGCTGCAGGCAGTCCCGACAGGGGACGTTCGGCTCTCGACGGCGTGGAAGCGTTCAACTATATGGTCAACCTGCTGCGCGAGCATGTACCCATCTCGTCGCGCATCCATTACGTGATAGTGAACGGAGGCGAAGCGCCGAACGTGGTGCCCGACTATGCCAAAGTGTCATACTATATCCGCAGTCCGAAGCGTGATGTGCTGGAAAAACTTGTCGAATGGGTCGGACAGGCCGCCGAAGGAGCAGCCCGGGGAACACAGACCGCGGTTGAGTCCGAAACGATAGCCGGATTCTACGAACTGCTGAACAACCGTACACTCTCCGAACTGGTGCAGAGCAAACTCGAAACAGTCGGTGGAGTTACGTATGATGCGCGCGAACTTGCCTTCGCCCGCGAGATAGTCCGCGGGCTGAATGAACACGACAGCATCCTTGGGCAGGTGACAACCGTCAGACCGCTGGCGGACGAAAGACCGTCGACGGGCGGTGGCTCGACCGACGTGGGCGATGTCAGCTGGAACGTGCCGACCGTCAGTTTCGGCACCGCAGCCTTTATTCCGGGCAGCGCCGGACACAGCTGGCAAAACGCAGCCTCGGGCGGGACTACCATCGGCACGAAAAGCCTCATCAACGCCGCCAAAGTATTTGCGTTGACAGCCATCGAACTTTATACAAATCCGAAACTGCTGGCCGGAGCAAAAGCCGAATTTGAAAACCGGCGCGGCCGGGACTTCAAATACGAACCGCTGCTGGGCGACAGAGCTCCCGCACTGGATTACCGTGTGAAAAAGTAATCCCGGAAAGCAAGTATAACAACAAGACATCAGACCTTTGAATTTTTGATTTTTTGAACTGTAAAAAAAAGTATGGGAACGAAAAAGTTTTTTTCAAATATGGCGTTCAGGCTGTTTCTTGCCGTGGTGGCAGGATTGGTTGCAGGCCAGTTTGCCGACGAAAGGGTAGTGGGCATCATTTTGCCGCTGAAACATGTGCTGGGACAGGTAATCTTTTTTCTCGTCCCCCTGATCGTATTCGGTTTTGTCACGCCCTCCGTCACACGGATGAAGAAGAATGCTTCCGGGATACTGGGCATATCGCTGCTGCTGGCCTACGTATCGTCGGTCATTACCGCAGTCTTTGCCATATTTGCGGGGTACGGCAGCATTTCGCTTTTCGACCTGAAGACGTCGCCCGCCGTAAAGGAACTGCCGGAAATGATATTCCGTCTGGACATTCCGCCGCTGATGTCCGTCATGAGTGCACTGACGCTGGCGCTGACTGTCGGCCTGGCAGTCGTGTGGACAAATGCGGAAAAGATCGAAAAACTGCTGTATCAGTTTCAGGACATCGTCAGTGCGATGGTAACCCGGATACTGATACCGATTCTGCCGTTTTTCGTGTTTTTCAATTTCAGCATACTGAGCTACGAGGGGACTGTCAATTCGCAGTTGCCGTTTTTCGCGGTGTTTATCCTCATCACGATTTTGTGCAATGTGCTGTGGGTAGCGTTCAGTTACGTGGTGGCGGGTCTCTATTCGAGGAAAAACCCGTGGCGCGTGCTGAAGCATTACGGTCCGGTGGTACTCACGGCAATGGGTACGCAGTCGTCGGCCGCTTCGCTGGGAGTGGCCATCGAGGCGGCAAAAAAAAGCGATGTGCTGGACGACGATGTGCGCGGCTTTGCCATCCCTTTCTTTGCGAATATCCACTTTTGCGGGTCGGTGCTGAACATCGTCTTCTTAGTGATCGTCATTTCGCAGATGCTCTACGGTTCCATTCCTTCGATAGATACCCTGGCGCTGTTTACCCTGCTGCTGGCCATATTCGCCATCGGAGCGCCCGGCCTGCCCGGAGGAACGGTTGTGGCGTCGCTGGGACTGATCCAGGCACTGCTGGGTTTCGACGAGATGGCGACCGCTCTCCTGCTGAGCGTCTTCGCCCTGCAGGACAGTTTCGGAACAGCTAACAACATCACCAGCGACGGCGCGCTGACGCTGATACTCTCTTCCTTCAAGACTGGACGCCGACGGGTTACATAATTTCAGAATTTTCAGAATGAACAGGTTTATTTTCCCGTTGCGTTCCCAGGAAAAAGTGCGGCTGTTCAGGTCTAAGTATTCGAGCAGGTACAGCGATTCGGAAAGCATCTCCACCCTTGCAAAGGTATCCTGTTCGCTCCGCCTTTCGTGTTTCAGGCTGTCAAGTTCATTTCTTTGACTTGGATGTTATTTTGGCCGATCTGTTGCGTAGAACGGCAGTTTTTTGAACCTCATCTTGCGGCCTTCCCATTGTATCTCTATTACATCATAGCATTTCAAGTTAGAGGCGGAGACCAAATTATGTGGAAAATTGCTACTTTGCAAGAGCCCGTATTTATTTACGTAAGAAACAATAGGATCTCCTCCGGGTGCTCCAGCGTTTACATGGCTGACTATGCAGAGAGGGCCCTTTATCCCTTCTTTGTGGTAGCGAGCGTAATCAAGAATTTTCCCTTGAGAAATCAGTTTTTGATTCTCGGGGTTTCCTTTTCTATCGTATATGTACTTCCCTATAAATGGTTCCGTTGGAGGAGTATACTCAACACGCGTTGGAGATGCTAAGATAATAGGATCCATGCGAAAGGTTATCTTTTTTCCATCTCGGGTTACAACGTCGCCTACTCGGATTTTCAGGGCCCTGTATTCTTTAACCAAATATTTTTCCCAGGGAGACACAACTTGTATGCCATCCTTGTATTTGGTAATAGTGGAATAATACACCATATATACCGGTATCTTCTTTTTTTTTGGTTTTTCATTTCCGTATATATCATAATCTATCTCGGATATGAAACTCTTTTTTATTTTGCTGACTATGTACCATCCTTGTGGGTATTTGGAATAGTCATGAAGATAATCGAAGACATTTAATGTGCTGGTATATGCTTTGTTAAGCTTATTAATACCTTCGCCTTGACCACAAGATATTGCCATTAAAGCAATTGCTAATAATAAAATTGTCTTTTTCATTGCTGTTTTATTTTTCAAAAATGAATAATAGTTTTAATAATCACTTTTTCTCTGTTTATCCGGGCGTCGCGCCGGTCACAAAGATATGAAATTTTATTATCCGGCGGATGAATTTCGTCGCGAAAAAGTTCACGGAAGTTCGAGCATACGCTGTATGGTTTGACCGCACGTTCGCGGATGACAGTCTGAATTGAAAATCGACACAGTCAAATGCACCTGCACAGGAAGAAATATTTGCCCGTCGCAATTTTTTTTCGTAAAAATTTTCATTGCACGATGGAAAAATACTAACTTTGCAACAAAAAAATCGAATAAATAAACTGTTAAACTGAAAAAATATGAGTAACATTCATTCACAGACCATTCCAAAGGAACTGATCGATCAGTTCCTGAACAAACTCGACGAAGCCATGAAGCCTCTTCGTCCGTATCTGAACCCTCTCACGACGGATGCCCGCAGAACGATTCTCAAGATGGGCGACAAATCGCTGGCGCTGGTCGAAAAGACGGGCGAACTGGCGGCGATCAATCCGCAGTTTTGTCCTTCGTACTTCAACCTGTCCGAGCTGAATGTTGACCTTGCCGATGCCGTCAACCTTCGAGTGGCAGTCTCGCGCCTGGAACAGATCACCCGCGAAGTGGAAGACACGGTGATGCTTGCCGGCAATGAAGCCTTCACGCAGGCGCTTACCTTCTACAATGCCGTCAAGCAGGCTGCACGCGACAATGTCGCCGGCGCGCAGCCCGTGTACGACGAGTTGAAGAAGCGTTTTGCTATCGGTCGCCCGCGGAAAACCGGTGCGCAGGAATAAAAAAAGCAGCGAAAATACCTTCGGAAGATTGACGCAAAGCCAAAAAAGGTCTTCATAAAGCCAAAAAGCATCCCGATAAAGCCAAAAAAGGTATTGATAAAGCCTGTTTGGCAGGTAATAAAGGCAAAAAAGGTCTTATTAAAGCCTCAAAAGGTGTCCGGAATGCCAAAGGACGTTTTGTCATTTCTTGACATTCATTACGCCCGAATCGTCATCGGCATTGTTCAGCCGCTTTTGTATGGCGTCGGACGAGCGTCCGAACGAGAAGTTGTATGTCAGCCGGAACAGTAACATGCGCGAAGATTCGTTGAGGTAGTTCACTTTTTTGTATGAGGCGTGTTCCGACCAGTTTTCGGTACGCTGTTTGTAATTGTCCACAAAAGGGTTGAACATTCCCGCGAAGGCGGACAGGTTCTTGTGCCTGTATCCGAGCATGACGGAGTGGATGTTTTCGCCTCCGTTCATCGTTTCGCCGAAAAACCTGTCCCACGATGTCTCCAGTTCTGCCACGGCAAGGAATCTTTTATACGTGAAGGTGCCTTCCACGTTGTTGTACCAGTTAGTGTAGTGATGCCGATAGGTGTTTCCGTTGCTGATGTAGTGATTTATCTGACTTGTTACGGAGAGTTCGAACATGTTTGCTACCGGACCTATCCGCAGATTGATTCCGCCTCCGAGCCATTGCCAGTCTTTCTGATTGTTCCATGTCTGGACAATCTTGTCGCCTTCGAGCCGTTTTTCTTCCATGATGACGTCGGGATGATATTCGTACTGTCCCTGCAAATTGAAATATACGATGCCTTTCCTGTATTCGTAAGTGAGCCGCGAGCGGTAACGCAGAAAGGGGTTGAGGTCGGGGTTTCCCCGCATGATTTGCAGGGAATCGACTATCTGCTCGACGGCGCTCAGATTGGACAGAGACGGCGACGAGTTGCTGATGTCGCTCCTCAAACGGATGGACGCTTGTCCGGGAAGCGTGTAGAACAGGACGATGCGCGGGTTGAAGGTGTAGTACCGGTAGCCGCTCACATCCCCCTGTTCGAAATACGAGCGGGTGACGCCTGCGCCGAGCGTGTAGTCCAGTTTGTGAATGTTGCCCTTAAATTCGCCGTACAGAAATGTTTCCATCTGCCCCATCTCCGTTTCGTAATGATGTCCGTTGCGGTATGAATTGTTTGCGACGGATTGTGAATGACGGATTCCGGCGCTGAGGCGTTTCTCGCCCAGTTTCTTTTCGTAGATACCCTCGCCGATGAAGGAATATTTTTTCCCATCGACACGGTTGTGTACGTCAGTCAGCGTCGTATTGTTGCGGCTTTCCCTGTAGATGCGCGTGTTGTCCGTGCGGTTGTACGTTCCGACAGCATTGAGCACCAGAGTCTGGTCTTTGGGCAGATTGTGCTGATAGTAGAGATCGAGCGCGGGACGGCTTTCCCGGCCGGCCGTACGGTCAATCATTTCGACGGCGTCCGACGGGTCTTCCACATTATACAGCACGCCCTTGTAGTCCCAGTGCGGCTGCCGGTTGGCATAGAGGCGAAAAGAGGCGTTAAATATTTTCCGGTCGTCCTGATAGTTGTATTTTCCGTTCAGGTTTTGCCAATACATCTCCGCATGATCCGGTTCGCCCTTTTCCCTTCTCCGCAGCACGGAGCCGTCGGCAAAGGTGAAAGTCTCTTCATTGTCGCGCCACATCTGATAGAAGTCGCGATGACTGATACCATAGTTGACGGAAAATTCCGATTTCCGGTGATTTACCCTGCCGTTGACGAAATTGTTTCCCCACGCGGCAGTCAGTCCGTCGCTCAGGTTTATGCCGAAGTCGCCGCCCGTATCGGGACGGCGCACGATGTAGTCGAGCACGATTTCGGCATTTCCGTACCTCAGTCCCGGGCTGTCGTGAAACTCGATGCGGATGATGTCGGCCGGCTGCAGGGCGAGAATGTCTTCACGCTCGACCTTGACACCGTTGATGCGCAGTTGCAGTTCGCCGCCGCCGGCAACAGCCACTTCGTTGAGGGCGAGATTTACCGTCACGCGAGGAAGCATCAGTTGTTGCAACAGATCGATGCCGTTGGTCGAAGACTTTACGTGCCGTTCGGAAGGGATGATGATTTTCCGGTCGATGCGGCTGCTCGTGTTCGAGGCCGAGACCGTGAC